>JBFHSI010000092.1:0-11582 GCA_041591245.1 Marinobacter sp.
CCAGCGGCGGCGGCATCCACCCTGGCCATGATTTCCCCGGCATTCTGCACCAGTGACACCCCCAGAAGAAACACCCCCTGGGGGCTCAGATACCTTTCCCTGCCATCACTGTCCGGAGCGGACAGCAAGGAGGTGTAGGCCTCGGGAATCTGGCTGGCCATAAATCTGGCCAGAGCCCGGGCGTAGGTATGGGCCCGATCATCCCCTGCCAGCACATAATCCCTGAGCAGGTTCAGTCCGGCACCAGGACTGTCGGCGCCCACTTCGGCCCCTGCCAGAACCCGATACCGGGCCAGCGTGGTCAGCGGAGTGATATTGCGGATTCCCGGCGGCGCAGACATCAGAAACGCCCGATCCACGAGCACCTCGCCGTCGCGGCCCTGCTCCCGGGTCTTGCCGGGGATCGCCAGGGCATACAGGGGATAATCCGCCGGATTCAGGTCCGGCCCCACATCCCCGGCCACCGCCAGCTCGCTGGTATCCAGGGAAAATGCACCACCTGCGCCACTCAGGGTTGTCGGCTCGCCGGATTCCAGCACCACATCCGCACCGTTAGCCAGCTCCAGCACCAGGGGGCCGGGGCTGTACTGGCCATCGCCATCCATGTCCAGCCACACCCTGGCATCCTGCAGGTAGCCGTCGATTACCTTGCCGGTATAGGGCTGACCGGCACTGTAACCGACACCATCGAAATCACGCCCGTCCACCGGCACCGGCGAGGATTCTTCCCCGCATCCGGGCAGAACCAGAGTGCACAGGGACACAGCAAGACAGAAAGGGAGTCTCATCGCAGCAACCACTTATCCTTGTTATAGGTTGTGCAACTACTTTACGGGACAGGGGGTGAGCAGAACTTGACCGGATTGGCAATCTGTTGATTGCCGGATCACAAACCCTTAGGCAGGACCCCGGTGCCCGGTGGCGCCGGAGTCCCGGACGCTCAGAACGAGCGAGCCACAATTTCCTTCATGATTTCATTGGTTCCTGCATAAATGCGCTGAACCCGTGAATCCGCCCAGGCCCGGGCAATGGGATACTCCCACATATAGCCATAGCCACCGTGGAGCTGGACGCACTCGTCCATCACCCGGCACTGCAGATCGGTAGTGTGCTGTTTCAGCATGGCGGCCGTAGGCACATCCAGCTTCCGGTCCAGATGGAGTTCCAGGCAGCGGTCACAGAAGACCCGGGCGGCGGTGATTTCCGATTTCATCTCCGCCATCTTGAAACGGGTATTCTGGAAAGCAATAACCGGCTTGCCGAAAGTCTGACGTTCCTTGACGTAATCCAGGGTCCACTGCCACGCCGCTTCGGACGCGGCAACCGCCCCCAGAGCCACCTGCAGCCGCTCCGAGGCCAGCTCCTGCATCAACTGGATAAAGCCCTGGCCTTCACCGGAACCAATCAGGTTTTTCGCCGGGACTTTCACATCCTGGAAAAACAGCTCGGATGTGTCCTGGGCCTTCATGCCCACCTTGTTCAGGTTCTGGCCCTTTTCAAAGCCTTCCCAGTCAGACTCCACCACCAGCAGGCTGATGCCTTTCGCCCCGGCCCCAGGATCGGTTTTCGCCACAACGATCACCACATCGGCTAGCTGTCCATTGGTGATAAAGGTTTTCGAGCCATTCAGCAGGTAGTGATCACCCTGTTTGATGGCGGTGGTTTTTACCCCCTGCAGATCGGAGCCAGCACCCGGTTCGGTCATGGCAATGGCACCAACCATTTCCCCGGTGGCCAGCTTCGGCAGGTAATGGCTTTTCAGCTCATCGGAGCCATAGTTGAGAATGTAGGGCGCCACTATGTCGGAATGCAGCCCCCAGCCGATGCCGGTCAGCCCGGCCCGGGCCACTTCCTCGATCAGCACTGCGCTGTAACGGAAGTCAGCGCCAGCGCCGCCGTACTCCTCAGGCAGCCCCGGACACAGAAACCCCAGCTCCCCGGCCTTGGTCCAGAGCTCGCGGCTGACCTGGCCATCCTTTTCCCATTGCCCGTGATAGGGCACAGCTTCCTGCTCAAGGAAACGACGGACGGAATCCCGAAAACCTTCCAGGTCGGAATCGAAGAGGGTACGTGGAATCATGGTAAACCTCGGTAAAAGACGTGTGTTGTAATTGTCGTCTTTGCAGTCTCGGCCCGGGCGCCCTTTCACTCAATGGTGAAAACCATCAATCGGGCTGGCCAAAACCATCGGTCGAGGCGGGGAGGCAGCTCAGGCGGGGCGCTCATCCCCCCAGCGGGGCATCAGCTCCTGGGCAATGCCCAGCTGGTCAAGAATACGGGCGACCACAAAATCCACCAGATCCTGTACCGACTGGGGGCGGTGGTAGAAGCCCGGGCTGGCAGGAATGATCAGGGCCCCCATACGGGTCAGTTTCAGCATGTTTTCCAGATGAACTTCCGAATAGGGCGCTTCCCGGGGCACCAGAATCAGCTGTCGCCGCTCCTTCAGCGCCACATCCCCTGCCCGTTCGATCAGGTTGTCACTGGCACCGGTCGCCAGCGCCGACAGGGTACCTGTGCTGCAGGGGCAGATAACCAGGGGGGCCGGCTCCCCGGAACCGGATGCCGGAGGTGCAAACCAGTCCTCACGCCCGAAGACCCGGATCTGCCCGTCCCCGGCGCCGGCCCATTCCGTCAGCCTTGCGGTCATGGCCGGCGGTGTGCCTGGCAGCTTCAGGTCGGTCTCGGTGGCAATCACCACCTGCGCCGCCCGGCTGACCATGACATTAACCCGGCAGCCCGCCGCTGCCAGACACTGCAGGAGACGTAGGCCATACTGGGCACCGGAGGCACCGGTCAGGGCCAGGTTGACGGTTTTTGCCCGGGAAGGCTGTTCGGTCATGAAGTCCACCACTGTTGAAAACGGTTACCGGGATCAGCCCTGGCTACGCTCGAGTTCGGCAATCAGCTTGCCATGAATACCGCCAAAGCCGCCGTTGCTCATAATGACAATGTGGCAGGGGCCCGCCAGATCTTCCAGGGCACCGGCGATCAGCGCATCCACACTGCTCTCCACCCGGTGCCGGCCAGCCTCCCCTGCGTGCTCACCCTGCCAGTCCGCTACCAGAGCGGGCAGCCAGTCCATATCATTCAGATTGGCCCAGAGCACCCGGTCAGCAGCCGAAGCGCTTGCCAGCAGGGCCGCCTGGTGCACCCCCTGCTTCATGGTATTGGACCTGGGTTCGATCAGGGCCAGTACCGGCTCATCACCCACCTGTGCCCGCAACCCTTCCAGAGTGGTGGCAATGGCCGTGGGATGATGGGCAAAATCGTCATAAACCCGGACGCCGTCGATATCCGCCAGCAGCTCCATGCGCCTTTTGACGCCGGAAAAGCGGCACAGGGCCGCCACCGCATGATCCGGCGTTACTCCCACATGGCGGGCTGCGGCAATGGCGGACAGGGCATTACGGACATTGTGCAGGCCGGTCTGGGACCAGTTGACCGTGGCCACCGGCTGCTCGTGGTGAATCACCATAAAGCGGCTGCCGTCTTCCGCCAGCAGTTCTGCCCGCCAGTCCGAGGTGCGCGGGGTTTCACTGCCAATGGAGGTGTCCTGTACCGGGCTCCAGCAGCCCATGCCCAGGGCCTTGTCCAGATGCGGATCAACGGCAGGGCGGATAATCAGCCCCTTTGATGGCACGGTGCGGACAAGGTGATGGAACTGGCGTTCAATGGCTTCCACATTCTCGAAAATATCCGCGTGGTCGTATTCCAGATTATTGAGAATAAGGGTGTGGGGCCGATAGTGGACAAACTTGGAACGCTTGTCGAAAAAGGCGCTGTCGTACTCATCCGCCTCGATCACGAAAAAGTCACTTTTACCCAGGCGGGCAGAAACCGGGAAGTCCAGGGGCACACCGCCCACCAGATAGCCCGGCTCAAACCCCGCCTGCTCCAGAATCCACAACAGCATGGAAGTTGTGGTGGTCTTGCCATGGGTTCCGGCCACCGCCAGTACCCAGCGATGCCGGAGCACTTCCCGGGACAGCCATTCCGGGCCGGACATGTAATCGATATTCCGGTTCAGCACCGCCTCTACCTCGGGGTTGCCCCGGGACATGGCATTGCCGATCAGCACCAGGTCCGGAGCCGGCTCCAGATGTTCCGGGCTGTAGCCTTCCATAAGGCCTATACCCTGGGCTTCCAGCTGGGTGCTCATGGGCGGATAGACCCCCTGGTCCGAGCCGGTGACGGTATGTCCCAGTTCCCGTGCCAGTACCGCAAGGCTGCCCATAAAGGTGCCACAGATTCCCAGAATATGAATATGCATTCGGTTTACGACCTCTGAAATGAAACCTGCCAAGCGTCCCCTATACGCCCCATGCCGTCAAGGCCCGGACGATCTGACCTCGCGGCCATGAAAAAACCCTCAGTTTGACGTATCATCTGCGCCATTACTGAACCAGCACGAGGCCCCAGCCCACGATGGCTATCAAGAACGCATTCTACGCCCAGTCCGGCGGTGTTACCGCCGTTATCAACGCCAGCGCCTGCGGAGTCATTCAGACTGCCCGCAAACACCCTGACAAGATTGGCAAGGTATACGCCGGCCGCAACGGTATCCTTGGTGCACTGAAGGAAGAACTGATTGATACCAGTCTGGAAAGTGATGAGGCCATTCAGGCCCTGATTCATACACCTGGCGGCGCCTTTGGCTCCTGCCGGCACAAGCTCAAGAACATTTCCGAAAACCGCCGGGAATACGAGCGTCTGATCGAGGTGTTCCGGGCCCACGATATCGGCTATTTCTTCTATAACGGCGGCGGCGATTCCCAGGATACCGCCTACAAGGTCTCCCAGATTGCCGACAAGATGGGCTACCCCATTACCTGTATCGGTGTGCCCAAGACCGTCGACAACGACCTGCCTTTCACCGACTGCTGCCCGGGCTTTGGCTCTGTTGCCAAGTACATCGCCACCTCGACCCTGGAAGCCAGCCTGGACATCAAGTCCATGTGTGAAACCTCCACCAAGGTGTTCATTCTGGAAGTCATGGGGCGCCACGCCGGCTGGATTGCAGCCTCCGCCGGGCTTGCCGGACAGGGCGAAGGGGAACCACCCCACATCATCCTGTTCCCGGAAATTCCCTTTGACCGTGAGGCCTTCCTGGCCCGGGTTGATCACTGCGTGAAAGAGTATGGTTACTGTGTGGTGGTGGCCTCCGAAGGCGCCCAGTACGAAGACGGCCGGTTCCTGGCGGATGCCGGTGCCAAGGATGCCTTCGGCCACACCCAGCTCGGCGGCGTGGCGCCGGCCCTGGCCAACATGGTCCGGCAGGCCCTGGGATACAAATACCACTGGGCGGTTGCCGACTATCTGCAACGCAGCGCCCGCCACATTGCGTCAGCAACTGATGTGGAGCAGGCCTACGCCGTAGGCAAAGCCGCCGTGGAAATGGCCCTGGCGGGCAAACAGGCACTGATGCCCACCATCGTCCGGGAACAGGCCAAACCCTACCAGTGGAGCATCGGTGAGGCACCCCTGAGTGAAGTGGCGAACCAGGAAAAGAAAATGCCGATTCACTACATCACCGACGACGGCTTCGGTATCACTCAGGACTGCCGGGAATATCTGGAACCGCTGATTGCCGGAGAAAGCTTCCCGCCCTTCGACAATGGCCTGCCCAGGGTGGCCAATCTGAAGAACCAGGTAATAGAAAAGAAACTGAAAACGCCGTTCGAGATCTGATTGTCTCCGGCCTAAACAAAGAACCCGGGATTGCCCCGGGTTCTTTGTTTCCAGCACTCAGTTTGAGGTGCTGGATTCCTGCTCCCGCACAAATGCGGAAAACTGATCGTAACCACCGATGTACCTGTCTCCCACCAGGATCTGGGGAACCGTGTACACCGGGTGGCCCACCTTCGCAGCAATATCATCCTTGCTCATGCCTTTCTCGACCATATCTATCCAGACGTAGTCAAAACCCCGGGCCTCACACAGACGTTTCGCGGCCACACAGAATCCGCAACTTGAGCGACCGTAGATTGTCACCTGATCCATAACTGCCTCCTGATAACCCAAAATGGAAAAACCGACTTGATGCTCTGAAAACTGTCCACCATGATGACATGGCGCCTGAGAAACAAAAAATCAATGGATTGCATGGTACCCATAGAGCCAGGCCATCACCGACCCACTGACTACCCGGATAGAAACCTTGGTTTACCTCAGCCTTTTTCTGACGGCCCTTGTTGCCGCCACCCTGCTGCCCGCCTATTCAGAGGTTGCCCTGGGTACTCTGGCGACCAGTAACTATTCCCTGTTCTGGCTTTGGTTCTGGGCCACCGCCGGTAATACCACCGGCTCCGTGATCAACGCCCTTATCGGCCGGCAGATTGACCGCTTCCGCCACAGGCGCTGGTTCCCGTTCACAGAGCTTCAGCTACAGCGAGCCAGGGAACGCTTCAACCGCTACGGCCAATGGACCCTGTTACTGGCCTGGCTGCCGGTTATCGGTGACCCACTGACCCTGATTGCCGGCATCATGCGGGTGCCCTGGCTCAACTTTGTGGTATTGACTGCCACCGGCAAGGGCCTGCGTTATGGCGTTGTGCTCTGGCTGGTACTGGAAGTATCCGGAGCACCATCACCGTAAAGATACTGCCGGAGCATGGATTCACCGTTGAATTCGGAATGCAGGACCGCGATGAAGGTATAGACACCGATCAGTTTCCGGTTCAGGAACACAAACTCTTTCGGAGGCACCCGGAAATAACGGCTGATGGCCGACCTGGCAGCCTGACGGGCCACCCGGGAAGGCAGATCGCTCTGTTTCCAGCGGTACTGGCCATCCCTGTTGACCGCATAATCCGGCCACTCACTCTGGTCACTGGCCAGAGGTTCCAGCACCGACATACAGATGGCCCCGACTTTTTCCAGCACCTCTTCGGGCCAGTCCCGGCTCATGAAGCGCAGCTCGATTCCGCCCCGGATCACTGTGGCAAGATCGTGTTCGTAGGAGGCCCGGATCATCTGCCGGACCGGAACCAGAAAATCATCGTTATAGGCCTGCACCGCGCCGAAATCCAGCAGCACGATACGGTCATGGGCCGAATCATTCCCGTCTTCCCCGGCGATCCGGATCCGGTAGTTGCCGAAATTGGGGTCCGTCTGAATCTCACCCCACACAAAGAGTTCACGGAAAAACAGTTCCAGCGCAGCTTCACCCAGGGCACTCCGGCGCTGTACCGGCAGGGACGCCACCACCGGTGAATTGACCGGGTGACCGGCTTCATAGGTGGAGGCAATGACATGGGCAGTGGAATACTCCGGCAATACCCGGGGCACCACAAAGCGTGGATCATCCGCCAGCATGATCCGGAATTTTTCCGTGGTCCGGGCCTCCAGCCGATAATCCACCTCCCGGTGCATCATTTCCCGGACTTCTTCCAGCCAGTCGTTGAATTCCGGGCCGAAACTGACCAGGCGGGCAATTTTCAGCAACTGGGCGACCGCGTTCAGATCACTGTCGACGGCATCGGCAACCCCCGGATACTGAACTTTCAGCACCAGCTCCAGACCGTCACTGCGGCGCCGGGCCCGGTGTACCTGCCCCAGGGATGCAGCACCTATGGGTTCCGGATCCACCACCAGCTGCGCCAGGGACTCGGTACCCAGCTCATCAATCAGCACCCGTTCTATGGCGGGCCATTCCAGGGATGTGGTCTGATCTTCCAGAGTGTGCAGGGCTTCAGTGACTTCTTCCGGCAGGAAATGCTCCCCGTACAGGGCCATCACCTGACCAATCTTGACCACACTGCCTTTCAGCTGTCCCAGTTCATCCACCAGAAAACGGGCCTGATTGGAGAGCATGGCCTTGTGCCGCTTTTCCCGGTTTTCCTTGCTGCTGAACCAGTTGGTGGCCATGTGGGAAGCCATACGGGTGCCGGCAAACAGCCCGGCCCGGGTCAGGCTCAGCCTGCGCTCAAAACTGCCGGTTTTTATACGGGAGACCGAATTACCTGAACGTCTGGATGACATGGGGGACCTGTGGGATCAGAGAATTTAACCGCAACAAACCGCTGTGTTCATTATACGGATACTGCGGCCACCTGCCCTAACCGTTCGCCATGGTATTTCCCGGCACTGCGGTCAACAGCATCCGGAGCCTTTGCCGTTTCTACCAGCCCTGGCGGTAGTCCACAGAAGATGCATCCAGGCCCCGGGCCAGCTCAGCCACCAGTTTCGGCTCTATATCGGAAACCTGGATTGCCGGCACGAAATCCCGGACCTGGGTCATGGCCATTCCGGCATAACCACAGGGGTTGATGCGCCCGAAAGGCTCCATATCCATATCCACGTTCAGGGCAAGCCCGTGGAAGGAACAGCCCCTGCGTACCCGCATTCCAAGGGAGGCAATCTTGGCCCCGGACACGTAGACCCCCGGGGCATCGGCTTTCGGTGCGGCTTCGATACCGTATCCGGCCAGGGTCCGGACTATGGCCTGCTCGATTACATCCACCAGCACCCGGACCCCCAGCTTCCGGCGCCGAAGGTCGATCATCAGATACACCACCAGCTGTCCGGGGCCGTGGTAGGTCACCTGCCCGCCCCGATCCACCTGGATCACCGGAATATCCCCGGGGGCGAGAATATGCTCCGGCTTGCCCGCCTGACCCTGGGTATAGACCCGGGGGTGCTGGAGACACCAGAGTTCATCGGTCACCGTTTCATCCCGTTCGGCGGTGAAGGTTTTCATCGCCTCCCAGGTATCCATATAGGGCTGCAGCCCCAAGGCGCGGACAATCAGGTCTGACATGGGCTCAGAGCACCATGTGCACACGGCCGCTGGCTTTCAGATCCTCGAACAGCGCCTTGAGCTGGGCTTCGCCGGTGGCCATGATGCGCAACTGGACGGATGAGAAGCGCCCCTTGCTGCTTTCATTGACAGAGATGTCGGCTTCGCAGATACCCGGGGCGTGCTGCTCCACTACGTCAACAACAAACTCCCGGAAATCCGGTGCGGAATTACCAATGACCTTGATGACATAGTCACAGGGGAATTCAATTTTCGGTGCTTTCGGCTCAGTCATGCCGTGTTTCTCCCGGTGACACTGTCACCCTTACTGAAATAGCTGAATCACAAAGAGCTTGATGGCGTCCCAGATGCGTTTGAAAAAGCCGCCTTCCGGGACTTCGTTCAGGGCCAGGACCGGCTGGTCTACCAGCACATCGCCCTTGAGCATCACCTTGACGCGGCCCAGCTCATCCCCAATCTTGATGGGTGCTTTGATCACAGAATCAAGGTCTACCACAGATTCCAGCTCGTTCCGGGAGCCCTGGGGAATGGTCACATACACATCCCGGGTCAGGCCCACGGCAACCTGATCGGACTGGCCAGCCCAGACCCGGGCCTCCATCAGGCCCTGACCGGCACGGAACAGACGTTCGCTCTGGTAATAGCGGAAGCCATAGTTAAGCATTTTCTGAACTTCCTGCTCCCGCGCCTTGGAACTTTTGGTACCCATGACCACGGCAATAAAACGGGTATTGTCACGCTTGGCAGAAGCTACCAGGCAATAGCCGGCTTCATTGGTGTGTCCGGTTTTCAGGCCATCCACCCGGTCGTCACGCCACAGCAGACCGTTACGGTTTGGCTGCTGGATATTGTTATAGGTGAAAGTCTTCTTGGAATAGATCGGATAGTTTTCGGGATAGTCGTTAATAATTGCCCGGGCCAGAATGGCCAGGTCATAGGCGGTAGAATAATGGTTGTCGTGGGGCAGCCCGGTGGCGTTTTCGAAATGGGTATCCTTCATTCCCAGCAACTGGGCCTGCTGGTTCATGATATCCACAAACGCTCCCTCACTGCCGGCGATATACTCCGCCAGCGCCACCGACGCATCATTTCCGGACTGGATGATCACCCCATGGATCAGGTCGTCTACAGAAACACTGGTCCCCTCACGGACGAAGGTTCTTGAGCCCTCGGTTTTCCATGCCCGGACACTGATCGACACCATATCCGTTTTGGAAATACGGCCATCAGCCAGCTCTTTCTCCACGATATAGGCTGTCATCATCTTGGTCAGGCTGGCCGGAGGCAGGCGCTCATGGCTGTTCTCTTCCATGATGATGCGTCCGCTTTTGGAGTCCATCAGAATATAGGAACTTCCGGCAATCTGCGGGGGCGAAGGAATCAGTGTCGATTGCGCCATCGATTTTCCCGACAGCATCAAAACCAGGACAAGTACTACGGACAAAGAACGGAATACGGATTTTAAAGCCATGGGTCTAATCATTCGTCGTTAGGTGTGTTTCTTGGATGTAGGTGCTCAATGTGTATCTGTCAGCAAAATGGACCGGGGAAAGCCCCGGGTCTCCAGCAGATCCTGGGTTTGCCTGGCCCCCTCTTCGGTATCAAATGGGCCAACCTGCACCCGGTGAAACCGGCCTGACTCAGTATCAACGGCGCGTACGCGCATGGGACTCTCCAGCACAGCCTGCGCCCTGCTGAGCAGTTTCTCTGCCGGCTCGCGACTGCTGAAGGAGCCCAGCTGCACAAACAGGGCGCGACTGTCTCCCGCAGGCTGCGGGCTGGCAATAGCCCTGTCGACCGTCTGCCCCCCGGAAGCCCCCGGGGTAAATGGCTGGCCCGCCAGCCACATGGAGCCGTCTGGCCGTACGGTTATGGCGGCCACTTCGACCCGGGCGGTTCCCCGGTCATGGAATCCCAGTTTCTTCGCCGCCGCGTAGGACAGGTCCATCAGGCGCTCACTGTGAAACGGCCCCCGGTCATTCACCCGGACAATAACCGAACGGCCATTATCCAGATTGGTCACCCTGGCATAACCGGGAATCCGCAGCGACCTATGGGCTGCGGACATGGCGTACATGTTGAAAATTTCCCCGTTCGAGGTTTTGTGGCCGTGAAACTTTTCGCCGTACCAGCTGGCAATTCCCCGGGCTACGTAGCCGTCGTTGCTGGCCATGACCTGATAGCGTTCTCCCCAGACCGTATAGGGAGACTTGTTGCCGGCTGAGGACGGAGCCTCGTATACCGGCCGGGCATCCGGCAGGCCGGAGGCGTCAAAGTTGCCGGACGGAGCCCGGTCCTGGCTGATCCGGTACCGGGACGCCTGATCACTTGCCGGAGACGAGGCACAACCCGCCAGCACCAGGGCAGCAATCACCACCGCTATCCATGAGTACCAAGCCTTGTCGCTCACCGTCCCGAATTCCTCTTGTCCATCAACTGCCGGAGCTGCCCCGTGGCAGGCCCGGCATCATTGTAACGGGTTATAACCGGCAATAACCATTACCTGCTTGCCACGTTTGACCATGACATTCTAGGCACTGATCATGCGCCGGTGCGTGTGAATGGACATCAGCACGCCAAAGGCTGCCATCAGGGTGACACTTGAGGTACCACCATAGCTGATCAGCGGCAGAGGTACACCGACCACCGGCAACAAACCGCTAACCATGCCCACATTGACAAATACATAGATGAAGAAGGTCAGGGTCAGGGCTCCGGCCAGCAACCGGCTGAAAGAATCCTGGGCGGTGGCAGCAATATGCAGGCAGCGCAGAATGATCAGAAAATACAGGGTGAGCAGGATCACCATACCGACAAACCC
>JBFHSI010000093.1:0-11434 GCA_041591245.1 Marinobacter sp.
GCAATACTCACGGAAGAGGCCACCAGACCGGCTACCAGGTCCACATTTTCATTTTCCACCCAGCGGCGGACGGTGCTGGACGCCACATCCGGACTGTTCCGGTCCTCGGCACTGACCACCTCAATTTTTGTACCCTTCACCTTGCCGCCAAAATCGGCCACCGCCATTTCCAGCGCTGCCAGGCCATTGGGGCCGGCCAGGTCCCGGTAGGTACCGGACATATCGGCGATATAGCCGATTTTTACCGTGTCGTCGGATATTGCGGCCTGGGCGCCGCCCACCATCATGGCTGATGCAACCGCTGATGTCAGAAGCTTTTTCATCATTGTCATTGTTATTTCTCCGCTACTGTCTTGCGTTGGTTGTTCGGGTATCTTTTGTTGTTTTGGTATTGCTCGTGCCATCCGGTGCTACACACCCAGATAGTTGTTCAGCAGCGATTGCTTGGCAGCAAGTTCGCCGGCGCTGATCTCCTCCACAATCTGGCCATGCTCCACCACGTAGTGGCGGTCGGCCAGAGGTGCTGCAAAGTGGAAATTCTGTTCCACCAGTACAATGGTCAGTCCCTTTTCCTTCAGTCTGATCAGCACTTCCCCCAGTTTCTCCACAATAACCGGAGCCAGGCCTTCGGTGATCTCATCCAGCAGCAGCATGTTGGCACCGGTACGCAGAATCCGCGCCATGGCCAGCATCTGCTGCTCGCCTCCGGACAGCTTGGTGCCCTGACTGAAACGCCGTTCATACAGATTGGGGAACATGGAGTAGATTTCCTCCAGACCCATACCGCCACTGCGGACAACCGGTGGCAGGGTCAGGTTTTCCTGCACATTCAGGGCGGAAAAAATACCCCGGTGCTCAGGGCAGTAACCCACACCCAGCCGGGCGATATGATGGGGTGCACAGGCCATGGTCTCTTCACCGTTGATCATGATGGAACCGGTACGCCGGCCCACCATGTTCATGATGGCCTTGAGGGTGGTACTGCGGCCGGCGCCATTGCGCCCCAGCAGGGTCACCAGTTCACCCCGGTGCACCACCAGATCCATACCGTGCAGGATATGGGATTCACCGTAGAAGGCATGAAGCCCGGAAACCCGCAGCTGTTCGTATTCCCTGTCCGGACCCTGACTCATTGCGCAGACTCCTTCTCGGCTTCAGTCCCGTCGCTGGCACTGCCCATATACACTTCCCGCACCCGCGGATCGGCAGATACCTGCTGGTAATCCCCTTCTGTCAGCACCGCGCCCTGGGCCAGAACCGTAATCCGGTCACACAGCTTGCTGACCACACCCAGGTTATGTTCCACCATCAGCACTGTGCGCCCCTGTGCGGCCTTGCGCACCAGTTCCACCACCCGCTCCACGTCTTCCCCGCCCATACCCTGGGTCGGCTCGTCCAGCAACAGCAGTTCCGGCTCCATGGCCAGGGTGGTGGCCAGTTCCAGGGCGCGTTTGCGGCCATAGGCCAGCTCGATGGTGGTGGTATTGGCAAATTCCACCAGGCCCACGGAATCCAGCAGCTCCATGCAACGATCGTTGAGCTTGTTCAGGGAATTGCCGGATTTCCAGAAACTGTAGGATGAGCCTTCAAAGCTCTGCAGGGCCACCCGGATGTTTTCCAGGGCCGTCATATGGGGGAACACCGCCGAGATCTGGAAGGAACGCACCACGCCCTTGCGGGCAATGGCAGCAGAACTCAGGGAGGTAATGTCCTCACCCCGGAACAGAATCTGCCCCCGGGTAGGAACCAGGAATTTGGTCAGCAGGTTGAAAACAGTGGTCTTTCCCGCCCCATTGGGGCCGATCAGGGCGTGGATATGGCCCTTCCTGATGTTCAGGTTCACGTCGTTGACCGCAACAAAGCCCTTGAACTCTTTGACAAGGCTGCGGGTCTCCAGAACGTAGTCTTCGCTCATGGGAAAATCTGCCTTTTGTTATTGTTGTACTTTTTAATTAACTGCCATCAGATTAGATTGACGTATACGTAAACGTCAATGCCTAATTGTGCTTTTTTTGAACTCCCGGACCTAGCAAAAAGTCGCATACCCGCTTTTGCACCAGCTCCGGATTTTCCAGGTGGGGAGAATGCCCGGTGTCCGGCAGAAAGACCCCCTGAGCCCTGTCACCAATCGCCGAAACGATATCGGTCACCTGCTCCCGCACCCCGTATTCATCCTTTTCCCCCTGAATGATCATAGCTGGACATGTGATGTCCGCCAGCCAGGGCCCGAAATCCATGGAGCGCTGAAACCCCTCATCCAGCCAGATATTCTGCCAGGCCAGAAACAGGGTATCGGTCCGCTCTCCGTGATAGCGCTGCAGCTTCGCCCGGATATCCGTACTCCGGTAGCGTTCAGCCATGGCCCGGATTCCGGCAATGGTGAGGTAATCGGCGTAGATATGGGCAGCCATGGTCACCAGAGCCCGGACCCGATTGCCCAGGGTGCCCGCAGCAATCAGGGCGATGGTACCGCCGTCGCTGTGCCCCACCAGCACCACTTCATCAATACCCAGGACATCCAGAAGCCGGGGCAGCACAGCGGCTCCCTCCCGCTCCAGATAATTCCAGGGCCGGGGCAACGGCTCATCGCTGGAGCGGCCGTAGCCGGGGCGGGCGTACACCAGGGCATCCAGCCCGGTGCGCTTCGCCAGCTGCTCCGGAAAGCTGCGCCACAGTTCGATATTGCCCAGGGACTCATGGAGAAACACCAGCACAGGGCCATCGCTCTGACTCCCATGGCTTATCCGGCGGGTCTCCAGTATCAGGCCATCACCTATATCCACCAGAGCATCGCTAACCCTCATGCCCCCACCTTTTCAGCGGAATGGCATAGGTAATGGTTGAGTGGGCCACGGGCTCGTCACTACCTTCTGAATACAGGAACACCTCGCCCACCCCCATGGTGCGCCCCACCTTGAGCATGGTGCCCCGGGCCCGGATGGGCTTGTGGGCAACCGGCTTTCTCAGGAAGTTGATGTTCAGATTGGAGGTTACCGCCAGGGGCTCAGGCCCGATCCGGCTGAGCAGGGCGGCGTACAGAGTCACATCCGCCAGCCCCATCATGGCCGGGCCGGAGACGGTGCCACCCGGGCGCAGGTGACCGTCATCCACATCCAGCTTCATTTCTGCCCAGCCATCCCCGAGATCCTGCAGGGCGCCATAGGCGGCCCCCTGCGGGAAATGCTCATCCAGAAAGGCCTGCAGCTCTTCCAGAGTAAACCTCATGACGCCAGCTCTTCCTCCGCCCGGTTGCGCAGAACAAAACGCTGGATCTTGCCGCTGGGGGTTTTCGGCAGCTCATCCACAAACTCGATTTCCCGCGGGAAGGCATGGGTGGACAGGCGCCGGCGTACCAGCTCCTGAAGCTCATCCTTGAGAGCCTGCTCGTCGGCATACTCAAAGTCCCCTTTCAGGACCACAAAGGCCTTGATAATGGACCCGCGCTTCTCGTCCGGCTTGGCAACCACCCCGGACTCAGCCACCCCCGGATGCTCCAGCAGGGTGCTTTCCACATCCGCCGGTCCGACCCGGTAGCCGGCGGTGGTGATGATGTCGTCATCCCGGCCGCTGAAAGAGAAGCTGCCATCACCGTGACAGATGGCCATATCCCCGGTCAGGTAGTAGCCATTGGCAAAAGGATTCTTTTCATCCCAGGTGTAGCCGTCAAAATGGAACAGCGGTGAAGCCTTCACATCAATGGCCACCTGTCCCACTTCACCCTCACCCACTTCCTCGTATTTCTCGTTCAGGGCCACCACCCGGTGTCCGGGAGAGGCATAGCCCATGGCGCCCGGACGCATGGGATGGTTCAGGGCATGAAAGTTACAGCAGGTCATACCGGTTTCGGTCTGGCCATAATGATCCTTGACCGGGCAGAAGTGACGCTCCCGGATCCAGTTCACAACCTCCGGGTTCAGCGGCTCACCGGCACTGCTGGCCACCCGCAGCCCCAGGTTTTCCCCTTCCGGCAGCACATGGTCATTGGCCTTCAGCAGACGGTAAGCGGTGGGCGCCGCCGCCAGATTGGTGATCCGGTATTTGCGGATCATGTCGTAGGTGGACTCCGGCGTGAAGGCACCCGGATTGAAGTGGGTGGCATGCCCCATCAGCAGCGGCCCGGTTACCGCATAGTACAGACCATAGGCCCAGCCGGGGTCAGCCACGTTCCAGAAACGGTCTTCCGGGCGCAGGTCCACGGCGTACTTCATGTACACATAGAACGCCAGCAGCGCCCGTGCCGGCACCGCAACCCCCTTGGATTTGCCGACGGTACCTGAGGTAAACATCTGCAGGAAAGGATCAGCCCCGGTAATCATGACCGGCTCGAACTGATCGGCCTGGGCCGCCAGGGTTTGCGCGAAGTCCGGAACATCCGCACCGGTATCTGCGGCGTTGACACACAGCACCGGAGGACAGCCTTTGACATCGTTGAGCTTGGGATAGTTGGCGGGATCAGTCACCACCAGACGGGTGCCGGCCCGCTCCAGGCGGTATTCGATGGCACCGGAGCCGAAGGCGGTAAACAGCGGCTGGTAGACAGCACCGACACGCAGGGCACCGGCCACCACAATCAGAAGTTCAGGAGTCCGGGGCAGCAGGCCGGCAATCCGGTCACCTTTGCCAATACCCCGGGATTTCAGGTAGTTGGCAAAACGGGCAGAAGCTTCCTTGAGCTCGGCAAAGGTCAGCACACCGTCGCCGCCGTCGATGGTCTCGTAGTAAAGCGCCACTTTCTGGGGATCTTCGGCCCACTTGTCACAGATCTCGTGACAGACGTTCAGCCCCTTCTCCAGACTCCCGTCCAGAACCTCCGCTTCCAGCGCGGCAGGATCGAAGCTGTTGTACACGTCAGCGTATTCCGGAAGGCTCATCACATTCTCTCCTGATTGTTTTTGTCTTGATTGTGTGACCAAGGTTTATCACAGGGTACACTTTACGTAAAGGTAAACTTAGACCAAAAACGGGGAAAGTCCAGAGAGCCTGCAGAAATCTGTTCAGGAGAAAAAAACAGGGGAAAGCGGGGGCACAAATGCCCCCACAGGATTCAGTCGAGGCGACGCCTCAGGGGAAGGTAAAAGCGACCGAGAAGCCCCTGCAACCGGGCCTTCGGGGTGATCACCAGAACATTGCCCAGCAGCACCAGAAACACTCCGGCCAGTGCTTCCGCCGACCAGTGATAGCCTTCAAAGGCTGTCGACAGCCCGAGCGCAACGATGGGGAAGAGAACCATGCAGTAAGCAGCACGTTCGGCACCAATGCGACCAAGAAGCGTCAGGAAACTGCCGAAACCCAGCACCGACCCGAACAGGGCCAGATACAGCAGGGAACCGGTATAGGACCAGCTGGCTTCATAGACGAAAGGCTTATCCTGAAACCAGGCGATGACTGCCAGCGCCAGTGCTCCATACGCCATTCCGAAGGCGTTGCTCTGCACTACCGGCAACTGTCGGGACTGATTTCTTGCGGAAATCATGTTACCGAGGGAAGAAATAAAGGTGCCGGCCAGGCTCAGCCCCATGGCGGTTGCTGTGGCACTGTCGGACTCCAGACGGGTTATTTCCGGCAGGAACACCAGACTGATTCCGGCAAGCCCGAACACCGCACCGGTAACCACAGAGGCGGCCGGGCGCCGGCCAAACAGCAGAGCATTGTTAAAGATGTTCATCACGATGATGGTGGAGAACACCACGGCAATCAGGCCGCTGGTCAGGTTTGCAGCTGCCTGATACACCAGCATGTAATTGAACCCGAACAGCATCAGCCCCTGGGCCATCATCCACAGATGCTGGCCCGGGCTGAAACCCATGTTCCGGCGGGTCAGCCGGCACCACACCAGCAGGATCAGCGCCGCCAGGGCAAAGCGATAGGCGATGGACACCACTCCGGGCACCTCACCCAGCTGAAAGCGGATTGCCAGAAAGGTAGAGCCCCAGATCAGGACAGTGGTCAGATAGAGTACAGAGGTATGGGTCATCATGATTCAGGCGCCGGTCGCAATACACAGAAACAGCTGTTGTTATACGCGCCGACACCCTATTATAAAATAGATTTATCTTTATAGATTCCATTAGGGTTTGTAATAGTGGCCACACTACCTGACATAGATATCGGACTTATCCGGGCCTTTGTGGCGGTTGCCGAATACGGAGGCATGACTGCAGCGGCGCGGACACTCAACCTGACCCAGGGTGCCGTCAGCCAGAAAATCGGCCGGCTGGAGTCCCTGTTCGGCACCCAGCTGTTTGACCGGTCCCGGAAAACCCTGCGCCTGACCCCGGACGGGGAGCGGCTGATGGGCCGGGCCCACCGCCTGCTGGCCCTGAATGATGAAACCTGGCATTTCATGACCCAGCCTGCTTTCAGCGGGGAAATCCGCCTGGGCGTGCCCCTGGACATAGTCCGCCCCATGATGCCCAGCATCATGAAACGGTTCAGCCGGGAACACCCCAGAATCCAGCTGACCCTGATCAGCGATATGACCGAGACCCTTCTGGAAGAACTCAAGCGGGGCAATATTGACCTTACCCTGACCACCGAGAGCCGGCCCGGCCCCAAGGACAGCCTGCTGCTCGGCGACCGGCTGGTGTGGATTGGCTCCCCCAACGGTGAGGCCTGCAGCCGTTCGCCCCTGCCGGTGTCCCTGGGTTCGGAATTCTGCGCCTTCCGGCCACCGGCACTGGAGGCCCTGAGCAAAGCCGGCATTGACTGGCTGGAAGTGTGCGGCGTGGGCAACCTGGAATCCATCCTGGCAACGGTGGAAGCGGATATGGCCATAGCCCCCTATCTGTCATCCCTGGTGCCTGACAACCTGGCGCCCATTGATCCCGGACTGGGCCTGCCTCCGTTGCCGTCCCATTACATCAATCTGAAGATGCCCGAATCCGGCGGCTCCCTGATTGCCCGGGAACTGGCCAGGCACATCCGCCAGGAGTTCAGCCTGCTCAGGTCTGCCCTGAACATGCCCGAAACCCTGAGCCTATAAGCGTGCAAGGCTTCTCGGGAACCCCCGGTTCCTGCTACCCTGCTCCGCGAAAATCCGGCAGCGCCCCGGCCCGGACCTCACCCGGGCTGCTGATGCCGCCCCCTCAGCCAAAACAAAACCCCGTCAACCCCAGCTCAAGGTCTTCGCCATGATTGCCAGATTCACCCAGCTCTTCCCGGTTTGGGCCATAGTTTTTTCGGCCTGCGCCTGGTTCCAGCCCGAGCTGTTTACCAGCCTGAAAACCTTTATCGTCCCCCTGCTGACCATCATCATGCTGGCCATGGGACTGACCCTCACCCCGGCAGACTTTGCCAATGTGCTGCGCCACAAAGCCGCCATTTCCCTGGGTGTTGTGCTGCAGTTCTCGGTCATGCCCCTGCTGGCGCTGGCCATCAGCCTGCTGTTCGGATTCAGCCCCGAGTTCACCATTGGCATGATTCTGGTGGGCAGCGTGGCCGGCGGAACCTCGTCCAATGTCATGACCTACCTGGCCAAGGGCAATGTGGCCCTGTCCATTTCCATGACCGCCCTGTCCACCCTCCTGGGGGTTTTGCTGACGCCGCTCCTGAGCGGTTTGCTGGCGGGAAAGGAAGTGGATGTGCCGGTGGTTTCCATGCTTATCAGCCTGGTGAAGATTGTCCTGCTGCCGGTGGCCATAGGGGTGGCCCTGAACACCATTGCCCGGGCCCGGGTACGGCAGATAGAGCCGGTGCTGCCGGTTATTTCCATGCTCAGCATTGTTGTGATCATTGCCATTGTGGTGGCATTGAACAAGGACAACCTGGCCACCCACGGCGCGGTGATTGCGCTGGCGGTGATGCTGCACAACAGTCTGGGTCTGGCCATGGGGTTCTGGGTCTGCCGGGCCTTTGGTTTCAGCACCACCGTGTGCAGAACCATTGCCTTTGAGGTGGGCCTGCAGAATTCCGGACTGGCCACCACTCTGGCCATGCAGTTCTTTACCCCGGTATCAGCCATTCCCGGTACCATTTTCTCGGTCTGGCACAATATTTCCGGCTCCATTCTGGCCGGTATCTGGTCCCGCAGAGAGTCGGAAACCGGTCCCGCAAAAGACTGATTTTTCCAGACTCGGAACGAAAAAGGGTGGCCCTGGAGCCACCCTTTTTCGCTCTTCATCTACATGACTGTCAGTTACATGTGCCTGTCAAAACACTCTTTCTCGTGCCTCATGATGGAGAAGTTCAGGTACAAATAGACACCCACTGCCGCCGCAAGACTGATGGCAACACCCATCGGGCTGTCAGCAAAGGTGAATACGGCGGATGCGCCTTCCCAGGTTGTGATTGGACTGTGCATAGGTAACTCCCTTCGTGTTGTTTACGGTCTCTTGCATTTCCGGCGCGACTGTCGCGTCCCCTGACCCTCCGGGGCAGGCTGGCGCCAGCCGGCCGATGGAACACTGCTACAAAACTCTTTCCGTCACTGGTTCACACCAGCTGTTTTTCCTGTCCCGGTTCAATGGTGTTTTCCACCATGGCATAGGCAGGTACGGTTTCCGGGTAGGGTTTGGCGGGAATTTCCACCATATCCAGCCCCAGAACCTCAACTTCAGGCGGCACCCTCAGCAGATTCAGCTTCTTCATCACGTAGGAAATGGTCCAGCCCGGAATGAATCCGGTTGCTGCCATGATAAGGGCACCGGTCAGCTGGCCGGTCAGGCTGATTTCAGGCAGATCGCCCACATTCGGGTAGCCGGCGCAGAAGACACCCACCAGCACCACACCATAGAATCCACAGAAGGCGTGGACGGCAACAGCGCCTACCGCATCATCCACACCCAGTTTGTCCACTACCCGGCCAACCAGTGGCATGAGCGCGCCGCCACTGGCAGCCAGCACAAAGGCCAGCCCCGGATAGTAAAGGTCGAGGCCGGCAGCCACCGAAATGATGCCCCCCAGACCGCCAGACATGGTCCAGAAAGGTTCACGGGAGGTCATATAGGCGCCCAGTACACCACCGGCAAAGCCCATCAGGGTATTGAAAGCAAAGGCAGACAGGTTGGTGGGGTTGCCATAGATGGTGGTCCAGCCCACATCACCACCGTTGAAAATGATGCAACCACCCAGGAAGCCGAAAAATCCGACGATAATCATCATCAGGCCGATCAGAGACATGGGAAGGTTATGGGGTGGGATAAACATGGCCACACCATCCTTGAAGCGTCCGACACGGGCGCCCAGGTTGATCAGCACACCCAGGGCGAAGAATCCGGCAACTGCGTGCACCACACCGGATGCGCCCACATCGTGGTAGCCCAGTTTGGTCAGCAGCCAGCCGTCTGGATGCCAGCCCCAGGCACCGGCCAGAATCCACACCGCAGATCCCAGAATCGCTGCCAGGATCAGGAATGCACTCAAGCGGATACGCTCAATCACCGCACCGGACAGGATGGAGCCGGTGGTTGCGCCGAACAGGGCGAAAGCGGCAAAGAAGATACCCGTACCCATATCCTGGATATCCGGTCCCATATTGGCGCTCCAGGGCAGAGCTGCAGAAGCATCAATGGGAATCAGGCCATTGGGGAAGGCGTTGTAGATCCACCATCCGAAAAAGTAGAAAGTCGGAATAATCACCGACAGGGTCAGGATATTTTTCATCCCGGAAGTCAATGCGTTCTTGACACGTGAAGCGCCAATCTCATAGGCCAGGAAGCCCGCATGGATCAAGAACATGATGGCGGTGCACCACCAGTAGAACACTTCGACATTCATCGACTGATGCATCTCGAAGGTGCTTTGCAGGGTTTCAACACTCATCGGCTTTTCCTCATTAATGCACGCTTGCTCAGGTTGTTTAAATGCATCCACCTTTACCCCCTGATCCACCCGGATCAGGGCTTTTCAGGTTCAGGTAGCGGACTTTATTTTCCTAACCACCAGGAAACTTATTTTCTTGGTAAGAAGGCAAGCTACATGCCAATCCGACATTTTCTGTGCAAAAAACCGCCGCATTGCCGCTGACAGGGCCGCCCCTGCGGGCTTTTTCCCCACCGACACCCGTCAACCCGAAAGGCAGGAGTCCTTACCGGGACCCGGAATCCATCGACAATGTGCAAAAAACAGGTGCTTCGTCTCGAAAAATGCACACTTATTGACCACAGAGCGGATGATAACCGCACAACAGGACCCCAACCTTAGCTTGACTGCGGAACAGACACCCTCTATCTAGCCGACCGCCTCCAGTGATTACGGCAGAACCTGCCCGCCATCCACCACCAGGGTCTGGCCAGTGATATAGCTTGCCCCCAGGGATGCAAAAAAAGCTGCCGCCTCGCCTATGTCCTCTACGGAGCCCAGGCGTTTGAGGGGAATAGAGGCGGCCATCTGGCGCAGGTAATTCTCTCCCATACCTTCTAACCCTTCGGTCACTATGTTGCCGGGCATCACCGCATTGATGGTGATTCCGTACTTTGCCAGTTCGATGGCAGCGGTACGGACAAATCCCAGCTGCCCTGCCTTGCTGGCTCCGTAATGGGCCCAGCCGGGAAAACCGGTAATGGGACCAGTAATGGAAGAAGTAACCACAATACGTCCGGCCTTACTCTGTTTCAGTGCGGGAATCGCTGCCTGTACACTCAGGAACATGCCCTTGAGGTTGGTGTTGATCACCAGATCCCATTCCGCTTCGCTCATGGTTTCCAGATCCGCCGACGGGAATATCCCGGCATTGGCGCAGAGTACATCCAGGCCGCCCCAGGTTTCTGTCACGGTAGCCACGGCCTCCTGTACGGACGCCAGGCTGGTGACATCACCGGCCAGGGCCAGAGCAGCCAGGGCACCATCAGCCTGTATTTCCTCAGCTACTGCCTGTGCTCCCTCAAGGTGCCGGGCCATCACTGCCACCTGGTAGCCCCGGGCCGCAAACACCCGGGCTATGCCCCGGCCTATGCCCTTGCTGGCGCCAGTGACCAATGCAATACGTGGCTGTAATTCAGTCATGGGATTTCTCCTGTTCAGATTCCGTTTCAACTGCAGGCAGCAAGATTCCGGCCAACCTGCCCTGAGCCAGCGTCTTGCGGAAAATAGACAGAAAACCAGAAACAAAACCGGACAACCCGGCTCGGAACAGGATTCAGGTACAGGAAAACTGCGGGGATAAGGGCCCCACCCCCGGGATACCCGGGAACGGGGCGGCGGGTATTACTGGGGAGAGAACAGGCGCTGGATGCTGGAGAAATCCAGGTCTTCATTGCCCTGCCCGGCATGCAGCTGGAACAGGTTGCGGGCGAGACTGCCCATGGGGATGGAGGCCTGGTTCTTGACGGCATTGTCGAATGCCAGCCCCAGGTCTTTGGACATCAGCTTGACCAGGAAACCGCCTTCATAGCCCCGGGAGGCAGGTACGCCTTCCATAACGCCAGGCCAGGGGTTGTAGACGTTCAGGGCCCAGTTGCCGCCGGAACTCTGCTTCATGATCTCCGACAGTACTGCC
>JBFHSI010000094.1:0-11366 GCA_041591245.1 Marinobacter sp.
GACATGGTGGTGATGGCCCGCTGCCATTTGGCCGGCAGGTCGTCCGCATTGTCGGCCATGGTCTCCAGGTAGCCGCTGATTACCGTCAGAGGGGTGCGCATCTCGTGGGACACGTTGGCCACAAAATCCCGGCGCATCTGCTCCAGCTGGTACAGACGGGTCACATCCTTGGCCACGATCAGGCGGTCCTCGTCACCAAACAGGCTGATCTGGATCTGGAGGCGGATATGGGGTTTTGCCGGAGAGTGGATTTCCAACGGCTCCCGGTAGTCCCGTGAGTCGAAGTAGGCCTTGAACGCAGGGGTGCGGATCAGGTTGTGGATATACTGGCCCCGGTCCATGTGGCGCCGGAAGCCCAGCAGGTATTCCGCCGAGCCGTTCCACCATTCCATGGTGCCCCGGGCATCGGTCATGATCACACCGTCACGCATGGCGTTGGTGGATTCCTGCACCCGGTTGACCTGGGCCCGGAGCCGGTCCTGGGTGCGCAGATGGTTCTGATGCAGTTTGTGGAGATTGTCGAAAATGTCCCCCCACAAGCCCAGCCCCTGGGGAGCTTCATCGGTAGCCGAGGGATTGACCAGCCACTGCTGCAGGCGCCGGGCCTGAACCAGTGTCCACCACAGATAGATCACCAGGCCTACGGTAAGCCCGTAAACCGGGGCACCGAAGTAAAGGCCTGTCAGGGTCGTGCCTGTCAGCCCCCAGATAATAACCCTGAGGTAGCGAGACCAGTTCTGGTGCATTCATTGTCGCCTTGTGCTGCTACCGGGGGACTATGCGGCTCTGGTAGAAAAACGGTAACCGGTGCCACGAACTGTCTGGATCAGATGGTCGTGGTCTGTTCCCAGTGCCTTGCGCAGCCGCCGTATATGGACGTCAACGGTGCGCTCTTCCACGTAGACATTGCCGCCCCAGACCTGGTCCAGCAGCTGGGAGCGGGTATAGACCCGTTCCTGGTGGGTCATGAAAAACTGGAGCAGACGGTATTCGGTCGGGCCCATGGTAAGGGCTCCACTGACCGTTGTCACCCGGTGACCTACCGGGTCCAGGGTCAGGCCATCCACCTCGATAGGTGCATCCACACCAGGGGGCGTGGCCCTGCGCAGCACGGCCTTCAGGCGTGCTACCAGTTCCCGCGGGCTGAAGGGCTTGGTGATATAGTCGTCCGCACCCACTTCCAGGCCCTGGATCTTGTTGTCTTCCTCGACCTTGGCGGTCAGCATGATGATGGGAATGTCGGCGGTGGTTTCTTCTTTTTTCAGCCGCCTTGCAAGCTCGACACCGGTAGTGCCGGGCAGCATCCAGTCCAGCAGAATCAGATCCGGGTGCTGGTCGATAATCAGGGCATGGGCTTCCCGGGCATCGGCAGCTTCAATGTAATTGTAATCCGCCATTTCCAGGGCAACGGCAATCATTTCCCGGATAGGTGCCTCGTCATCGACGATCAGGACGGTTTTTCCAGACATACGCAATAACCTGTGTCAGACCTTGAATTGTTGCTGACTTATTACAACGTCCGTGTATGACAACTATATGACAGTATCAGGAAATCATCAGGTCCAGGGCCAGTCCGGCGAAAACCGACAGCCCGGCCCAGTTGTTGTTGAGAAAAGCACGCAGGCAGGCTTCCCTTTCCCGGTTCCGGGTCAGGTACTGCTGGTAGACAAACAGCCCGGCCATGCCCGCTACTCCCAGATAATAGAAGGGGCCGAGCCCGGTACGGCTGCCCACCATGGCCAGAATGACCAGCACCATGAACTGGAGGCAGCCGATGATCAGGCGGTCGGCGTCGCCGAACAGTATGGCTGTGGACTTGATGCCTACCTTGAGGTCATCGTCCCGGTCCACCATGGCATAGAAGGTGTCGTAGGCAACGGTCCAGAGCACATTGGCGGTAAACAGAAGCCAGGTAATCTGGCTCAGTTCGTTGGCCTGGGCGGCCCAGGCCATGGGGATGGCCCAGGAGAAGGCAGCACCCAGAAACAGCTGGGGCAGATGGGTGTAGCGTTTCATGAAAGGGTACACGAACGCCAGCAGGGCACCGGCAAATGACAGGTACAGGGTGAGGGTGTTGGTGCACAGGATCACCATCAGCAGGGACACCAGGCTCAGGCCGGCAAACAGGGCTACTGCTTCCCAGGGCTGGATGCGCCCTGTGGTCAGAGGCCGGTCCATGGTCCGTTTCACATGCTTGTCCCAGTCCCGGTCGGCAAAATCATTGATGGCGCAGCCGGCGGCCCGCATGAACAGCACGCCCAGGGTGAAGACAATGAAGTTGCCCAGGTCCGGGGTGCCCTCGGCAGCCAGCCAGAGTGCCCAGTAGGTCGGCCATAACAGCAGCAGGGTTCCGATGGGGCGGTCTATCCGGAGCAGTTTGGCGTAGTCGCCGAGTCGGCTCTGAACGTGATCGGGCATGACATTGAGCAACATAGGGCGATTCCGGGTAACGAAGCGGGCGGATGGCTACAGGGATTATAGCCAGCCGCCGCCGTCCCGTAAAAGCTCAGCGCTGCCGGTACAGCGCCGGCAGGAAGTACTCGCTGACCAGCAGGGTATTACGGTGGTTGCGCAGAACCGATCTGCGGGCAAGTTCCGGCTGGCCTGGGGCAGAGGGCTTGCAGATGCCGGTCAGCAGGGAATCCCGGTGCCAGTGCGGGCGCCGGAACAGATAGTGCCCGAGGGGTTTGTTGCCGATATGGCGCAGGCGCTTGTTGCTGTTCCGGAGGCAGGCCACCGGAATGACCGTGCGTGCCAGTACCCAGTCTTCGTTATCACCGCACAGGCAGACTTCCCGGATCCAGGCCATCTTTCGGGGGGCGATGTTCAGCTGCCGGGCTTCCTCCTGCAGGGGGCGGGCGAAGCCTTCCCGGAGGACACGAACATGAAAAGAGTGGGTGCACTGGCGCTGGAGTGCCCGGGTGAAGGATCCCTGAACCTGCAGCCAGTACCGGGCAGGGCCATGTACTGACGTCTGTCTGAGGCCGGCGGCAGCCAGGGATGGGTACCAGTCTGTTGGCGGAAAAATGGGGTCTGGTTGGTTTGGGTGTTCTGTCGGCACGCAGGTGCTGACGTCAAAGTCCTTTAACGGCATATATTCCAGGCGCATTGCGCCAGTATCCTTTGTAGTCCATGCCGTAGCCAAACAGGAACCGGTCTTCCACTTCCAGGCCGGTGAAGTCGGCTTTCAGGTCCGGACGGGCCTTACGGTCATGTTTCTTGTCCACCAGTACCGCAGTCAGTACCTCGGCAGCACCAGCGCTGCGGCAGAAGTCCGCGATGGCGCACAGGGTTGTGCCTTCATCGAGAATATCATCTACGATCAGGATGGTCCGTCCGGTCATATCGGCGGTAGGGCGTAGTTTCCACTCAAGAATGCCGCCGGTGGTTTCCTGGCGGTAACGGGTGGCGTGAAGGTATTCGGCCTGAACGGGAAATTTCAGCTGGGGCAGCAGTTGCCCGGTAAAGATCAGCCCGCCGTTCATTACGCAGAATATCAGGGGGTTGCTTTCCTTCAGGCGGCTGGTGATGTCGCGTGCCATGGTCTGGATGGCATTCTGGACCTGCTGTTCGTCGACCAGACAGTCAGCTTCATTCATTACCTGGTTCATTTCGGCGACGGTATCAGTCATAACGGTCGGGATCCTGTCAGAAAACGCGCCATTATACCGGAGCGGGCTTTGGGAGGGGAGAGGTAACTGCCTGTGAGGGAGTCTGTATTTGTGGCTATTGGCGGAATCCGGCAGTGGTTATGGGGTGGCTATTGGAGTATCCAGGATAGTGAGCAGGCGGACTGACGGGCTGTTGCCGGCAGGAGAGCAATTGGTAAATGCAGTATTTGTGCGTATGATTGCCGGACAAAAAGTAGGCGCACAAACGACGTGATAGAGGTTTAAAGATGAAGAAGTGGCAATGTGTGGTATGTGGACTGGTATACGATGAGGCGGAAGGCTGGCCGGATGACGGTATTGAGCCCGGTACCAAGTGGGAAGATGTGCCTGAAGACTGGGTGTGCCCGGACTGTGGTGTCGGCAAGGAAGACTTTGAAATGATCGAAATTGGCTGACCCACGCGGAGTATGGTTATGAATGAGCAGGCCCCTATTGTTATCGTCGGCACAGGACTTTCCGGCTATTCACTGGTGCGGGAAATCCGCAAGCTGGACAAGGATGTTCCCATTGAGATGGTGACAGCCGATGACGGTGTCAGCTATTCAAAACCCATGCTGTCGACAGGCTTCAGCAAGGGCAAGGATGCGGACGGTCTCGCCCAGGCTGATACCGACGCCATGGCCGAGCAGCTGAATATCCGGATCCGTACCTTTGCCACGGTCACCGGTATCGACCCCGACAGCCACCAGCTGATTCTGGGCGACGAGCGCCTGACCTACAGCAAACTGGTGCTGGCCTGGGGGGCGGATGTGATTCGTCTGTCCATCGAGGGTGATGGTCAGGAACATGTGTTCTCCATCAATGATCTGATGGATTACCGGGCCTTCCGCAAGGCTCTGGGTGATAGTGGCCGTGTGGCCATTATGGGCGCGGGTCTTATTGGCTGTGAGTTTGCCAACGACCTGCGTAATGGCGGCTATGAGGTGGATGTTATTGCGCCGTCGAATGTGGTTATGCCAGGCCTGTTGCCGGAAGTGGCAGCCGGTGCTGTCCAGCAGGAACTGGAAAAGCTCGGGGTCCGCTTCCATCTGGAAACCGTGGTTGAGCGAATGGATCGTGAGGGCGACGGTGTCAGGCTGACTCTGGCCAATGGCGAAACCGTGTCTGCGGATCTGGTGCTGTCAGCTGTGGGCCTGCGCCCCAGAATTGGGCTGGCTCAGGCAGCCGGTATTGCCACCGGGCGGGGTATTCAGGTGAACCGGGCTCTGGAAACCTCGGTGCCGGATATCTATGCCCTTGGAGACTGTGCCGAGGTGGACGGGCATGTTCTGCTGTACGTGCTGCCGCTGATGGCCGGCGCCCGGGCTCTGGCGAAAACCCTGACCGGTGAACCTACTGCAGTCAGTTACGGCACCATGCCGGTGATGATCAAGACTCCCTGTTGCCCGACCTCTGTGTGCCCTCCGCCCCCTGGTGCAGAAGGTGACTGGGAAGTGGAGCAGGATGGTACCAGCGTGAAAGCCCTGTTCCGCAGTCCGGATGGAGAAACTCTGGGCTTTGCGGTTACCGGCCGCTTCGCTGTTGAAAAACAGGCGCTGTCCAGGCAGGTTCCACCCATTCACCGCTGATGTCCCCATCTACCGACCTCCGGACATTCCAGAGGTCGGAATTTCCGCTGTACCTTCCTGCACCAACATTGCGAAAATACCCCGTTTAAGGTAGAAAACTCCTTCGTGTGCTAATCATCTGACAGGAGCAGGCATGCTTGAAGTAACACAGAAACTGGTGGATTTGCTGGATCTTTCCCCCATAGGTGATGACCATTTCCAGGGGGACAGCGAGGATCTGGGCTTTCCCAATGTCTTTGGCGGCCAGGTTCTGGGCCAGGCATTGATGGCTGCCAGTCGCACAGTGGAGGGCCGTTTGTGCCACTCACTGCATGCCTATTTTCTGCGCCCCGGCAATCACAGTATGCCCATTGATTACGAAGTTCAGCGGGTCCGTGACGGGGGCAGCTTTTCGGTTCGCCGGGTAATCGCCCGCCAGGGCGGCAAGGAAATCCTGACCGGTTCCATGTCCTTCCAGGTTGCCGAGACAGGCCTGGAGCACCAGTTTGATATGCCCGAGGCACCGGCTCCGGAGACCCTGAAGTCGGAACGGGAGTGGGGTGAGATACTGGCTCCCCATGTTCCCGAGAAAATGCGGCACACCATGACCCGGGAGCGTCCCATCGAGATTCGCCCGGTGAACCCGGTAAACCCCTTCGCACCGGAGAAGCGTCCTCCCTACAAGCAGAGCTGGTTCCGGGCCCAGGGGCGGCTGCCGGATGATCCGGTTCTGCACCGGTGCCTGCTGACCTATGCTTCCGATTTCCAGTTTCTGGGCACATCCCTGAATCCCCATGGTGTCACCTTTATGAGCCGGGACATGCAGGTTGCCAGTCTGGACCATGCCATCTGGTTCCACCGGGATTTCCGGATGGACGAGTGGCTGCTGTATGACAAGGACAGCCCCAGTGCGTCTGCCGGGCGGGGCTTCAACCGTGGCAATTTCTTCAACCGGGATGGTGCCCTGGTGGCATCAACAACCCAGGAAGCCTTGATCCGCAAGCGCTGAGGTGTGGCCGCCGGCGTTGTTCCGGCGCCGGTCAGAGTTGCCGGGCCCAGTCCAGGGCCCAGGGTACCGCCTGCTGCTCCGGTTCCATGGTTTCCAGTGCGTCGATGCGCAGGGTGTCTCCCACCTTGCGGGCACAGGTTTCGTACAGGGCTTCTTCCATCAGGTCACCGGCACCACAGAAGGTATCGCCATAGGAGCTGTCGCCCAGAACTATGATGCCGAAAGGGCGTCCTGGCTGTTGTGGCAGCTGATCCCGGAGCGCGATATAGAATGGCAGCAGGTTGGCGGGAATTTCTCCCTGCCCGGTGGTGGAGGTGCACACCAGCAGGGCATCATCATTGCCGGTAATGTCTTCAAGGACCGGGTTCTCCAGTACTGTGACCGAATGACCTTCTGCCTGAAGGGCTTCACTGATGGCTTTTGCGGTCATCAGGGCGCCGCCGTAGACACTGCCGGTGAGAATACGGATGGCCGTCATAAAGGGTTCCTGTGGGGAAGGTGGGGCCGGTGATCTGGCACTGGCTCTGGTACGGCGGACGATCATAATGCGGTGACGGCAAGGGCTCAAGATCAGGGGGTTCAATAGGCCCCTACCGGTGGTTTCAATTTCCGGGCAAAAAATCTATAGTTGCAGCGCGACCGTGCGGCAGCCTTCCCATTTGTTTCAAACGAGATCTCATCAGTATGGCCCGATCTACCGGAGACCGGTATACCCTTCTTGATAGCCCGTCCACAGAGCGATTCCGGATTGGCATCAGTCTGTTGTTTCTTGCCATTGTCTGGACCTGGGTGGGTGCCTATAACGAAGGAACTGTAGGCGGTACGCTGCTTATGGCCGCCGCCGTTATTGGCGGTTACATGGCTATCAATATCGGGGCCAATGACGTAGCCAATAATGTCGGGCCTGCGGTGGGTTCCGGAGCCCTGACCCTGGGTGGTGCCGTGGTGCTGGCGGCCATTTTTGAATCGGCCGGAGCCCTGATTGCCGGTGGTGATGTGGTGTCTACCATCAAGGGCGGCATTATCGATTCCACCCAGCTGGAAAACGGTGCGGAGTTTGTCTGGCTGATGACCGCAGCGCTGCTGGCCGGGGCCCTGTGGCTGAATCTGGCAACCTGGATGGGCGCACCTGTGTCCACCACTCACTCCATCGTGGGCGGTGTTCTGGGTGCCGGTGTTGCCGCTGGCGGCTGGGGGATTGCGGACTGGGGCGTGGTGGCCAAGATTGCCGCAAGCTGGGTTATTTCTCCGGTTCTGGGGGGGATACTGGCCGCTGTATTCCTGATTCTGATAAAGAAGGCGATACTTTATCGCCGTGATGTGGTTCCTGCTGCCCGTACTTTTGTGCCCTGGCTGGTTGCCATCATGGCCTGGGCATTCGGCACCTATCTGATGCTCAAGGGCTTCAAGAAAATCGTCAAAGTGGATTTTCTGGATGCGTCACTGGTGGGGCTGGCGGCTGCGGTTATTACCTTCTTCTGGGTGAGGCGGGTGGTAAGCCGGCGCGCGGCGACCATGGAGAACAGTACCGCTGGTGTGAACCCGTTATTTACCTGGCCGCTGATTTTTGCCGCAGCCCTGCTGAGCTTTGCCCACGGTGCCAACGATGTGGCCAATGCCATTGGTCCGCTGGCAGCGATCAACGATGCCCTGTCCACCGGGGCGGTGGTGACCTCTGCCAGCATTCCGCTGTGGGTCATGATGGTGGGGGCCATCGGGCTTGCGGTGGGCCTGATGATGTTCGGGCCGCGATTGATCCGTACTGTCGGCAGTGAGATTACCGAGCTGGACAAGTCCCGGGCCTTCTGTGTCGGCCTGTCAGCCGCCCTGACGGTGATTCTTGCGTCCCAGCTGGGACTGCCGGTCAGTTCCACCCATATCGCCATTGGCGGGGTATTCGGGGTGGGCTTCCTGCGGGAATACCTGAAATCCAATTATGCCACCCAGCTGCACCAGATCATGGACAATTACGGGCCGGAGGAGCAGGAGAAGCTGCGTCCGTTCCTTGACGATTTCCGCAATGCCTCTGTGGAGGAAATGGAGCGGCTGCTGAAGCAGGCCAAAAAGACCAAGAGTGTTCCCCTGTCGAAGTCTGAGCGCAAGCGCCTGAAAAAGCTGTACCGGGAGGAAATGGTCAAGCGCTCCCAGCTGAAGAAGATCGCCGCAGCCTGGATCATCACGGTGCCCGCATCTGCGGTGGTGGCGGCATTTCTCTACTTTACCCTGCGGGGAATGCTCAGCTGAGACCTTTGGCTGGTTGTCTCCCGCCAGTTTCGCCATACTATGATCATATCCGGGGAACTGATGTGTCCCCGATATTCACCTGTCCGTGGAGTGAAGTATGAGTACATCTGTTGAGAGCCGTCAGGCGAAGATGATTGATGAACTGAGGGTGTTCATCAAGAAAGTTCTGAGTGAGCCGACCATTGCCGTCAAGTCCATGGAAATTGCCCGCAAGTATCGCAATGAACCTAACGCCAATGAGCTGATTGCCCGGGAAATCAGTGCCAATACCACCATTCGTATTCCCGAGAACTGGAGTGAGGCTGACCGGATGTTTCTGGAGATCATCCATGAAGTGCTGGATGATGAAGAGGCGCTGTACTGATCCCAGGCAGTTTCCTGTCCGTGCCGGGCTCAGTCTTTGCTGACTGAGCCGGTTCCGGATTCGAGGATTAACCGGTTGTGTCGCTCAGTTCTGGTCGGCATCCTGCTGTTTCAGTACGGCCTGAGCCATCTGCTGTAGAATTTCCACTTCATCCCGGATATCCGGGTCTCCCGCCAGTGTTCTCTGTTCCACCAGAATATCCGCAAGAATCTCCCGGGTTGTCAGTGGGTTGGCCAGTACCACCCGGAAGACAATACAGGGCAGGTGATAGTAACGGGCTGGCTCCAGCCGGGTCCGTGACACAAACGCCTTACCCCTTTCCCGCTGGGTTTTCTGGACAAACTTGGTAATCCGGTTGAGGCAGGCGTTGAGCTTTTCAGCCTGCAGCGGGTCTGCATGGGCCAGGGCCTTCTGCACGTTTTCCGGGCAATAGCGATAGGTGAGAATGTTCAGTTCCGGTCGGGTTACCAGCTCGAAATCCGGTTCCGCATCAATCATGTCGGCAAAGGCTTTGGCCTTTTCAATACCCTGATTGATCAGAATCTCATAACCTTCCCGGGCAAGGATCCGCAACCCGGAATGGATCAGCATGGACATGCCCGGGCGGGAACCTTCCAGGGTGGTGCTGCCCAGATCCCTTGAGCCTTTGCGGATAATGTACTGGGCATGGTGCTTGACGGCACTGGACAGGCTCGGGTCCCGGAACAGCACAAGACCGGCGCCCATGGGCACGTAGAGCTGTTTATGGGCATCCAGGGTCACTGAGTCTGCTTTTTCGATGCCCCGCAGCAATGACTTGTATTTGCGGGAGAACAGGGTGGGGCCGCCCCAGGCAGCATCCACATGGAAGTGGGCTCCGAATTCCCTGGCGATATCCGCCATGGCATCCAGCGGGTCCACGCTGCCGGTTTCTGTGGTACCGGCAATCCCGCAAATGGCCATGACCTTGATCTTCTGGCGCTGCAGCTCCAGGCACTTGTCCCTCAGGGCGTCGGTCTGGATACGGTTGTCATCGTCGGTGGCCACGGATACCAGGGATTCCCTGCCCAGCCCCAGTACGTCTGCTGCTTTGCTCAGGGAGTAGTGTCCGCGGCGGGAAACCACAATCGCAGCTCCCTCGTAGCCGTAGTATCTGAGGGCCCGGAACAGACCTTCCTGATGCAGTCCCCGGAAGCTGCCTTCGGCAGGGAAGGCCCGGTTGCGGGCAACCCAGAGTGCGGTCAGGTTGGCAATGGTGCCGCCGGAGCACATGGCACCCAGAGAAAACCGGGGGTTGTGCATCCACTTGCGGTAAAAGTCCCCGTCTTCCTGATACACCAGCCGGTGCAGCATGCCCAGCACCTGCCGCTCCATAGGGGTAAACGCCTTGGAGGTTTCGGTCTTCACCAGGTTCTGGTTGAGGGCGATCATGATCTTGGAGAGGGGCAGCATGAAGTACGGCAGGGCCGAGGTCATGTGACCGATAAACGCCGGCGACGCCGTGTGCACGGAATTGGCCACCAGCTTGTCCAGCAGGAACTGGGCCTGCTCGGACACGAATTCGGGCTTCTCCGGAATGGTGTAGTCGGAGAAATCCTTTTCCACTTCGGCCAGATCCCGTTCAACCGCAACAATATGCTCTTGCAGGAAGCCCGCAAGATTACGGGAAATATCCTGGTCGATCCGGCTGAGGGTGGAGTCTGGCGCTTCGGGTACGGTGAATACGCGATACATGGCCTCGACCGAGGCCTGGGCGGATTTTTTCTTACCGGTCATAGGTACCACACGTGATCAGTGGTCATCCGTCGGGCCGGTTCCGGATGCCCGGCGGATACAGCCAGACTGAGTATCCGGCATTAAAAACTGCTGCCTGTTGGCAGGCAACTGACATCCCTGAGGGGCGCTAGTATACGGCGTGGCGAATGGTTATGCCACAAGGCCCATGTGCAGGGAAGCGTAAGCGCCAGACAATTTCCGGACCCAGGTCCTCAGTGGCCCCATTATTCCGTGGGCTATTCAGTTGAAATTCCGAAAATAGTTGGTTTACAGTGCTTGCACTGTCGTTCGAGGATGAACGCGGAATTCCCAATACAAGGAGTGTGTGTCTATGTGTCCGGATCCAGCCAATCATATAAACCGTGCCCGTGAATTGGCGGAAGAACGCCACTTGCATGCAAGTCTGAAAGAACAGTTTGCCGCTAATCAAACCGATGTTTACGTCCTGAGTGTGCGTGAGCTAACCGATATCTGGATGAAGGCTCAGAAAGCCAGGGGCAAACCGGATTCAGAGATAGAGTCCCTGTACGAGAGGATTACGGGTTTTACGTTGGGTGCCATTCTCGACTACACCGGTCCGGCGTCCGACTTTGTTGTGCTGTCTAGGCTTGGCGCCGATATGCACCGCTCAGGCGCCTTGTTTGCGAAGTATCGCGTTATTCAGCGCCAGGGGAAAAGCCTCATCGTGCTTTCTGGCTACGCCGGCTTGCGAAGGTATCTGACGGCACCGGTTTATGGGTTGGGAAACCCGAAAGTAATCAAAATGGGAATAGGGC
>JBFHSI010000095.1:0-11147 GCA_041591245.1 Marinobacter sp.
ACCCCGGGCAGAGTGGACAGGGCCTGGGACAGTTCATCCGCCGCCCGCTTCAGGTTTTCCGCATTGTCACCGGTCAGGCGCACATTCACATCCCGTCCCGGAGGGCCGGCCTGGCGTTCGGAAATATTGAGGCTGTCCAGTCCCGCTGGCAGAACCAGCCGGCTGCGCCATTCATTGATAAAGTCCGGATTGCGCACCGAACGCCGGTCCGAGGGCACCAGTTCGATCATCATGGCCCCCAGTTCGTCCCCGGAACGGGAACTGCCTTCCGCCCCCAGGGTGGCGCCCCGGGTAGTAACCGCGTGCAGAATCAGGCCGCCCCCCAGTTCTTCCTCGGTTTCGTTCAGGGCCCGTTGCATCTGATCCAGAAAGCGCTCCACGGCGGCACGGTCGGTACCGGCCACAAAACTGGCGTTGGCGTAGAGCACTGAAGGCTCAGGCGTCGGGAAAAAGTTGAAACCGAGACGGCCGCCGGCCAGCAGCCCCACCGTCAGTACCGCCAGGGCCACGGCGCTGGCCACGGTCACCCCCCGGTGCTCCAGGCTGTACCGGGAAAAACGCCGGAACGGACCTTCCCGGAAATGGTCGAAACGCTTCTCGAAACCACTGCGCAGCCGTTCCAGAGGATTGGTTCTGGTTCCCCCCCGGGCAGACTGCCGGCGTTTGCGGGGCACAAAGGCATGGCGCAGATGCGCCGGCAGGACAATAAAGCACTCCAGCAGGGACGCCACCAGCACACAGATCATCACCGTGGGTATATCACCCAGGATATTGCCGATCACCCCGCCCACCACCAGCAGGGGCATAAATGCCGCCACTGTAGTCAGGGACGAGGCCAGAACCGGCCAGACCATGCGCCGGGCAGCACCTTCCGAGGCGTAGATGGACGCCTCTCCCATACGGGCATGGGCGTCCGCATCCTCTCCCACCACAATGGCATCGTCGACAATCACCCCCAGCGCCATGATCAGGGCAAACAGGGAAATCATGTTGATGGAGCCACCAATACCCCAGAGCACCGCCATGGCCGCCAGAAACGCCGTGGGAATACCCACCGCCACCCACAGGGCCACCCGCCCGGGCAGGAACAGGTACAACAGGCACACCACCAGCACCAGTCCGGTCAGGCCGTTGTTCAGCAGCAGGGAAATCCGGTCATCCAGCAGTTGCCAGGTTTCGTCATAGACTTCCATGTTCAGGGACGGAGGCAGGTTATGGCGGGTGTCCTGCAGCCAGGTTTCCAGCACCTTGGCCGCGGCCAGGGAGTTGCCGTTCTCCGAGCGCTGCAGCTGCAGCTCCACGGCGGGATAGCCATCCCGGTTCAGGGTCACCTGGCTGTCCCGGGCCTCCTGCCGGATACGGGCAATATCCCCGAGGCGCAACTGCACCCGATCACCGCTGAGCACGGGCACGTCCTCGAATGCCTGGGGACTGCGGCGCTGTTCCACCGAGCGCAGTTCCCGGGTGGCATCCTGCTGGGCCATCATGCCCGCAGGCAGATCCCGGGAAACCGAGGCCACCCGGTCGGCCACCTGATCCAGGGACAGGCCCAGGGTTTCCAGGGTCTGCACCGGCACCTCGATACCTATCTGCAGTTCCGGCAGACCGCTGATGGACACCCGGTCAATGCCCCGCTCCAGCAGCTCGTCCTCAAACCGGTAGGCCAGTGCCCGCAGCTCCCTTCGGTCCACATCCCCATAGATCAGCAGCCGGGCCACCGGCTCGTATCTTTCCACCCGGGTAACCTGGGGCTCCTCCGCATCCGCCGGCAGGTTGGTGAACTCGTCCACCTGCTGACGGACATCGTCCAGGGCCTGGATGGGATTGGTGCCCTCATGAAATTCCAGGGTGATGGAGGATACCGACTGGGCCGAGGTGGAAGTCATCTTCTTGAGCCCGTCGACACTGCGCAGGCGCTGTTCCAGGGGATCGGTGATGCCCTGCTCCACATCCTCCGCGGAAGCCCCGCTCCAGACCACCCGCACGCTGACCACATCCAGGGCGAAGGTGGGAAAGAACTGGATATTCATCCGGGTCAGGGCCAGGCCTCCGCCCAGCAACATCATCAGCATGACCAGGTTGGCAGCAACCCGGTGGTGAACGAAAAAGCCGATGATGCCCTTTTTCCGTCTCACCGGCTTTCCTCCCCGGACCCGGCCACCGGCTCCACTTTCAGTCCGGTCATGGCATTGGGAAGATGGGTGGTAATCAGCAGGGCGCCGGCGCTGAGCCCCTCACCGGCAAGCACCAGCTGGCGTTCACCATTAGCAGAACGGGCCTCCCCCAGGCGCTCAACGGTGAGCCGCTGCATGCGCTGCTCCCCGTCCATCAGATACACCGAATCTGCGCCATAAAGGGCACTGAAAGGAATGGTCACCGTATCCGGCCGCTCCGGACGTTCCAGAGTCACCGTCAGCAGGCCTCCCGGACGCAGGCCATCCGGGTCCCCCTGCAGGGCCAGAATGGCGTCGGTGCCGGCGGGGTCGGCGGTGCCGGCAAAACGGATCAGCTCGAAACGGTAGGCACCATCATCACTGTGGGCAAACAGCCGGGTGCCCGAGTTCAGTGCCTGCAGCAGTTCGGCACGGAACACCCCGGGTACCCGGGCCCGCAGCTCCAGACCCTGCAGCGGGTACACGGACAGCAATGGCTGGTTACGGGAAACCTGATCCCCGGCGGCCACCTGAATTCCGGTCACCACGCCATCAAAGGGGGCCGTAGCCCGGGCCCGCCCGGCATCCCGGCGGGTGCTGTCCAGACTGGCCTGGGCCTCTGTCAGCCGGGCCTGGAGACTTTGCAGCCGGGCCGGATGTTCATCCACCGCGCGCTGGCGGGTGCTGACGGTCAGCTCCGCCCGGGCCAGGGCATCAGTTGCTGCCTCCAGGGCCTCCCGGGAAGCCAGATTGCGCTCCACCAGTGCACGGGTACGATCCAGCTGACGCCGGGCGTTGTCCCGGATTGCCAGTTCACTGACCAGGGCCTTGCGGTCATTGCTGTAACGCACCTGTTCGGAACGGATCTGGGCCTGCAGGTCGGCCAGCTGCGCTTCCGCCTGGGCCAGGGCCGGCTGTATATCCGCCGCATCCAGTGCCACCAGCAGGTCTCCGGTGGACACCCTCTGGCCTTCCCGGACCGGCCTTTCGGCTATTCGGCCAGCCAGAGTAGCAGTCACGGTCAGCTGTTCCGGAGCTACCACTTCCCCGTACAGGGACAGTACTGGCCGATGGGTTCCTGGCGTCAGGGGCTGCACCTCAACCCGCCAGCTGCGCTCGGTTGCAGTGACCACAGCAGGCTCCGGACGGGTCATCTTCAGCAACACAAAACCGGCAATACCGGCCACAAGAATCAGGAGAGGAAGGAGTCGTCTGGACATTTCATCAAAGCCGGTGAAGGTGAAAGTTCAGGCCCGTCAGGCCTGCTGGAGAAAACTGCGATACAATTGTCAGAGTACAAGCTTGCTTCAGGTGCCTCAATTTCTGTTCCGGAGTAACTCCCCCTTGCCCATACCAGAGCACGTTAACCTTCTCAGTGTCACCCTGCTCAATGCTTTCATTGTGGCAGTAACCGTGCTCATCCACCACGAAGCCCTGATCCGTCTCAGCAGCCTGCTCTCGAGAATGAGACAAAGCCGCCATTTCCGGCTGATTGCCGCAGTGTTCGGTGTCATGGCCGCACACACAGTCGAGGTATGGATTTTTGCCTGGGCCTATTACTTCATGCACCACGCCACCGACTGGGGCAACCTGACCGGCAACTTCAACGGCAGCTTCCTGGACTGCGTGTATTTTTCCTACACCACCTTCACCACTCTGGGTTACGGAGATATCCAGGCCCTGGGTGAGCTGCGCTACCTGACCGGTGTCGAAAGCCTGACCGGTCTGGTACTGATTACCTGGAGTGCCTCCTTCCTGTTCCTGCTGATGCAGCGCTACTGGCCCACCCGCTGAGCCGCTCACACCCACTGGCGCCGGGCCAGCACGTAATACAGCAGTGGCACCACCACAATGGTCAGCAGGGTGGACAGGGCCAGGCCGAAAATCAGTGACACCGCCAGACCGCTGAAGATGGGGTCGTTGAGAATGAAGTAAGCACCCACCATCGCGGAAATGGCGGTCAGGGCAATGGGTTTGATACGCACCGCACAGGCGGTCACCACCGCCTGTTCCAGCACCATGCCCTGCTCCAGCTGCTGCCGGATAAACACCACCAGAAGAATGGAGTTACGCACGATAATTCCCGCCAGGGCAATCATCCCGATCATGCTGGTGGCGGTGAACTCCCGCCCCATCAGGGCATGGCCGGGCATGATGCCGATCAGGGTCAGGGGAATCGGTGCCATAATCACCAACGGCAGTATGTAGGACCGGAACTGGGCCACCAGCAGCACGAAAATCATGAAAATACCCACACTGTAGGCTGCCCCCATGTCCCGGAAGGTTTCCCAGGTAATTTTCCACTCTCCATCCCATTTCACCGCACCGGCGCCGGGCACCCTTGGCGGCTCCAGGAAATACTGTTCCGGTGCCTGCGGCCAGGATTTCAGCCGGTCAACCATGCGGAACATGCCGTACAGGGGGGAATCTATGGCACCGGCCATATCCGCAGTGACATAGGTCACCGGCAGCAGATCCTTGTGATAGACAGAGCCGGCCCAGTCCGACTCCTGTATCCGGGCAATACTGGCCAGGGGCACCAGATTGCCCTCTCGGCTGCGCAGCTGGATGGACAGCAGTACCGAAGGCTGGGCCTTGTCGCCCTCGGCCAGAATCACCCGTACCGGCACCGGATACTTGGCCTGGGGATCATGGAGGAAACTGACATTGCTCTCCCCCAGTGCCATCTGCAGGGCATCCACCACCTGGCTCTGGGATACCCCCAGCCGGGCCGCCCGGGCCCGGTCCACCAGCAGATGCCATTGCCGGGTGGGGGCCTCCAGGGTGCTGTCCATATCCACCAGCCCCTCCACCTGATGCATGTCCGCTTCCAGCTGGCGGGCCAGCTGGGCCCGGCGCCCGACACTGTCGGCATAGACCTCGGCCACCACCGGTGACAGCACCGGAGGTCCCGGGGGTACTTCCACCACCTTGACGTTGGCACCGTATCGGCCGGCAATGGCCGTCAGCGGTGCCCGCAGTGTGCCGGCAATGTCATGGGACTGCAGCTCCCGGCTGTCCACACCCGCCAGGTTTACCTGTATATCGCCGTGATAGGGTTCGCTGCGCAGATAGTACTGGCGCACCAGACCGTTGAAGTTGATGGGGGACGCGGTACCGGCATAGGCCTGCCAGCTGGTGACCTCATCCACCGTTTCCAGATACTGACCCATTTCCAGCAGCACCCGCTGGGTCTGCTCCAGGGGCGAGCTCTCCGGCATATCCACCACCACCTGCAGCTCCGACTTGTTGTCGAAAGGCAGCATTTTCAGGATCACCACCTGGAATACCGGCAACGACGCGGCTCCCAGGGTCAGGGCAATCACCACCAGGGCCAGCAGCCCCCGGCGCCAGCGGTGTTCCCCCAGAAAGGGCACCAGCAGCTTGCGGAACACGGTCATGGCCAATGGACTGACACCCGCCTGCGAATCAGCCCCGCTGGCGGTCGCCGCCGGCTCCGGGGTGCGGGGCTGCAACAGCCGGAATGCCAGCCAGGGGGCCACCACAAAAGCCACAATCAGGGACAGTAGCATACCGGCTGAGGCATTGATGGGAATGGGGCTCATATAGGGGCCCATCAGACCGGTGACAAAGGCCATGGGCAGCAGTGCCGCCATAATGGTCAGGCTGGCCATGATGGTAGGGGAACCCACCTCTTCCACAGCGGCGGGAATCACCTGGCCCGGAGGCAGGACGGAAGCCCGGATACGCCGGTGAATATTCTCGGTAACCACAATGGCATCGTCCACCAGTATGCCGATGGAAAAGATCAGGGCGAACAGGGACACCCGGTTCAGGGTGAAGCCCCAGGCCCAGGAAAACACCAGGGTCAGCAGCAGGGTGATAAGCACCGACACCCCCACAATAACCGCCTGCCGCCAGCCCATGGCCGCCAGCACCAGCAACACCACGCACACGGTTGCCGAGATGAGGTCGGAGATCAGTTTGCGGGCCTTGTGGGATGCGGTCTCCCCGTAATCCCGGGTGACCAGTACTTCAATATCCGCAGGCAGAATACGGTTGCGCAACTGTGCCAGAGCGGCAGTCACCGCCCGGGTAATATCGACGGCGTTTTCTCCGGGCTTCTTGGCAATGGCCAGGGTCACCGCCGGGTAGACATCACCCGCGGCGGCAACTCCCCCGTTGCCATAGGCAGGGCCAAAGCCGGTCATCACACTCTGCGCCGCCACCGTACCGCCACGACTCACCTCGGCCACGTCCTGCAGATACACGGCAGCCCCCTGATGCATACCCACCACCAGATGGCGCACATCCTCCACGGTTTCCAGCAGGCTCCCGGCCTGTATGGGAATGGACAGGTTGTCCCGGGTTACCCGGGCATTGCCGGCACTGGCATTGGCCGCCTGCAGGGCGCTGCGCAGATCATTCAGGGTCAGGTTGAAACCGGCCAGAAGGGCCGGATCAAAGCGGATATCCACCCGGTCGGGAATGCCCCCCAGGGTGTACACGTCCCGGGTGCCGGGCACCCGTTTCAGCTCCACTTCCAGCATATGCGCCAGACGCGTGAGTTCCTCGGCACCATGGCCATGAACCGGATCGAACAGGGTCAGGGTCATCACCGGCACATCATCAATGCCCCGGGGCTTGATCACCGGCTCCATGGCCCCCAGTTCCGGCGGCAGCCAGTCCCGGTTGGAATACACCTTGTTGTACAGACGCACCAGGGCTTCCTGCCGGGTCACACCCACTTCGAACTGCACGGTGATCACCGCCATGCCCCGGCGGGAAACCGAGTACACATGGTCCACCCCCTGGATCTCGCTCATCACCTGCTCGGCGGGGATGGCCACCGAATTCTCCACTTCCCGTACCCCGGCACCGGGAAAGGCCACCAGAATATCCGCCATGGTCACATCAATCTGGGGCTCTTCCTCTTTCGGGGTAACCACAACAGCAAGAATTCCCAGCACCACAGACAGCAGGGCCAGCAGCGGCGTAAGGCGGTTGTTCTGAAAGGTTCGGGCAATGGTCCCGGAAAATCCGACAGGGGGCAGGTCATCCTTCACCGGTCAGACTCCTCACCGGTGCGGACCGGTGCCTGAATTTCCCCGGCTCCGCCAAGGATCAGTTCTGAGGGGTCGCGGACCACCGCTTCGCCCTCACTCAGGCCGGCCAGGATTTCAATACGATCCCCGTCGCGCACGCCGGTGCGCACCTGCCGCAGCCTGGGCCGGCCCTGCTCATCCACAACAAACACAGCCCGCAGCTCACTGCGCTGCACCAGACTGCCGGCCGGTATCCACAGGGCCTCCCGGCTGGCGACAGGTATGGATACCTTGACCAGCATGCCCGGAAACAGGGAACCCTCGGGCTCATTCAGACGCAGGCGCAGACGAAAAGTATGGGTAGCCGGATCGGCATAGGGGTAGAAGGTCATGTCGCCGGTTTCCAGTACCCGGCCGTCATTCAGGGTCACCCGGGCCTGGCGCTGGCTGCGGGCCAGATCGGCGTATTTCTGGGGCAGGTCCACCACCACCCGCAACTGTTCCAGGGACAGGCCACTGAGCAGGGGCTGGCCGGGGCTGACCGATTCACCGATTTCCACATGGCGTTCGGTCAGTATCCCCCCATAGGGCGCGAGAATCCGGGTGTAGCTCAGCTGTTCCCGGGCTTCGGCCAGGCTGGCACTGGCCCGGTCCACCCGGGCCTGGGCCGCAGACAGGTTGTTCCGGGCCTGATCGAATTCCTGCCGGGAGACCAGGCCCCTCTGGTGCACAGATTCAATTCGGGCAAAGCGCTGGCGGGCATCCTCCAGCGCAGCTCTGGCCTCATCCAGACCGGCCTGGGCCTGACGTACCCGGGACCGCTGCTCGCTGTCTTCCAGCTGGACAATCAGATCGCCCGCCGTCACCGAATCATCCACATCAAAGGGCAGCTTCTGCACTGTGCCGCTGGTCTGGGCTGATACCGTGCTTTGCTGTACCGCCTCAATCACCCCATCCAGATAGACCTGTTCCTGAAGCTGGCCCCGCTGTACCTGTACGGTCTCCGGTGTGCTGCCCCATGCCTGTGCCGCAAGCAGCAGGCCCCCTATCACCATGATCAGTGCAGCAGATATACGTCCCACGGCCAACCTCACATTTTGGAATAACGTAATAACCTTATGTTATCAGCAATGGACTACCGGGAACATGCCATTGAGCAACTGTGCAATCCCGCCCCGCTCCTGAATCATAGTTCACCCGGCTTCCCCGGCACCTTGATGGGAAACAAAAAAACCCCACGTGAAGGTTGGGCTTTCACGTGGGGCAAATGTCACCCGCCGGCTATGAGAAACGGGCAACCACCATTGTCGGTTTTACCAGCTGGCGGTAAGCGCCAGTCTGAAAGTTCGTCCGGGTTCGTTGACCCTGACCGCATCCGGGTTGAAGGGGTCGGTGTTGGCACGGCTGATATGGGGAGCCCAGGTGTTGTCGAACAGATTATCCAGCGCCCAGGACAGGGTCAGATGCTCCACCAGGGGATGGCTGCCGGACAGATTCAGCACGCCATAGCCGGAGGAAGGGCCGGCATCCAGTCCGGACGCCATGTCCACACGGTCCTGCCGGCGTGCCAGCTGCCATTCCAGCTCCACCTGATGTCCCAGATGCTGCCAGCCGATGGTCTGTACGAACTGTACCGGAGGAATCTGGGGCAGGGGCTTGTTGTCATCTGCATTCTCGCCGCGCACTGACGCCAGTCTGCTGGAACTGCTCCAGGTACCGTCGCTCCAGCCCAGAGCGGCTTCCACGCCCAACAGGCGGGCATCGATATTGCTGTACAGGGAACCCTGGGCAGTCTTGCTGCGCAGAACAAAATCCTCTACCCGGTCAACCCACACTGCAGGACGCCAGTTCCAGCCGTCGTTGCGACCGGACAGGGCAATTTCCAGCTTGTTGTGTTTTTCCGTATCCAGAGCCGGGTTGCCGACCCAGCGGTTGGCTGCGTTCATGCTGTTCCAGCTGGCGATATAACGCTCGGTTACACTCGGGCTGCGGACACTGTGACTGGCGGTTACCTCCAGCGACTGGATCGGGGAAAAGCGCCATTCACTGGAAATGAAGCCACTGATATTGTCGTCCACCACATCGGTATCGGTGGTGCCATAAACGGTGTTGTAGATCTGCTCTGCGGAGGTGGCCATCATTCCGGTACCGAACACCTTGTCAGCAGAACCTGTATCCATCTCCACCCGGTCATAACGCACACCACCGCCAATCTGCAGCCCGGGGGTTACCCGGAAGAAACGTTCGGCAAATACCCCGACCCGATCCCGGTCCACATCCGGCCAGAGTACGGAATTCAGGGTATCCAGCGTGGCCCCGGTATAACGGCTGGCATCCCAGTTATTGGTTTCCACATCCACACCCAGAGCCCAGTCGGTGCGGCTGTCCGGGCTCTGATCCAGGGTCAGGCGCAGGCCCCGGGTTTCGGTCCGGGAGTCGGTCAGCATTTTCATCATGCCCGGAGTCCGCAGGCTGAAGTTGTCCATGATGTGGTCCACATCGGCCTGCCAGGCCATCAGGTTCCATGCACCACTGGCAATGGGAGCGCCCAGCTCCAGACGGGCAATATCCGTATCGGTTTTCGGCGCATCCATTCCGGAACCCGCGTATTTCACGTCCCGCTCTTCCTGACGGCTGAACAGGCCCTTGATATAGAACCCGTTATCCGCCTTCCAGGCAGCATCAATCCGGCCTTCGGTGTTTTCGTAAGAGCTGCGGACTTCGTTGCCGTCGCCATCCTCGTAGTCATCCGCTTCCTCGTAGGCACCGGCCAGACGAATCCAGGCGTCCTCACTGCCCACAGCCACACTGCCGTTGGCCAGTTCACCCTTGCCATTGTCGGAACCGCCCAGAGTGACATGGCCGGTGCTGACGCCGTTGCGGAACTCCGGTGCTGCGGTTGTGGCCACAATCTGGCCGCCGCTGATCGGCCCCCAGCGCAGGGTATGGTTAGTGGTACGCACTTCCAGTACCGGTGCCAGCGCGGAACTCAGCCGGTTCGACGCTGGGTCCATCCGGTTGGGGCAGGCGCCTTCCACCCGGATACCATCCAGCAGCACATCCACCCGTTCCTGACCCTGGCCCCGGATAACCGGGTCCAGGCCACGGCCACCCATGCGGGACAGGGAAACAGACGGATCCGAGGTCAGACGTTCCACCTGTTCCGGAGCCAGGACCTGCGCCGGACTCTGAACTGCCTGTCCATCGGTCACCCGGATTACCAGGTCGTCACTGGCACCGGTTTCGGCCAGTACCGTTGCCGGCAATGCCACGGTCCCGGCCAGAACACTGCCCATCAGAGTTGTGATGCGTTTATGAGCCATCCATGCATTCCTGCTGTCTGAATTTTGCGAGCATAATAATGATCTGGAAGCTATCTGGCGTGAGGCACATTGCCGCACCCGCCCGCACCCGAAAGGGGCGCACTTGCCAAATCAAGCACCCTTATGGTGCAATCCCAGACCCTTATTCACTTTATTCATTCCCTTATCTCCGGCTTTCAGCCGGTCCGAGGTACTCCAAATGCATGTAAAACTGGATGAAAAACTGGAGCCCATCTTTCAGGATGTGCTGCACCGAAATCCCGGAGAAAGCGAGTTCCATCAGGCGGTTCACGAAGTTCTGGAAACACTCGGCCCGGTTCTGGTGAAGTATCCCGAGTTCGCAGAAAAGAAAATTATCCAGCGCATTTGTGAGCCGGAACGGCAGATCATTTTCCGGGTGCCCTGGCAGGACGACAAAGGCGAAATCCACATCAACCGGGCCTTCCGGGTGGAATTCAACAGTGCCCTGGGACCCTACAAGGGCGGCATGCGTTTCCACCCTTCCGTGTACCTGGGCATCATCAAATTCCTGGGCTTCGAACAGATTTTCAAGAACGCCCTGACCGGCCTGCCCATCGGTGGCGGCAAGGGCGGCAGTGATTTTGACCCGAAAGGCAGATCCGACGACGAAATCATGCGTTTCTGTCAGAGCCTGATGACCGAGC
>JBFHSI010000096.1:0-11134 GCA_041591245.1 Marinobacter sp.
ACAGTCAGGGTTCCAGCCCCGGAGATTCCCGGGCTTCAGGGGCAGGGTGAACCGGTTGCACTGGCGCGCTTTGACTTCCAGGCCCAGTCCCTGGACGAAATTCCGGCATTCCAGGCCCTGTTCTCCCTGTGGGACCGGGATTATTCCCCGGAACAGTATCCGGACCCGTGCCAGACCGCCAGGGATACAGGACTGGGCTGTCTGGCCCGCCAGGGCAGCCGGCGCAGTCTGGAATATCTGAACCGGCCCGCCATACTCCGGCTGACGGATGGCAGTGGACAGGAACGCCATGTGGTGCTGAGCCAGCTGGACGGTGACCGGGCTAAGATTGTCCTGGCGGACGGTGAGACAGAAGTGTCTTTTGCCACCATTGAGCCTTACTGGTTCGGTGAATTCCAGATCTTGTGGCGGCTTCCGGAGTTTCTGACCGATGACAAGTTCTATGAAGGCAGTGCCGGCCGGCAGCTGTGGATCGCTGCCCGGATGATGGAGCTGGCAGAAAAGTTCGGGGGTACGGAAGCGGAAAGGGAAAGAATCAAGCGTATGACAGAGGGTGAGCAGGTGCGCTGGTATCAGGAACTCCGGGGCCTTGCGGTAGACGGTATTGCCGGTGCCATGACCGTTATCCAGATTCGCAATGATCTGGACAGCTCCGATCCGCGGCTGCTTCCGCGCTCAGCCTCAGGGAAGGGGTGAGCCATGTCCTATATTCTGGATGCACTCAGGAAGTCAGAAGCAGAACGCCGCCAGGGCAAGGTTCCGGATCTGGGACAGCAGGTACAGCTGATCCACCGGCCGAAGAAAAAGCGGGTATCTGCGGTGGTCTGGGTGGCCCTGGCCCTGGCGATCAACGCCGTGGTGATCGCTGTGATTTTCTGGCCCGGGCTACCGGTTATCCGGGAGCCCGGGCTGATGAGTTCAGTACCGGAAACTGACACCGGCGCCGGTGCTGATGCCAGCGAAACCGTTGTGGATCCGGCGGAGAATCTGGAGGCCGTGGATGGCAATGCCGGAGCCCTGGCCCAGAGCGGGCAGAGCGAAACCCTGCCAAAACCGGAGGAACGCCCGACCCTGATTGTTCCGGCTGCTCCCACCCCGAATGACCGGCGGACTGTGCCGGATTATCCGGATACCGGGCGTATTCCCCATCTGGTGGAGCTGCCCCTTGCGTTTCAGAAGAGTGTTCCCGATTTGACCTTTAACAGCCATATTTATTCTTCTTCACCCTCGGCCCGCAGGGTCATGATCAACAGCCGTAACCTGCGGGTGGGTGACCGTTTCTCCGGCCTGGTGGTGGAAGATATCACCGAGGAAGGGGTGGTGCTCAGCAAGAGCGGACAACGCTTCCGGGTGGGTATTGTCCGGGACTGGGTGAGCCCGCGCTGATGGCACTGACCGACGAAATCAAGCAGCAGATCCAGCAGGGTTACCGGGATGTTCTGGCGGGCAAGGAAATCCGTGCGCGCTATGGCCAGCGTCTGATGATTGCGGAAATCGCCCGTTATATGGGTGATATCACCGAGAACGATGGTCAGCGTACCTCACCGCCAGGCACCTGCGTGGTGGAAGCGGGAACCGGAACCGGGAAGACCCTGGCCTACCTGGTGGCCGCCATCCCGGTGGCAAGAGCCCTTGGCAAGACCCTGGTAATCTCCACCGCAACGGTTGCCCTGCAGGACCAGATAGTACTCAAGGATCTGCCGGACCTTAAAAAACACAGCAAGCTGGAATTCAGCTGGACTCTGGCCAAGGGCCGGGGCCGGTACCTGTGCATGTCCCGCCTGGAAGCCCGGCTGCACGATGAGGGCAATGGGGACAGTGACACCATGCCTCTGTTCCTGCTGGATGGCCCTGGCAAGGAAGAGCCGGGAACCCGGGCCTTTTTTGAGGAAATGCTGGGCAGTTACGGTGCCAGAACCTGGGACGGAGACCGGGATCACTGGCCGGAGCAGATTCCGGATGAGGTCTGGCGTCAGGTCACCACCGACCATCGCCAGTGCACCAACCGCCACTGCAGCTATTTCGACAGCTGTGCATTTTTTGATGCCCGTAAAGGTCTTGATGAGGCGGATATCGTGGTGGCCAACCACGATCTGGTACTGGCTGATCTGGCTCTGGGGGGCGGAGCCATTCTGCCGGAGCCGGAGAATGCCCTGTATATCTTTGATGAAGCCCACCATCTGCCGGACAAGGCTCTCAACCACTTTGCTGCTTCTGTCTCCCTGAATTCGACCCGGCAATGGCTGAAGCAGCTGTCCCAGGCCCTGACCAAGATGCAGCCCTACCTGGGGGCCGGTACCCAGGCGACCCGTTCCCTGGAACGTATCAGCAGTGCAGCCAGGGAGGTGGATCAGGTACTCGTCCGGGTCTATGAGGAAGCGGAAAACAATACCGACTGGGACTTCAACGAAGAGCGGCGCAGCGCCCAGTGGCGGTATCCGGAAGGGGAACTGCCGGAGGCACTGGCTGAGATTGCCGCGGAAAGCCGGATAGCAACGGCCAATCTGGTCCGCCACCTGGGTGTGCTTGCCGATGAATTACAGAATGCCTTTGATGAGCGCAAGGCCCATGAACTGGACCGGGATACCGCCGAAGCCTGGTATCCGGTTGTAGGCTCTTTCCACAGTCGGGCAGAGGATCAGTTGCGCCTGTGGGCTGCCTGGTGTGAACAGACCGGCCGCAAGCCGGATTCTGCGGAGGAGGGTGGGGACCCTGAGTCATCCACACCGGAGGCCGAGACCGGCTACCGCAGCCCTGCACCGGCCCGCTGGGCGGTAAAGCAGCGCTGGGACAGCGGCGAGGATATCACCCTCTACAGTTCGCCGGTGCTTGCAGACAATCTGCTGTATTCACGCCTGTGGTCCCGGGCCTATGGCGCGGTACTGACCAGTGCCACACTGACGGCGCTGGGCCGGTTTGACCGCCTTAAAGCCCGGGCCGGCCTGCCTGAGAGCAGTCGCTACCTGGTGGTTCCCAGTTCTTTCCGGTACGGGGAAATGGCGTCCGTGGAAGTGCCGGCCATGACCCTGATGCCGACGGATGAAGGCTTCACCGATGCGCTGATCGAGCGTCTGCCGGGGCTCTGGGCTGAAGAAAAAGCCACACTGGTGCTGTTTACTTCCCGGCGGCAGATGCAGCAGGTGCGGGATGCCCTGGCACCGGAATACCCGGACCTGATCATTACCCAGGATGACATGGCCAAAGGTGAGGTGCTGCGGGAGCATTGCCGGCGTATAGATGACGGCAGGGCCAGTGTTCTGTTCGGGGTTGCCAGCTTTGCCGAGGGTATCGACCTGCCCGGCAAGTATCTGCACCATGTGGTGATTACCCGGCTGCCGTTTTCGGTTCCCGATGACCCCATTGAGGCAAGCCTGGCGGAATGGGTCACCCAGCGTGGTGGCAACCCGTTTATGGAAATCACCGTGCCGGATGCTTCCATAAAACTGGTACAGGCAGTGGGACGCTTGTTGCGGACGGAGCAGGATACCGGGCGGGTGACGATTCTGGATCGCCGTATTGTGGCCAGACGGTACGGGCAGTTGCTGCTGGATGCCCTGCCGCCATTTCGGCGAATGATTGAATACTGAAGGTAGGGTGGCGTGTCAGGGGCAGGCTGAGCTGGCTGTGCTCTGATGGCCAAAAAAAGAGCCGGCCATGGGCCGGCTTGTACCGAAGGGGGCCGTAAGGGCCCGGCATTCAATCAACACAGAACAGGAAGTCTGAAGGCCTGAAGTTTCAGATTCCAGGGTAAAGCCTGTGGCCTTACCGCAGGAGAAATCATAAGGCGGACAGGCGGGCGTGCGAATCGTCCAAAGGGCGTAGATCCATGAAAAATAGCGCCTGAAATCTGAAGTGGGTCACAAAAAATCGGTTTGAACCTCCGGCGCTCAGGACAAAAGTCCCTGTGCCCTGGCCCTGGCCAGAGCCTCGGTACGCCGTCTTACGCCCAGCTTGCCGTACAGGTTGCGTATATGGGCTTTTACCGTGGCGGGAGCCACCGACAGTCTTTCTGCAATTTCCTTGTTCGCATAGCCATCATTGATAAGCACCAGTACCTCCTGTTCCCTGAGGCTCAGGGGCTCCTGTAGCTCAGGTTCGGATTCGGCGGCTGCCGGAGGCTGTTCGGTGGAGGGCTCGGGAACCTGCTGCAGCAAGGCCCGCAGTTTGCGGTTCCAGCTCCCCGGAGCTGCCAGCATCGGCATGGACTGGATCAGCTGTCTCAGCCCTGGACTTTCTTCGGCAAAGAGGCGCAGGAATCCGGTTTTTGAGGCTATGGACAGAGCCTGCTCCAGCAAGGTCCGTGCTGCGTCGTCCTGGTTTTCCAGATGTAGAATTTCAGCCAGCAGTAGCATCACTTCCAGCTGATGTCGGGCGTGACCGTTCTGGCTGGTGGTATCCCGTAGCGGCAGCAGAATCTCCCGGGCCTCATGGGGCCGGTTGAGGTCCAGCAGTATCCGGGCCCGGCAGATCAGGTGCTGTTCCCGGTTCAGGGGATTGGTCAGGGGCTCAGCCTCCAGACTGTCGATACAGGATCGGGCTTTGCCCGGGTTGCCTGTGGCCAGATAACAGCGGGCAAGGAGTGCGGCGCAGACCGGTGGTTCGAAAACCATATGGCTACGGCTGTGTCGGCACAGGTCAGTGGCATCCTCGAGAGCTTCCACGGCTTCCTGGTAATGCCCCAGGCTGAAGGCCAGGTGACCTCGTACATACTGGATGACCACATGCTGTCCGGGTTCGGTACCCTGGTTCACATGCTCCAGCAGGGGGGCCAGGTGGGCTGCGGCCTGATCCGGCTCATTGCGTTCGCGGCAGATCTCAGTCAGGGCGCTGTTCAGCCAGCAGGATATCAGGCGCGGCTGGCCGGGATCTGTGGGTTGTCTGTCCACCCACTGCTGGACGCTGGCGGCGGTCGCCAGTGCCGCATCAAAGTCGCCCCGGTGATACTGTATCCAGGCCAGCAGCCCGCCGCTGGAGAGCAGGGTGCTGGGCTGCTGTTCGGCCTTGCCGTAGCGTACCGATGAGCGCAGGGCTTCTTCCGCGCCGGTCAGGTCGCCCCGGCCGTAACCGTCCAGCCCCAGACCGTAATAGGTGACGGATTTCAGTGGAATCCGGGTATGGTCCAGGTCTTCCAGTACCTGCCGGGTCAGATCCCGGGCACGCTGGTCATCATTCCTGGACCGGGCCAGATAGGACCGTACCAGGATTATCTCGCTGTGCAGACCGGATCTGTCGCCATTTTCCGTGCCGGGCTCGTCCAGAACCTCTTCCAGCGTTGCCAGTAACGGCTCGAGGCTACCCAGGCGATTGGCAAAGAACAGCGCCCAGATACGCAGCATCTGCAGGTGCGGGCGCTGGTCAATGAGCCCTTCGGGCAGGGAGTCGAGCCAGTTCAGCACGGGCAGATGGTGGCCACCATGAATCAGGTTGTTGCCGTGCTCTTCCAGCACCGTCGCCAGCCACTGCCAGTCCTGCTGACGGACCAGCTGGGAGATGGCTTCCTGCACCTGACCATGTTCCAGAAACCAGTGGATGCTTCTTTGCCAGAGTTCCTCCGCCCGTTCCGGGTCTCTGTGTCGGGAGCGCTGAAGCAGCGCATCCCTGAACAGGTCGTGGTAGCGATACCATTGGCCCTGATCATCCAGCGGGACCAGAAACAGGTTCAGGTTATAGAGCTGCCGAAGCTGATCCTGGCTGTCACCGGCATTCCGGATAGCGTCACACAATGGGGCGCACAGGCGGGGACAGCAGGCGGTATCCAGCATGAAACTTACATGCTCCGGGGCCTGCTGATCCAGTACCTCGGTCAATATGTAGTCGCTGATCTGGCGCTCCCCGGTATGGGGCGAGTCAACTTGATACAGGGATGCCGGCATCGACCCAGGGGCTGCGTCCTGATTCCCGGCCAGGGCGGAAAGTTGCATGGCGGCCACCCAGCCTTCGGTTCTCCGATATACCCGGTCAACATCCTCCTCAGACAGGGGCATGGCCATGGTGTCGTGGAAAAACTGACGGCACTCCCCGCTGGTAACTGCCAGAAGTGCCGGGTGAATATCCTGAACCCAGCCCCTGACCCGCCAGCGGGACAGAGGCAGGGGTGGTTCGTTCCGGGATGTGAGGGTCACGGTTACCCCGGGGGGCAGGTAGTCGATGAAATAGGCCAGCTGGCGCAGAATGCGCCTGTTGCCGATAACCTGGAAGTCGTCCAGAACCAGGGACCAGGACCTGCCATCGGCCGCCAGTACATTGATAAGCCCGGTAATGCCTGCGGTTATGGCATCTTCCGAGTCACTTGCCTGTGATTTCTGGCGCTGGTTCAGTCCGGGGACGCCGGCGTGACTCAGGGCGCCCACCAGGTATTGCCAGAACCGGACAGGTTCGTCGTCGTTTTCATCCAGTGCCAGCCAGGCCGAAGGGGCAGAATTGCGGGCACACCATTGGGCTGCCAGCGTGGTCTTGCCGAATCCTGCAGGGGCTACGACAAGATTCAGCCGCTTTGGCGGGGCTGCTTCCAGTAGCCGGTACAGCCGCTCCCGCTGCACGCAGCGGGGGCTGGAACTGGGCCGTAGAAACTTGGTGGCAAGCAGCATGGGGTTCCCGGTTTGGCGTCAGTCGGTTTTTCTGTAGGGTCCGTATCTCCTAGCATCGCAGGGATAAGGGGGACGGTCTGTGCGGTGTTTATTCATTTTTGGTCTAAACTTTGTAAAAGGCAGTTTCTAGATTAAAAGTGAATGAAAAATAATATTTTTATGCGTATTCTTGCGGTATAAGGATGACCGACATGAACATGCACCCGCCTATGGCCGGGAATCAGGGGAGCTCCAGACTCGATGAAATTACAACAGTTGCGCTATATCTGGGAAGTTGCGCACCATGATCTGAATGTGTCCGCAACGGCCCAGAGCCTTTTCACTTCTCAACCGGGTATCTCCAAACAGATTCGCTTGCTTGAGGATGAGCTGGGGCTGGAGGTCTTTGCCCGCAGCGGCAAGCACCTGACCCGCATTACTCCTGGTGGGGAAATCATTATCCGGGAAGCCGGTGAAATCCTCCGTCGGGTGGAAGGCATCAAGAAGATTGCCCAGGAGTTCAGTAATCAGCGCAAGGGTGAGCTGAGTATTGCCACTACCCACACCCAGGCCCGCTATGCGCTGCCGCCGGTGATCAGTGGCTTTATCGAGGAATACCCCGAGGTGTCTCTGCATATGCACCAGGGGACGCCCATGCAGATTTCCGAAATGGCAGCCAATGGTGCTGTTGATTTCGCCATTGCCACGGAAGCCATGGAGCTGTTCAATGACCTGATCATGATGCCCTGTTACCGGTGGAACCGAAGCGTTATTGTGCCCAAGGATCACCCGCTGGCACAGAACTCCGAGCTGACGCTGGCGGAGCTGGCTGAATATCCTCTGGTAACCTATGTATTCGGATTTACCGGACGCTCCAAGCTGGATGAGGCCTTCCAGTCCCAGGGGCTGACCCCCAAGGTCATTTTCACTGCGGCGGACGCGGATGTAATCAAGACCTATGTGCGGTTGGGATTGGGGGTAGGGATTATTGCCAGTATGGCCTACGATCCGGTGACGGATTCCGATCTTGTGGCTCTGGACGCCCGCAAGCTGTTCCGGCCCAGTGTGACCCGTATCGGCTTCCGCAAGGGAACCTTCCTGCGTGGCTATATGTACGAATTTATCCAGCGTTTTGCGCCCCATCTCACCAAGGAGCGGGTGGATGAGGCGGTAGCCCACCAGGGCAGCCGGTCTGAAATCGAGGCCCTGTTCCGGGATGTGGAGTTACCCACCTACTGATTCGGGCCTGGATCGCCTGGGACGTTAATCCCGGGCGATCAGGTTTCCTGCGTGCAGTCCGCATTCCTTTTTGGTGGCTTCTTCCCACCACCAGCGCCCTTCACGTTCGTGCTGTCCAGGGAGTACCGCTCGGGTGCAGGGCTGGCAGCCAATACTGACAAATCCCCGTTCATGGAGTTTGTTGTAGGGGGCTTCGCTCATGCGGATATAGTCCCACACTTCCTTTGATGTCCAGTTTGCCAGCGGGTTGAACTTCACCAGAGTTCTGGTCTCTGTGGAGAAGGCTGTGTCTTCCTGAACCACCGGCACTTCATTGCGGGTGCCCGGGCTCTGATCCCGTCTCTGTCCGGTAATCCAGGCATCCACGGTGGCCAGTTTGCGCTTCAGGGGGCTCACCTTGCGGATCCCGCAACATTCCGAGTGGCCGTCTTCATAGAAGCTGAACAGGCCTTTATGGCTGACCAGATTCTGCACTTCTTCTGCATCCGGGAACAGGACTTCGATCTGGATACCATAGTGTTTCCGGACCTGCTCCAGAAATTCATAGGTCTCCGGGTGCAGGCGGCCTGTATCCAGGGTAAACACCTGAAGGTTATCGGTAAGCTTGTGGGCCATTTCAATAAGTGCCACGTCTTCTGCGCCGCTGAAGGAGATGGCAATGTTGTCGTACTTCTGGAGGGCCGCTTTCAGTATTGCGCGGGGACTCTGGCCATCGAGCTCTTCCCGCAGGTTCCGGATGTCGGTCATTTTCCAAACTACCTGATCTAAATGTGTGAAAAGACTACCATTAAACCCCCGGCTGTCTGAAGGAATCAGGATCTATATCGTTATACCGCAGCAACAATGCAATTCCGGTGGCGATGTACGATGCATTCCTCGCCGGTTTTTCTTATCATACGGCGCTGATCAATGGGGCTTGCTGCTCCGTCAAAACAAATTGCCAATCAGGAGATCACTGTGGAACTCGCATGCCTTGACCTTGAAGGAGTACTGATTCCGGAAATCTGGATCGCGTTTGCCGAGAAAACCGGTATTGACGAACTCAAGGCGACCACCCGTGACATTCCTGATTACGATGTGCTGATGAAGCAGCGCCTGAAACTTCTGGATCAGCACGGATACGGTTTGCCGCAGATTCAGGAAGTCATCGGCGAACTGGACCCTCTGCCCGGCGCCCGGGAATTTCTGGACTGGCTGAGACAGCGTTTTCAGGTGGTGATTCTGTCCGACACCTTTTATGAGTTCGCCATGCCTCTGATGGCCAAACTCGGATACCCGACACTGCTGTGCCACAAACTGGAAGTGGCGGAGGATGGCCGCATCACCAACTACCTGCTGCGCCAGCGGGACCCGAAACGCCAGTCTGTACGGGCGTTCCAGTTGCTCAATTACCGGGTTATTGCTGCCGGTGACTCCTACAACGACACCACCATGCTGGGGCAGGCCGAGGCAGGAATCCTGTTCCACGCACCGGAAAATGTCATTGAGGAGTTCCCCCAGTTCCCGGCTGTGCACACCTTCGAGGATCTGCGGAAGGCCTTCCTCGAGGCCAGCGCTGTCCATAAAGGCTGAGGCCAGGCTCTGAACACAGAGGGTGGCGGAGGTTACTCCGTTACCCTTAACTGCTCCAGAAACTGCATCAGGGAACGGACCTTGGTCAGAGTTTCCTGATACTCCTCCCGGGAATCGGAATCGGCAACAATGCCGCCACCGCCCCAGCAATGTATGTTGCCCTCGCTGTCACAGAGCAGGGTGCGTATGGCAATGCTGCTGTCCAGCGTACCGTCAAGCCCACGGAAGAATACCGAGCCGCAATAGGGCCCCCGCCAGTGGGGCTCCAGTTCCCGGATGATTTCCATGGCCCTTATTTTCGGGGCGCCGGTGATAGACCCGCCCGGAAAGGCATCCAACAGGGCTTTCATGGGGCTGACGCCATCGGCCAGCCGGGCCCGGATATGGCTGACCAGGTGATGGACATTGCGATAGGACTCCAGGGCGAAGAGCTGGTCCACGCTGACGCTGCCGGTGGCGGCATTGACCCCCAGGTCATTGCGCAGCAAATCCACAATCATCAGATTTTCCGCCCGGTCCTTTTCCGAGTTAATCAACTCAGAGGCCAGAGCCTGATCCTGTTCCGGTGTCGCCCCCCTGGGGCGGGTGCCCTTGATGGGGCTGGTCAGAATGGTGTCCCCCCGGATTTCCAGAAACCTTTCCGGTGACACAGACACTATGGCGCTGCCGTTAGTACGGATAAATGCACTGTAGGGGGTGGGGTTGGCCCGGGACAGTGCCTGGAAGGCCTGCCATGGATCGCCAAGATACCGGCCTGTGAACTCTTGGGACAGATTGGTCTGGTAGCAGTCTCCGGCTTCTATGTAGTCACGGATGCGGTCCACCCCCGCCATGAATGCTTCCGGAGATTGCCGGGGTTGAAACGGGACAGGCATGTGCCAGCCGGCACCCGGAGCCGCTTCGGGACCATCGAGCCAGAGCTTCAGGGTCTGCTGCACAGCATCGGGGCACTCCGGGTGTAGCCACAGAACATAGTTGTCAGTTTCCTGAATATGGCTGGCCGCCCAGAGATAGAAGCCCGCAGACAGCAGGGGGACAGGCAGGTCCGGGCACAGTCCGGCGAGCCTAGGTTCTTTCTGATATCCCAGTTCGTAGCTGATAAATCCGATCCAGCCACCGGTCAGGCAGGGTTGTTCGGAGCCTCCGTCCAGTTGGTAACGGGATACCTTTGCTTCCATCTCCCTGGCCACTTCAGCAACAGCCAGAGGTCCCTTCAGGGGCTGATCCAGACAAAGGATATCGGTAGCGCAGGCAGAGAAACCGCTGCAGATGCCTCGACCGGCACCAGTACCGGTACTGCCGATATGAACGAAATCAGCCTGGGTGCTGGCATGGGCCATCAATTGCCGATACTGATCTTGGGTCAGAGGAGTCGTGGAGGGGCGCTTCACAATACCCTCAGGGAAAACCGGGAAGAATGATAATCAGACCACAAAACAAACATTCACGGCTCCTGAATGCCATGGAATTAATCAATCATTGGGCACGACAGAGACTGGAGTGACGTGCCTGCGCGGTATTTTAACCGAGATGGCGCCACGATCGTGCAAATACAGACAAAAAGAGGGAGCAGGAATGAAGAAGTCACGGTACGCCCCGTGGGTGAGGGTGTTTATGGTGCTGATTCTCGGGTTCGGGGGCTTTGCAGTGCAGGCAGATTCCTCTGGTGACCGTATCAATCCGCTGGCTGACGGGCGCCTTAGTCAGGAAGAAATGGCCATTATCAAACAGTCTGTTGCAAAGGATCTGTCCAGGCT
>JBFHSI010000097.1:0-11013 GCA_041591245.1 Marinobacter sp.
CGGTGCCCCCACCAGAGCTGACGGGAAATACACCAGTCCTGAATGTCCCGCATCCAGGCGAAATACATGTTCTCATACTGCTTGGGAACAAACTGGATGCGACCGTCTTCCACCGCTTCAATAGCCGGTTTGGCCAGGGTTTTGGCATCGGCAAACCACTGGTCGGTCAGCATGGGTTCGATGATCAGGCCGGAACGGTCGCCCCGGGGCACGTTCAGTACGTGGTCCTCGATCTGTTCCACCAGACCGGCGGCTTCCATATCGGCAACAATCTGCTTGCGGGCATCTTCACGGGTCAGCCCGGCATAGGTGGCCGGCAGGGTCCCATCGATATCGTTGTTATCGGAGCCGTCAGAATTGAAAACTTCAGCCACTTCCCGGATGCAGGCATCCTGGGTCAGCACATTGATCATGGGCAGGTTGTTGCGTTTGCCCACAGCATAGTCATTGAAGTCATGGGCCGGGGTGATTTTCACACAACCGCTGCCTTTTTCCGGATCGGCATGGTGGTCGGCCACAATGGGAATCCGGCGGTTGACCAGGGGCAGCATGACTTCCTTGCCCACCAGGTGCTGGTAGCGTTCGTCTTCCGGGTGTACCGCCACGGCGGTGTCACCAAGCATGGTTTCCGGACGGGTGGTGGCAACTACCACATAGTCCTTGCCATCGGCAGTTTTCGCGCCATCGGCCAGGGGGTAGCGCAGGTGCCAGAAAAAGCCTTTCTCTTCCCGGTTTTCCACTTCCAGGTCGGAAATGGCGGTATGCAGTTTCGGGTCCCAGTTCACCAGACGTTTGCCACGGTACACCAGGCCCTCATCGTACAGGCGGATAAACACTTCCTGAACGGCCTTGTAAAAGCCGTCATCCATGGTGAAGCGTTCATGTTCCCAGTCTACCGAGTTACCCAGGCGGCGCATCTGCCGGGTAATGGTACCGCCGGACTCTTCCTTCCACTCCCAGATACGCTTGATGAACTCGTCCCGGCCCAGATCGTGCCGGGTTTTGCTTTCCTCGGCCGCCAGCTTGCGTTCAACCACCATCTGGGTGGCTATGCCTGCATGGTCTGTACCTACCTGCCAGAGAGTATTGCGGCCCTGCATGCGCCGGTAGCGGATAAGCGTATCCATGATTGTATGCTGGAACGCATGCCCCATGTGCAGGCTGCCGGTAACGTTGGGTGGGGGAATGGCAATGCTGTAGGACTGGCCTTCACCGGAAGGCCGGAAATACCCTTTGGATTCCCAGTTTTCGTACCACTGGCGCTCGATGTTTTCTGGCTGGTAGGTTTTTTCCATGGGTTTTTACTGGTGACCGTTGGTTGATTCACAAAGGAAAATAAAGACGCCCGATTATACATGCTCGTCAGGCTGGCAGCGAATATCAGCGTTTGCGCTGGTCGTGGACCCGGGGTTCGATTCCCAGTGCCCGCAGCAGTCGGAAGTGGGTGCGGGCCAGATCCAGGGTGGCCGGATCATTGTGGGCCACCAGCGCCAGGCGGTTGAAGCGATCGGCATTGGGCGGCAGGCTGGCGGAAAGAACAATGACAGTGTCCCAGTCCTCCGGCGCGGGTGGTCCGGTCAGTATGCCTACCGGGTCCCGGTTGCCGTCCGGGCTGCCGGTGATGACGCTGTGGGGAATAAAACTGTCCGGGCTGAAGCTCCAGAGCAGCTCATCCAGTTCGCTGGCCTGGTCCAGAGAGTCGCAGCTGATGCCAACCCGGTCCCCCTGCAGCCAGGCTTTTTCTGCCAGTTTTGCGGCATGCAGGTGGCGGGCAGCCGAGGTATCCCTGGACAGGATATGGAACCAGTAGCGCTGGTTGCGGCTGTTCTGGCCGGAGGCAAGGCCGGCAGCAGGGCTGCCGTCTTGCTCCGGGGCGCGGGGACTGTTATCCGGCATGGGACATCAGGTAGTTGACCAGCAGGGGAACCGGCCGGCCGGTGGCGCCTTTGGCCTTTCCGGAATCCCAGGCAGTGCCGGCGATATCCAGGTGGGCCCAGCGGTAGTCCTTGGCAAAGCGGGACAGGAAGCAGGCTGCGGTAATGGTGCCTGCGGAACGGTCACCGATGTTCTGCATATCGGCAAAGTTGCTGTCCAGCTGGCTTTGATACTCGTCCCACAGAGGCAGGCGCCAGGCCCGGTCGCAGGAGCGCTCGCCCGCCGCCAGGAGTTCGCCGGCCAGGTCGTCGTCATTGGCAAGAAGTCCGGTGGCGTGATGGCCCAGGGCAACGATGCAGGCACCGGTGAGGGTGGCCATATCAATCACCGTTTCCGGATCAAACTTCTTCACGTAGGTCAGGGCGTCACACAGTACCAGCCGGCCTTCGGCATCGGTGTTGAGGATTTCCACGGTCTGCCCGGACAGGGTGGTGACTATGTCACCCGGGCGGGTGGCGCCACCATCGGGCATGTTCTCGGCGGCGGCAACAACAGCGACAACGTTAATTTTCGGCTGGGTTTCCGCAAGTACCAGCATGGTACCGAAAACGCTGGCAGCGCCGCCCATGTCGTACTTCATTTCATCCATACCGGCGCCAGGCTTCAGGCTGATGCCGCCGGAGTCAAAGGTGATGCCTTTGCCCACCAGGGTGTAGGGCTTGTCTTTGGTCTTGCCGCCACGGTATTCCATAACGATCAGACGGGGCGGGCGGGTGCTGCCTTTACCCACCGCCAGAATGGTGTTCATGCCCATTTTTTCCATCTGTTTCTCATCAAGGATCTGGGTCTTGATGCAGTCGTACTTGCTGGCCAGATCTTTGGCCTGCTGGGCCAGCCACTGGGGATGGCAGACGTTGGGAGGGGTGTTGCCCAGGTCCCGGGTCAGGTTCATGCCCCGGCCGGTGGCCAGGCCCAGGTTGAAGGCGTCTTTCTGGGCTTTGCCGGTGCTGCTGGCGGTGACAATAACCTTGTTCAGCTTGCGCTCGTCCTCCGGCTTGCTTTTGAAACCGGTAAAGGTATACAGCTGCTCTTCCAGGGCGCGGCCAATAAAGCCGAGTTTTGTGGATTCGTCGGCAGAGTCGGAGGTCTGGGTGTCGCCAAGGGTGATGATGGCGGATTTTGACGGGCCGTCCCTGAGGGCGGAGACCATGGCTGCCAGTGCCTTGTTATAGGCGGACGGGGTACGGTCCCCATCGGCACCTGTACCTACCACCAGCAGACGCTTCCAGTGCTGGTCTACCAGGGGAATACTGTGGGTGCTGGCATTCTTGCCAGAAATATCGCCGGCTTTCTGGAGTTTGCTGATCAGCCCGTCCAGTGCTTCGTCGGCCTGGGTCGTGGATTCCGGCCAGCTGCCTTTTTCCGGCAGGCCGACAACCAGACAATCGCCTTTGGTGCTTGTAATTGCTTTACTGCTCAGGCTGAAATTCATGACAACTCCTGTCGATTGTTCTGAAAATGTATCCGCCGCAGCGGAATTTTGAACGGATAGAGACCAGCATTGGGGCTGGCGGTCGTTTTATCAAGCCGCGATTGCCGGCGGACCATGGCCGGACCGTCATGCTTCCCACTGTCATTCGTCCGGAAGGTTACATAGAATACGCGCTGTTCCCTGTTTCCTCCATGTTTCCTAGGGCACGGCCAGAGAGACCGATTTGAGTATCATTTTCCGCTATCTTGTTCGTCAGGTCATGATCAGCATGGTTGCCGTGTCCGGCATCCTGTTGCTGGTGTTCATGAGTGGCCGCTTTATCCGCTACCTGGACAGTGCTGCCGACGGCTCCATTTCCGCCGACGTGCTGTTCAGTATTATGGCCTACCGGTTTCCCGGATTCCTTGAGCTGATTCTGCCTCTGGGGCTGTTTATCGGCATCCTGCTGGCCTACGGCCGCATGTATCTGGAAAGTGAGATGACCGTGCTGTTCGCCTGTGGCATCAGTCAGGGCCAGCTGCTGGCCAAGACCCTGATCGGATGTGTGCCGGTGATGGTTATTGTGGGTGCCATGAGCCTGTATGTTTCCCCCTGGGGCATGCAGCAGGTGGAGAAGATTCTCAATGAGCAGCGCAAGGCCACCGAGTTTGAAATGCTGGTGCCTGGCCGGTTCCAGAGTTTTGGCCGGGGTAACCGGGTGACCTATGCGGAGGCGCTGAGCGACGACAAGCGTCAGTTGCAGGGCGTGTTTATTGCCGAATACGGGAAAAGCGGGGAGGGGGTCACCATTATGACGGCCCGTTCCGGCTCCCAGTTTGTGGATGATAACACCGGCAGCCGGTTTCTGGTGCTGAAAGAGGGCGGCCGTTTCGATGGGGTCGCCGGAGAACTGGATTACCGGATTACCGGGTTCGAAGCCTATGGCCTCAAGGTCCAGGGCGGTGAGGAGGGAACCCGTGAGTCCGACAAGAGTGTCAGCACAGGGCAGCTCCTGAAGTCGGATTCCATGGAAGACCGGGCTACCCTGCACTGGCGATTGTCCCTGCCGCTGATTGTCCCCATTGTGACCCTGCTGGCGGTACGCCTGAGCCGGGTCAATCCCCGCCAGGGCCGGTTCTTTCACCTGCTGCCGGCCATGTTGGTGTACATCACCTATCTGGGACTGCTGATCGTGGCGCGGGATGCCCTGGCCGATGGCAAGGTGCCCGAATGGGTAGGTATGCTCTGGGTGCATGCCCTGTTCCTGGCATTTGGACTCTGGCTGCATTTCGGCCCCGCCTGGCTCTATCGCCGCAGGCTGTTGCGGGAGGGGCTTGCCCATGCGCAGGATTGACAACTATGTGATGACTACCGTGGGCGGCGCCATCTTTCTGGTTATGGTGGTGGTGCTGTCCCTGGACCTGATATTCGGCTTTATCGGTGAGCTGGATAATACCCGCAATGACTACCAGACCTTGCAGGTGCTCTGGTATGTATTTCTGACCCTGCCCCGGCGCATCTACGACTATCTGCCCCTGGGGGCCTTTATGGGCTGTCTGGTGGGGCTGGGCTCCATGGCCAGCTCCTCCGAGCTGACGGTGATCCGGGCGGCGGGCGTGTCCCTGCGCCGGATTGTCTGGTCGGCCATGAAGCCGGCACTGATTGTGGTGGTGCTGGGGGTATTGATCGGGGAGTATGTGGCGCCTCCTGCGGAACGCTATGCCCAGAGTGACAAGGCGGTAGCCCTGGGCTCCGGGAAGAATGTGGCCTCGGCCCGGGGTGTCTGGCACCGGGAAGGGGATGTGTTTATCCACCTGAACGCGGTGCAGCCCAATGGTGTGCTGCACGGAGTGTCGCTGTTCCGTTTCAATGACCAGCGCCAGCTTACCTCTGCAAGCTTTGCGGAAAGAGCCATCTACCAGGGTGGTTACTGGATGCTGGAAAAGGTACGGGTAACAGGCATTACCGAGTCCGGTACCCATTTGCAGGAATATCCGGCGCTGCGCTGGGACTCGGGGCTGTCTCCGGACGTGCTCAGCATCCTGATAGTGAAGCCGGAAAATCTTTCCATGACCGGCCTCTATACCTATGCCCGTTACCTCAACGAACAGGATCTGAATGCCAAGGTGTATTGGCTGGCGTTCTGGAAAAAAGCACTCATGCCCCTGGGAACCGCCGTTATGGTGCTGGTGGCCATTTCCTTTGTGTTCGGGCCCCTGCGCTCGGTGACCATGGGGTTCCGGGTTTTTACCGGCTTGCTGGTGGGACTGGTATTCAAATACATGCAGGACCTGCTGGGGCCCATGAGTATGGTGTACGGGTTCAATCCCATGATTGCGGTGCTGGCGCCCATTGCGGTCAATGCTGTGGTGGGGGCGGTGCTGATGCGCCGGGCCGGCTAGGGCGGCCCGGGATGTCAGGAGCCTATTTGCTGTCTTTGGGTACCTGAACCACAACACTGTCGGAGAAGCGGTCAGTGACCGACAGGCCGTTCACCGGCAGGAACAGGGCAATGATGGCGGGAATACCCAGAAACAGGGTGGCCGCCCCCAGGTAATAGCTGCCTAGCAGGGTCAGGAAAAAGACCGCAGAGGCACAGACGTAACGGCGCAGGGACTGGCTCCAGGTAACCGATGTTCCGTCCAGATTTTCGATCCGGATTCGCCACACCTGCATACCCAGGGTCTGGCCGTTGTGGGTCCAGAAATAGGCAAAGAACAGGTAGAGCACCAGGAACAGAAGGAAGGTCAGCCCCGGGTCCCCGGACAGCTGGCCGGCTTCTGCCATGCGCTCCATATGTTCCCAGCCCCGGATCCAGCCGGTAATCATGGTGTAGATCCAGGTGGTAACCAGCAGCACGGCAATGCTGATCAGGCCGTCGTAAATGATGGCCAGGGCGCGTTTGAGGGTGGTTGCTGGGGGAAAGAGTTCCTCGGCGTCATGGAAGCGTCGGGGCATGGAGTCTCCTATGATGTTTCACGTTTTTCCTGTTCTCGGCGTGTGCTAGAGTAGCGGATTTGCACGCGCATGTAAGTATTCGTATTCAATCGCGGACCGGGCGACTTCTTCGCCGGGTTTCTGGAAAGGTATCAAAGGGCTATGAAAACCGCAGAGTTGCGACAGGCGTTTCTCGACTATTTCAGACAGCACGGCCATACGGTTGTTGCCAGCAGTTCGCTGGTTCCGGAAAACGACCCTACATTGCTGTTTACCAATGCAGGCATGAACCAGTTCAAGGATGTGTTCCTTGGCAGGGAAGAGCGCGACTACAGCCGAGCAACGTCTTCCCAGAAGTGTGTCCGCGCCGGGGGCAAGCACAATGACCTGGAGAACGTCGGTTATACCGCCCGTCACCATACCTTTTTTGAAATGCTGGGTAACTTCAGCTTTGGCGACTATTTCAAACGGGATGCCATCAACTACGCCTGGACCTTTCTGACCGGCAAGGACTGGCTGAATCTGCCGGAAGAAAAGCTGTGGGTCACTGTCTATGCCGACGATGACGAAGCCTATGATATCTGGAACCAGGAAGTAGGGGTTCCGGCCGAGCGTATCGTCCGTATTGGCGACAACAAGGGCGCCAGATATGCCTCCGACAACTTCTGGCAGATGGGCGATACCGGCCCCTGCGGCCCCTGTACCGAAATCTTCTACGATCACGGTCCGGATGTGGCCGGCGGTCCTCCCGGCAGCCCGGAAGAAGACGGCGACCGCTACATCGAAATCTGGAACGTGGTGTTCATGCAGTATAACCGTACGGCTGACGGCGAAATGCTGAAACTGCCCAAACCCTCGGTGGACACCGGTATGGGGCTTGAGCGGGTTACCGCCGTACTGCAGGGCGTGCACAGTAACTATGAAATTGATCTGTTCCAGGACCTGCTGAAGGCAGCTTCCGGAATTCTCGGCGGCGCTGCCACAACAGAGGCCAGCCTGCGGGTGGTGGCGGATCATATCCGCTCCTGTGCCTTCCTGATTGCCGATGGTGTTATGCCTTCCAATGAAGGTCGTGGATTCGTGCTGCGCCGGATCATTCGCCGGGCAGCCCGCCATGGCAACAAGCTGGGTGCTACCCAGCCCTTCTTCTACCGGCTGACCGGGGCACTGGTTGAACTGATGGGCGAGGCCTATCCGCAACTGGTACGCAGCCAGAAACAGATCGAAAAGGTATTGCTGCAGGAAGAAGAACAGTTTGCCAAGACCCTGGACAAGGGGCTGCGCCTGCTGGAGCAGGATATTGCTGAGCTTGAGGGTGATGTGATTCCGGGTGAAACCGTGTTCACCCTGTACGACACCTATGGCTTCCCGGTGGATCTCACCAATGATATTGCCCGGGAACGGGGCCTGACCCTGGATTACCAGGGCTACGAACAGGCCATGGAACGCCAGCGTGAGCGGGCCCGTGCTGCCAGCAAGTTCGGTATTGATTACAACGCCGCCGGTCTGCAGATTGACGGCACCACCGAATTTACCGGCTACGAGAAAATTGACGGCTACGAACGTGTGCGCACCGTTATTGTTGACGGCGAAGAAAAAGTTGCCCGGGCCGGCGATGAGGCGGTGGTGGTGCTGGAACGTACGCCTTTCTATGGCGAGTCCGGTGGCCAGGTGGGTGATACCGGTTTGCTGACCTGGCAGGGCGGAAGCTTTGAGGTAACCGATACCCGCAAGGAAGGCAGCAATCATCTGCATGTGGGCAAGGTGGTGGCCGGTGAACTGGCCCCTGGTCAGGACGTTGAGGCCCGGATTGATCATCCCCGTCGCGAACGTATCCGCCGCAACCATTCTGCAACCCATCTGCTGCACGCAGCCCTGCGCAAAACCCTGGGGGATCATGTCAGCCAGAAAGGTTCCCTGGTGGATCCGGACAAACTGCGTTTTGACTTCTCCCATTTCGAGGCGGTCACTCCGGCCCAGTTGCAGGACATCGAGCGTCAGGTGAATGAGCAGGTGCTTGCCAATACCCCGGTGGAAACCGAAGTAACCGATATGGACCGGGCCCGGGAAAAAGGCGCCATGGCCCTGTTCGGAGAGAAATACGGCGAGCAGGTACGGGTGCTGAGCATGGGCACCGACAATTTCTCCGTGGAATTGTGTGGTGGTACCCATGTCGCCCGTACCGGTGATATCGGACTGTTCCGGATCACTTCAGAAAGCGGCATCTCCGCCGGTGTCCGCAGGATTGAAGCAGTGACAGGCCTGGGTGCCCTGGAATGGGTAGAGGAGACCGAAAACACATTGCGTGAGGTCGCCCGCCTGGTGAAAGGCTCCCGTGACTCGGTCACCGAGAAGGTTCAGCAGGTGCTGGATCGTAGCCGCCATCTGGAAAAAGAAGTGGACAGCCTGAAGGGCAAGCTTGCCAGCTCCGCCGGCAGCGATCTTGCTTCTTCCGCAGTTGAAGTGGCCGGCCTCAAGGTTGTGGCTTCCGAACTGGAGGGCGCAGACCGCAAGACCCTGATGGATACCGCCGACCAGCTCAAGAACAAACTGGGTGAAGGTGTGGTGGTTCTGGCCAGTGTAGAGGATGGCAAGGTCACTCTGGTGGCCGGTGTTACCAAGTCCGCCACCGGCCGCATCAAGGCGGGTGATCTGATGAAACATCTGGCCGCACAGGTGGGTGGCAAGGGCGGTGGCCGCCCGGATATGGCCCAGGGTGGTGGCAGTGATCCCGCCCGGCTGGCTGATGCTCTGGCCGGTGTGCCCGGCTGGATCAGCGAAAATATCGCATAAGCAACTTTTTTGCTGGTGTGTTGGGGTCTATAATCCCCGACCGTTTTATTTGACTGGCGGAATCCAGGTTCCGCCGTGGGTCCGTGTCCCGGATATTTGGAAGAAAAATGGCTCTGTTGGTTCAGAAATTTGGTGGCACCTCGGTGGGTACCACTGAGCGCATAGAGGCGGTGGCCGAAAAGGTATGCCGGTTCCGCCAGGAAGGACATGATGTTGTTGTGGTGGTCTCCGCCATGAGCGGTGAAACCAATCGCCTGATTGCTCTGGCCAACAGCATTATGGAAGATCCGGTTCCCCGGGAAATGGATGTTCTGGTTTCCACTGGTGAGCAGGTCACTATTGCCCTTTTGGCCATGGCTCTGAAAAAGCGTGGGTGCGATGCTCGTTCCTATACAGGGGCGCAGGTCCGGATTGTTACTGACAACACCCACACCAAGGCGCGGATCAAGAGCATTGATGAGCAGCGCATCCGGGAAGACCTGGGTGCGGGCCGGGTAGTGGTGGTTGCCGGTTTTCAGGGGGTTGATGAAAAAGGAAATATCACCACCCTCGGCCGTGGCGGTTCGGACACCACGGCGGTGGCTCTGGCGGCTGCTCTGAAAGCAGACGAGTGCCAGATCTACACCGATGTTGACGGTGTCTACACTACGGACCCGCGGGTGGTGGACAGTGCCCGCCGTCTGGAGAGGATCACTTTTGAGGAAATGATGGAGATGGCCAGTCTGGGCTCCAAGGTCCTCCAGATCCGTTCCGTAGAGTTTGCAGGTAAATACAATGTTCCGTTACGGGTTCTTTCCAGTTTCCAGGAAGGTGGTGGAACCCTGATTACTTTTGAGGATAAAAACGTCATGGAACAACCGGTCGTTTCCGGAATTGCTTTTAGCCGTGATGAGGCAAAACTGACGATCTCCGGTGTCCCCGATACCCCGGGTAGCGCGCTGCACATACTGAAACCGGTAAGTGATGCCAATATTGAAGTGGACATGATTGTTCAGAACGTCAGTGTGGACAATCGCACGGCCTTCACCTTTACCGTCCCGCGCAATGATTTTCGCAAGGCGCAGGGAATCCTGAAGACCACTGCCGATGAGATCGGTGCATGGGAAGTCCTTGGTGATGACAAGATTGCCAAGGTGAGCATTGTTGGTGTGGGCATGCGCTCCCATGCAGGTGTCGCTACCAAGATGTTTTCTGCACTGTCCGATGAAGGTATCAACATCCAGATGATCTCCACATCCGAAATCAAGATTTCGGTGGTGATCGCTGAGAAGTATCTCGAACTGGCTGTTCGCACTCTGCATAGTGCATTTGAACTGGACAAGCCGGCGGTAGAAGAGGAATGTGTACCCCGCAGCCAGTAAAATGTGCTGCAGGTCACAAATAAGGGCATCATTGACCCGCCCGGTGCCCGGTTTTCCCTTTCGGAAGGCTGGATGTACGGGCTGGACCGTGATCCCACCAAAAAAGAAACAGGTATAGAAAAAACCACTAGTCGGAACAGGTAGTACTGAATAGGGAGTAAGGGTTATGTTGATTTTGACTCGCCGTGTTGGCGAAACTCTGATGGTGGGTGACGATATCACCGTCACCGTACTCGGAGTTAAGGGGAATCAGGTGCGCATAGGCGTAAATGCCCCAAAGGAAGTGGCGGTACACCGTGAAGAAATCTATCAGCGAATTCAGTCAGAAAAAGACTCTGACGAGCCGGAACCTGGCAACCGTTGAGAGAAAATAAAGCCGTTCGGGGGTGACCTGAACGGCTTTTTTTATGAGTTGAAAAAACGAGTTAAAAAAACTCGTGTCAACCCTATGAAAACAGAAAAATTATGGTAGTATACGCCCCGTTCTCAAGGAGAGGTGGGTGAGTGGCTGAAACCAGTTCCCTGCTAAGGAACCGTACGAGCAATCGTACCGAGGGTTCGAATCCCTCCCTCTCC
>JBFHSI010000098.1:0-10886 GCA_041591245.1 Marinobacter sp.
AAGGAGAAAGGGAGCGGCCCGAAGGGCTGCTCCCTTTGGATGATGCGGGTGTCCGGTTCTTACTCCACGTAGCTATAGCCGCAGGTCTCGCAGCTCCAGGTGCGACCCTGCCGGTACATGAGCGCGCCGCACTGCGGGCAGGCGCGGGTCTCCTCCTCACCGCTGTCCTCGGATGGGTCCTGGTTGGGCTCTTCCTTCTTGTCTTTCTTTTCTTCGTTCTTGTCCTTGGATTTTCTCTGGCTCTCCTGCGCTTGGGAGATTCTGGCCAGAGCGCCCGCGCCCGCGACGCCCGCTACGGCAACACCCGCCGCTTTCAGGAAATCACGTCAGTCCACTCGTCGCTCATACCCGTTTCTCCTTCTCTTCTCAGTCTCCGTAGCCGACCGTGGATATGGTGGTCATGGTAATCCAGATGGACTCGAAGAAAGTGAGGTCTTCTACTGTCCAGATCACCAGAACCTGCAGGCAAAGCAGTCCCGCGAGCATCAGGAACAGGCGTTTCATCCGGTGCCGGATAAGCCCCCCCATAGGCAGCGAGATCTGGAGGTGTTCGGGGTTCAGGGGGCGGCGGTTTCTCTGCATCCGTGTATCGGGCCTGTTCCGGGGCGGGGAGTTCGTTATACAGTACTGGAAATATAACAGAGAGGCAGGGGTTTGTATTATGTCTGAGCCTTGGAGCTCACTTCCCGGAGTATTGGCAGAAGATATCCGGTCGTGCTGGAATTCGGTCTTTCCTGAAGGTGTACCCGCGTGGCTCTGTAGTGAAGCCGGGATGAGCGAGGAGACCATTGCTGAGGTCATGGCCCGCAGCCTGTTTGTGCGTCAGGTGCTGGAGCGCCAGCCGGACAGCGTCCGGGGACTGCTTGAGTCCCGCCCCCTGACCGAGCCAACCACCCCGGAATATCTTGCCCTGCGCTGGCAGGATTACCGTGCACAGGTTGACAGCGAGCCTGCCCTGCAGGTGGCTCTGCGCCAGTTCCGAAGGGAAACCCAGTTCCGGATTATCTGGCGCGACCTGCTGCGGTGGGCGGATCTGGATGAAACCATGGCGGCAACCAGTGCCTTTGCGGATATCTGTATTGACGGAGCCCTGGACTGGCTATACCAGGATGCCTGCGAACGTTCCGGTACACCCTGGGGGGCTGACCCGGTTACCGGAGAAGATGCACCCCAGCGGATGGTGGTGTTGGGTATGGGCAAACTGGGCGGTCGGGAACTCAATGTTTCTTCGGATATTGATCTTATTTTTGCATTTCCGGGCAATGGTGAGACCCGAGGCGGCCGCCGCGCCATGGATAATCAGCAGTTTTTTGTGCGCCTTGGTCAGCGCCTCATCCAGGCGCTGGATCTGATCACCGCCGACGGTTTTGTGTTCCGTGTGGATATGCGTCTTCGCCCCTATGGTCAAAGCGGCGCTCTGGCACTGAGTTTTGCCGCTCTGGAAGCCTATTACCAGGATCAGGGCCGGGACTGGGAGCGCTATGCCATGGTCAAGGCCCGGGTGGTAGCCGGGGACCAGAGAGCCGGACAGGTGCTGATGGATACCCTGCGACCGTTCGTCTACCGGAAATACATCGATTTCAGTGCCTTCGAGTCCCTGCGTACCATGAAGGGGATGATCCGCAGGGAGGTCCGGCGCAAAGGTCTGGAAGACAATATCAAGCTGGGGAGCGGTGGTATCCGTGAAATTGAATTTGTGGTTCAGGCCTTTCAGCTGATCCGGGGTGGCCGGGACCGGGAGCTGCAGCAGCGGGAACTGCTGGCCATTCTCCGGGAGCTGGAAGAGCTGGAGCTTTTGCCTTCAAAGGTGGTTGCCGAGCTGCGGGACGCCTATGTGTTTCTGCGCAACCTGGAGCACGCCCTTCAGGGCATGGAGGACAAACAGACCCAGCTGCTTCCTGACAATGACCTGGCCCGCGCCCGGGTCGCCCGAATCATGGGCTTTGACAGCTGGCCGGAGTGCCTGCAGGTTCTGGATGAGCACCGTGAACGGGTGGCGACGCACTTCGCCAATATTATTACCAGTGAGGATGAAGACGATTCCGCCGGTGATTCTGACCAGGATGAAGGCTGGCAGGAACTCTGGCTGGCGGAGATTGACGATGCCGCCTCGGCAGCCTGGCTGGCGGATCATGGCTATGAGGATGCCGAAGGCAGCTCCCGGCTGCTGGCAGAGTTGCGGGAGAGCCGTACCGTTCAGACCATGCAGACCCAGGGACGCAAGCGACTGAACCTGTTCATGCCCATGCTGCTGGAAGCCCTGACCCAGGTTGCCAACCCCTCTGAAACTCTGTCCCGGGTGCTGCAGCTGGTTGAAGCCATCCTGCGGCGGACGGCTTATATGGTGCTGTTGCTGGAGAACCCCGGTGCCTGTACCCAACTGGTCCGGCTCTGTAGTGAAAGCCCCTGGATCGCCCGGCAGCTGGCGGAAACCCCCTTGCTGCTGGACGAACTGCTGAACGCGGAAAGCCTCTATCACCCACCGGCCAAGGAAGAACTGCAGGACGATCTGCGCCAGCAGATGCTGAGGATTTCCTACGATGACCTGGAAGAGCAGATGGAATCCCTGCGCCATTTCAAGAAGGCCCATGTGCTGCGGGTTGCGGCCTCGGAACTGAAAGGCACTTTGCCATTGATGAAAGTCAGTGACTACCTGACCTGGATTGCGGAAGTGGTGCTGGACCATGTGGTGGAAGTGGCCTTTGCCAACCTGGTCAGCCGTCATGGCTATCCGGAGAGGTCTGACGGAGCCGCCGGGGATGCCGGTTTTGCCATTATCGGTTATGGCAAGCTGGGCGGAATTGAACTGGGCTATACCTCGGACCTGGATCTGGTGTTTGTGCACACTGGGGATCCGGAACTTGCCACCGATGGGGACAGGTCCATCGATAACGCCGTGTTCTATACCCGTCTGGGGCAGCGCATTGTGCATATCCTCAGTACCCAGACACCGTCCGGGCAGCTGTATGAGGTGGATATGCGTCTGCGCCCGTCTGGCAACTCGGGGCTGCTGGTTGGCACCCTGAGCGCTTTTGAGAAATACCAGCGGGAAGATGCCTGGACATGGGAACATCAGGCTCTGGCCAGAGCCCGGGGGGTGGCTGGAAGTCCGGATACACTGGCGGCATTTGAAGCCGTTCGCAGGGATATCCTGTGTCAGCCCCGGGAGCGGGAAGCGCTGCGCCAGGAGGTGGTCGAGATGCGGGAGAAGATGCGTTCCAGCCTGGGTACCCCGGAAGCTCGCCAGCAGGAAGTGTTTCATATCAAGCACGATGCTGGCGGCATAGTGGATATCGAATTCATGGTGCAGTATCTGATGCTGGCCTGGTGTTCTGATTACCCGGATCTTACCCGCTGGTCTGACAATATTCGCCAGATGGAGGCGCTGGGGCAGGTGGGAGTCATTCCGGTGGAGGATACGGAAAAGCTCTGCTCTGTCTATATCCTGCTGCGCTCCACCATACATCGCCGGGCCCTGCAGAATCTCAACAGTCAGGTGGCAGGAGATGCTTTCCCGGAAGAGCGACGGTTTGTCAGTGATATGTGGAAAAAAGTGATGCTTAAGTAGGTTGCTAAGGTTCTACATTTGAAAAAATCCTGCTAGAATGGCGCTTCCCCGAAAAACCGCTTTTTTAGGAGCAACGAAGAATGTCGATGGCTGATCGCGATGGCCTTATCTGGCTGGATGGTGAAATGGTTCCCTGGCGGGAAGCCAAAACCCACGTCCTGACACATACCCTGCACTACGGCCTGGGCTGTTTTGAGGGTGTGCGGGCATACAATGCCGAAAGCGGTCCGTCTATTTTTCGCCTGAAAGAGCACACTAACCGGCTGTTCGGTTCGGCTCATATCCTGAACATGAAGCTGCCGTTCAGCAAGGATGAGATCAACGAAGCCCAGCGTGCCGCAGTCCGTGAAAACAATCTGGATGAAGCCTACCTGCGCCCCATGGTATTCCTGGGTTCCGAAGGCATGGGACTGCGCGCCGATAACCTGAAGGTTCATGTTATGGTCGCAGCCTGGAGCTGGCCGTCCTACATGTCTCCGGAAGCCAAGGAGCAGGGCATCAAGGTCCGTACATCCTCCTACACCCGCCATCATGTGAACATCACCATGTGCAAGGCCAAGGCCAACGGGAATTACATCAATTCCATGCTGGCCCTGAATGAAGCCATTGCCAGTGGCTGTGAGGAAGCTCTGCTGCTGGACAACGAAGGTTATGTGGCCGAGGGTTCCGGTGAGAACATCTTCATCGTTCGTAACGGGGTTCTGCATACTCCGGAGCTGACCTCCTGTCTTGAGGGTATTACCCGGGACACCATCATCACCTTCGCCAGGGAACTGGGGCTTGAAGTTCGTGAGCGGCGGATAACCCGGGATGAAATCTATATCGCCGAAGAAGCCTTCTTCACGGGTACTGCTGCGGAAGTTCTGCCGATCCGGGAGCTGGATGGCCGTACCATCGGTGCCGGCAAGCGCGGGCCGGTGACCGAAAAGCTGCAGTCCATGTATTTTGATGCGGTTAAAGGCAAGTCACCGAAACACAGTGAGTGGCTGACGCCGGTCCGCTAATCGGGCAAGGTATTGCGAAACCCCTGCAGGTCTCAGGCCTTCAGGGGTTTTTTAATGTTTCTTGTAGTGGTTGGGAAATCCGGGAGGGCGGTGGCGGAGGCGCTTGTATTCCCACTGGTATTGTTCCGGAATCTCGCGGACGCATTTTTCCACCGACAGGTTCAGGGCAGTTGCGGCAATGACCGGGTCCGGGTGGTCCAGCCCTGGTTCACAGTGTCGGATCACCAAACGGAACCCCTGGCTCTTCGGCAGTCGTTCGGCGTAGGCAATCAGCAGGCGGGCGCCGGATTTCTGGGCCAGTTTTGAGGCCAGGGTCATGGTGCGGACTTCGATCCCGAAGAAAGGGGCGAAGACGCCACCGGATTTCACCGGACTCTGATCCGGCAATATGCCGGTCACCCCGCCTTCTCGAAGCAGTTTGATCAGTCGGGTCAGGCCTCGCCGGTCCCCCCGAACCAGTTCGGAGCCTGAACGTCCCCGGACCCGGCTCATATAATCCTCAAAGCCGGCCAGGTGTGGCGGACTGTACAGGGATGCCATCCGGTACCGGGATGAAAAGTAAAGCCCTACCAGTTCCCAGTTACCCAGGTGTGGTGCCAGCAGAATCAGGCCATCATCGCCTTCCCGGGCCTGCTCCAGAAGCTCCAGCCCCCGGATTTCCCGGATCAGATTGAGGCAACGGTCCACAGGCCATTCCCACATCAGCGGAATTTCCATGGCCATCTGTGCAGTATGCTGCAGGCTTTTGCGGACCATTGCCCGGCGCTGGCCCGGGTCCAGTTCCGGCAGGCACATTTCCAGATTGGTAGCGGTAACCGCCCGCGCCTGGGTAGGAAGCAGACTGCCTATATTGCCCAGTTGTCGGCCAATCCACTGGGCAACCGGAAGTGGCAGCTTGCCGAGCAGCTTCATGGTGAGAATCAACAGGTTTGCGCGAGAGAATTTCATGGGCAATGGCTGATGCAATTGGTTGGCTGGCCCCGGATGTGCTCAGGGACGGATGCGTTGATAGAACTCGGCGTACTGGCTGACAATGCAGGCCTTGCTGTATTGCCGGTTGTAGATATCCGTTGCTCCTTCAACCAGTTGCTGGCTCAGGTCGGGATTTTCCAGTACCCGGCGAATGGCTGTTGCCAGGGCAGATGCATCATCCACCGGTGTCAGCAGGCCGCTGACGCCATCGGTGATGGCTTCCCCGGGGCCCTGGGAGTTGGTGGCAACAATTGGGCAGTGGTGGGCCCAGGATTCCATGACAATGGAGCCCAGTCCCTCGTGCCGTGATGGACACACAAACAGGTCCGCGGTACGCATCAGGGCGGTGACATCATCACGCCAGCCCAGGAAGCGGACCCGTTCATCCAGTCCCAGCTTGGTGCACAGGGCCTTCAGAGATGCTTCTTCCGGTCCGCTGCCGGCGAGCCACAGGGTGGCCCGGGGTATCTCCGTCATACTGTGCAGCAGAACATCGAAGGCTTTGTTGGTGTGAAGCCGGCCAGCCGCCAGAATCAGGGGCGCGTCAGTGGGGGTATTGAAGCTGTCCCTGGGGATGGGAGACACCTCCCGTTCATCGGCGAAGTTCGGAATATGAACCACCCGGTCTGCCGGGAAGCCGCCGTCGATCATGTGCTTGCAGATACCCTTGCTGATTCCTACCCAGTAGTCGGCATGGCTGTAGTATTTCAGCTTGTAGTAGTGGCCCAGCCGGTTAACCAGGGTATAGCTTTTGGAATTGGGCGTGTAGGCGCTGGCCCGGCCCATCCAGGTCATGACAATCTCAGGATTGTACCCGGACAGGGCGCGGCGGAAGCTCATGCGATCCATGATGTCCAGTGGAGAGCCAAAACGAAAGGTTTCGGTTGTGACTCCCGCGTTTTCCAGGGCCTGGACTCTGTGGGCGTGATTGCGCAGAAACGCACGGGCTTCAAGGTCCGGGTGTTCATTCAGCCCGCCCACCAGGCGGACAAAGAAGTTCTCTGCGCCACCGTGAGCGGCCCCGGCCAGTATCTGGGCGGTTCTGATAGAGGAGTCAGTCATAGCAAATGCTCTTCGCAACGGATCATCGCAGGGAGCCGTCCAGGTTGATATCCCGGGCCCAGCAGTAGGGGTGGGAGAAGCTGGTGAGGCTACCCGCTTCAACAATATATTGGGCGTACAGTTTGGAGTTCATCTCCTGATGGAAGAAGTCCCGGGCGGCTCCTGCCCAGGCCTGGCGCTTCGCATCGTCCTGATGGAAATCCCGGATGCTCTCTATGAGATCGTCTTCGTCCCGGAAGTACACGACGGACTCAGGGGGCAGAAGCTCATCGAAGTGGCCAGACTCGTGACTGAACTGGAGAATGCCATTGCCTGCCAGTTGGGCCATACGGGCAGATGAGTACCAGTAGAGACCTTCCTGGCGGTTGAAGTTGAGGCCCATTTTGGTGGACCCCAGAGCCCGGTCGTAGTCTCTGCCCCAGACCGGTGCTTCGCCAAAGCTGCCATAGGTTTTGAAGTTCATGACCGGGTCCAGCTGCTCCTTCATGCGCCCCACCATTTCCAGGCGCTTGGTGAAGTCCTTGCTGTTGCTGCAGAACAGCAGATCAATGGGCAGCTCGGATGAAGGCTTGGCTGCATTGTTGAGGCATTCGATGGAAGGGTCTACCGGATTGGGCATGTGATAGACCCGGGCTCTGGAACCTTCGAACTGGGTCAGTTCCCGGCGGCCGGTGGAAACAAACACCGCATCGGCCACTTCCGCCCGGTGTTTGATACGGTCCACGTTGGACGGCACGAACAATGGGTCATTGTTGCAGTGAACAATGGCGCAGCCGGGCGCAATTTTGCGGATTTCTGCCAGGGTCTCGTTGGTGATCATGTCGCAGTGGCCGGCAATTACCAGGTCCGGCTCAAATGCTTCCACCATTTCCAGCAGTCGCAGGTTGGCTTTCTTTACGCCCAGGTCCCGTATGCCCAGAGGCGCTTCGAAGGCGGCAACATCCCGGTCACTGAAGGTTTGCACCATGTGATCGTTCTTGATCAGGCCGAAGGTCAGTTTCTGGGCCCAGCTGACGCGGGTGTGGCCGTAACGCCTCAGCTGTTGGTAGGCGACATGTAAGACTCTCATTGAGTTCACCATAATCAGGGCAGGGTCAAAGTCGGGTTTCTGCTTTGTTCGTCAGAGCGTCGTAGTAGACGTTCAGTGTCTGCTCCACCTGTTGCTGGAGGAAAAATTCTTCCGGGAGCTGAATATCCTGAGGGGGAGAGCTTAGTATCTCCAGTATCCGGTCGGCAAAGGCACGGGAGTTGTCCGGCTCGATCAATCCCTGGGGGAAGGCTCTGTGCAGTGATTCGCTGGCACCGCCCCGGTCATAGGCAACGACAGGGCAGCCGCAGGCCAGTGCCTCGGGGACTGTGCGTCCGAAAGGTTCGGCCTTATTGGACAAATGGCAGGTTACATCGGCAAAAGCATAGAAAGAATGGATATCTGTGCGGTGCCCCATGAAGGAAACCTGTTCTTTCAGGCCAAGCTTGTCCCGCCTGGCCAGCAGTTCCTGAAGATAGTGCTGTTTATTGGGCTCGGCTCCGCCAACAACAATGCCATGGACATCGGAACGGGAGTCGGCGATGTGTTTCATGACGTCCAGGAAAGCTTCCTGGCCTTTCCAGCGGGACAGACGACCTGGCATCAGTATGATCCGCTTGCCGCGTAATTGCGGATGCTCTGACATCAGAGTGTTCAGCCATTGCTCATCCACATCCACGTGATTGAATATGGAGGGATCCAGTCCACGGTATATCCGTGTTATGCGGGCGGCATCAATATTGTAGTTCCGGGTAATGTAATCTAGGACGCAATCGGATATTGCGATAATATGGTCCGCTTTTGTCATTATCGCGCTGTAGGCGTTCACTGAGTACATACCGTGAACTGTGGATATCAGTACTGGCCGCTGGTTTTCCGGGAGGGAGCGCAACGCCAGCCAGTTTATCCAGGCCGGCATCCGGGACCGGACATGCACAATATCCGGTTTCAGCTCCAGCAAGATTGCTCGTAATGGCGCTATCTGCAACAGCGTTCGAGGTGATTTCCGGTGAACAGGAAGCTGGATGTGAACTGATCCTTCGGCTTCAAGTTGTTGAACCAGAGTGCCACCACTGGAAATTACGACAGACCTGTGTCCCCGGGTACTGAGCTCCCGGGCGAACTCCATAGTTCCGCGTTCAACGCCTCCGGCATTCAATGCAGGTAGAATCTGAACAACAGTTAACGGGGTTGAGCGGGTCATATTTTAGGCCGGTTGATAAGGTATGCCTGCGGCGATTGCGTGTCCAAAACCGGGCTCGATTCTACAGGTAATAAGAGGTTGATACTACCGGGGTATATGGCGGGCTGTAGTGCGGAATGTGAATTGCGGCCAGTCACCGGTATTCTTGCAGATGTATTGTTGCGGCTTTTTATCGGGCGTGGAATTCGGGAGAACAGAGTGGTTAAAGGAAAGGTTTATATCCTTGAGTCGAGGCATCATGGCAGTAATCAGCAGCTGAAGGTGATCGCAGGGAGCATCTTTCCCGACCACGAAGCTGTTGGGAAGAGGTTTGAATTACGTTCAAGGTCAAAGTTGTTTCGTGTGCTTTGCTCTGCGCTGATTCGCCTGAAACGCTCAGTGGGTGGCTCAAGCTCTGTTTCGAAGGCATTGTCCTGGCTGGCGTTGAGGAATGGTGCGGTCGCGGTGAGCGATGAGGATATCCTCATCGCCAAAACACCACCGTTCGAATATCCTGCCGTTCTTCTGGCTGCTGGTACCCGGGCGAAAACGGTCTTTCTGGGGACGCCGAAACATTTTTCTCCACAGGATTTTGATGTTGTTGTCTCGACACCATCAACCCCCTGTGCGCAAGCCGATATTGTACTGGAAACACTTCCTACCGAAGTACACCAGAGCTCTTCGGGGACGCGGGTGAAGGACAAAGCATCGCCTGCTGTCTGGTCGTTAGTCATTGGTGGCGATGCAAAGGGATACCGTTATGGTGACAGTTTTTACAGGACCCTCTGCCATGAAATGGAGAAAGTATCCGCAGCGACCGGTGTTAAGTGGATTGTCAGTACCTCTCCCAGAACGGGGGCAGCGGCAGAAGCCATAATAATGGAGTTTATCAGGGCGCATCCTGAGGCTGTTGAGGAGTGCATACTCTGGGGAAAAGGGGCGCGTGGCCGGTTGCATGGTGTTTTCAGCAGGTCAGAAGTTGCGCTGGTCACGGAAGACAGCGCTTCGATGGTGTCAGAGGCGGTTAACCTGGGAATGAGAACTGTGTGTATAAGGCCTGATGATGCCGGCTTCAACAGCCTGGTTACCCCGCTTCTGGAGTCGCTGGAAAAAAATCAGCGGATATTGCGGATTGATATGCATGAGTTGGCGGAGATGGCTGTCAGGGATCTTGCCGACTTTGACTTTCGCCCACTCCAGAAAAACTGGATTGATTCTTGGGTTTCACAAAGTCGGGCGGTACCGCCTGACGTACATGTAAAATAATGGAACAGTTGGGGGCGGAATGAGCTTCATCAAGGCTATTCTGGCAAGAGTTTCGGGCCGGAAAACTGCGAATTACTTTGAGGAAAATGGCATAAGGTTCTTTCATCACAACCCCCCAAGGGGAAATATTGGTGACTACCTTTGTTCTCCCAGACATTACTTCGATTTCGACCCCGCCATTTCCGGCCTGAATATCGTCGGGGGCGGAGTTTATGTTGATATGGGGGTAAGGTTTATTAACAAGCACGGGCTTGATCCCGCCAAGACAATACTTTGGGGTGTTGGTGAATCCATCCGTGAAGCAACTCATCCCGGGCCGGTTGCGGATCTGCCTTTTCTGGAGTGGAGTTGTCGGGACCGGGATCGTGTCGGGGATGACACGCATTTCGTTCCATGCTGCAGTTGCCTTCATAAAATGCTGGACGCCCCGGTACCTGCGGACAATACCCTGCTGTTTGTGAATGCTGACCCTAAGGTTTCCGGTGTCGATGACTCTGCTGACCTGGCTTCTGAGGCAAGCCGCCGGGGCTGGACACTTCTGTTTAACAACTGTTCGGAGTCGGAGTTCTCCGAAGCCTTGAAACAGTCGAAATATGTTGTGACCAACTCCTATCATGGAGCTTACTGGGGACTGCTTTCCGGGCGTACGGTTTCCCTGGTTGGATATTCTTCCAAATTTTATAGCCTTTTTTCCGCATTTGAGCTGCCCGCAGACCGGATCGTCAGGTATGACAGGGGGGATGAGCAGGGGTTGTCGGAAACCCTGAGCCGGCTGGATATTCAGACATCCGGGGTTCGTGTTGC
>JBFHSI010000099.1:0-10825 GCA_041591245.1 Marinobacter sp.
AATTTCATGGAGGAAATGCGCAATGCCGGCCAGGTTACCGGCGGCCCCGCCCCCTTCAGCCAGACTGACCGCAAGGAATTCGCCAACCAGCTGGATCGCTGGTTACAGCGTCACCGGCAGACGTAATCCGGAACATTTGATAACGATTCTCTTTCAAGAGTGATTATTACCGGCTACCCTTGGCGCTTTCCTGTACTGACGGAGAGGATTCATGTCCGGCCCATCCAGCCAAGCTACCAGCAGTTTCGCCGCCCTAGGCCGCCTGCTCACCTATGCCCGGGGTTACAGAGCCCGGATTGTTTCTGCCACCCTGTGCTCCATTGCCAACAAGCTGTTCGATATCGCCCCCGAGATTCTTATTGGCGTGGCCATTGATGTGGTGGTGAACAAGGAAGAAAGCTTTGTGGCCGGGCTCGGCTTCGAAACCGCCCGGGAACAAATCACCATTCTGGCCGTGCTGACTTTTTTCATCTGGGCCGGGGAATCCCTGTTCCAGTACCTGTACCAGATTCTCTGGCGCAACCTGGGGCAGCGCCTGCAGTCCGATCTGAGGCAGGATGCCTATGAGCATGCCCAACGCCTGGACATGGGCTTTTTCGAGGCCCACAGCTCCGGTCAGTTGGTGGCCACTCTCAACGACGATGTGAACCAGCTTGAACGCTTCCTGGACGGCGGCGCCAATGCCATGGTCCAGGTGGTGGTCACAGTCGTCGCCGTGGGCGCGGTGTTTTTCGCCCTGTCACCACTGGTTGCCCTGCTGGCATTCACTCCCATTCCGGTCATTATCTGGGGTGCCTTCTATTTCCAGCGCAAGGCCGGGCCCCTGTATGCGGATGTGCGGGAAAAGGTCGGTGATCTGTCCAGCCGGCTGGCCAACAACCTCGGGGGCATTGCCACCATCAAGAGCTTCACGGCGGAGGCACGGGAAGCCGAGCGGCTGAAAGCCAGCAGCGAAGCCTATGTGGAAGCCAATCGCCGGGCCATCCGTATCAGTTCCGCGTTTATCCCGGTTATCCGCATGGCCATACTGGCGGGCTTCCTGGCCACCTTTACCGTGGGCGGCATGATGGCGCTGGAAGGCTCCCTGAATGTGGGTGCCTACGGTGTTCTGGTGTTTCTGACCCAGCGCCTGCTCTGGCCCCTGACCGGGCTGGCGGAGGTTATTGACCTGTTTGAACGGGCCATGGCCAGCACCCAACGCATCCTGAACCTGCTGGAAGAACCGGTCTATGTACACGATGCCGGCAGCAAGGCCCTGGTACAGCCGGTCAGGGGACAGGTCCGGTTCGAAAAAGTAAGCTTTCACTATCCCACCAGTGGCGCCGGTATCCAGGCTATCGACCTGACCGTGCCCGCCGGTCATACCCTGGCGCTGGTTGGAGCAACCGGCTCCGGCAAGTCCACCCTGATCAAGCTGTTGCTGCGCTTCTACGACCCGGATCAGGGCCGTATACTGATCGACGACCAACCGGTCCGTGACCTCACCCTGCACTCCCTGCGTGAAGCCATAGGCCTGGTCAGCCAGGATGTGTACCTGTTTGAGGGCAGTATCCGCGACAACCTGGTCTATGGCCGCCCGGATGCCAGTGAAGAGCAGATTATTGCTGCCGCCAGAATGGCCGAGGCCTGGTCCTTTATTGCCGCCCTCCCCGAGGGCCTGGACACGCCGGTGGGAGAACGGGGAGTGCGCCTGTCCGGCGGCCAGCGCCAGCGTCTTTCCCTGGCCCGGGCCCTGCTGAAGGATCCCCCCATACTGATTCTGGATGAAGCCACCAGCGCCGTGGACAATGAAACCGAAGCCGCTATCCAGCGTTCCCTCAGGCGTATCGGCCACAACCGCACGGTCATCATGATTGCCCACCGCCTGTCCACCATTGTCGATGCGGACACTATTGCGGTTATCGAGCAGGGGGAAGTTGTGGAGTCCGGCACCCATGACCAGCTGCTGGAACTGGGAGGGGCCTATCATGCCCAGTGGCGGGTGCAGACCGGGCAGGCCTGACAGCAATCGACTTATCACAATGAAATTGATATAGATTCGCATTTAGAATATATTGCAGACCTTCTGTACACCGGGGGTCTGCATGTCTGCATTTTTCGAAGTCTCCAACCTGAGTGTTCGCGCCGGCGAAACCAGCATTATCAGCGGTCTTGATGTGAGCTTTCTGGAGGGTCAGGTAACAGCCCTTCTCGGCCATAATGGCTCCGGCAAGTCCACCCTGCTGAAAGTGCTGGCCCGGCAACTGGGAGCCGCCGCCGGGGAGGTACGGATTCTCGGCCAGGCTCTTGAGCGCACCGGAGCCAGGGAATTCGCCCGGACTGTCGGCTATCTGCCCCAACATCCCCCAGGAACCGATGGCCTGACTGTGCGCGAACTGGTGGCCCTGGGCCGCTACCCCTGGCGCGGCCCCCTGGGGCGTTACACGGAAGAGGATCACCGGCTTATCGACCAGGCCATCACCGATACCGGTCTGGAAAATTTCCGCCACCGCCCGGCAGATGTCCTGTCCGGCGGCGAGCGCCAGAGAGCCTGGATTGCCATGCTGCTGGCCCAGGAGACCCGCTGCCTGCTGCTGGACGAACCCATCTCCGCACTGGATGTCCGGCACCAGGTGGAAACCCTGCGTCTGATCCGGCGTCTGGCCAGTGAACGCAAGCTGACGGTGGTGGTGGTACTGCACGATGTGGATCTTGCGGCACGATTCTGCGACCGTCTGGTGGCCCTGCGCGGCGGCCAGCTGATTGCCGACGGCAGTCCCGGGGACATCATGGACAGTGACACCCTAGAGTCTGTGTACGGGGTGCCCATGGCGGTTCTGGAACGGGCTCCCGGCCAGTGGGTTTCCTATGTCCGCTAGCCCCCTGCCCCGGGCCCTTATCTGGGTTCTGCTGATTGCCCTGCCCCTGCCGGCTCCTGCAGGAAGCTGGCAGCACGAACTGGGCACCATCACCCTGGAGTCACCACCAACGCGCATTGTTGCCCTGAACTGGGCGGCCACCGAGGCCCTGTTGCTGCTGGGCATTACCCCAGTGGGCATTGCCGACAAGGCGGGCTATTCCTTCTGGGTCGGGGAGCCGGAACTGCCGGAATCGGTGGCCGATATAGGCACCCGGGTCGCCCCCAGCCTTGAGGCAATAGCCGAGCTTGAGCCGGACCTGATCGTCACCAGCACCGAGCTGGCGCCGGCCGCCGGACTGCTTGAGCGGATCGCCCCCACCTATGCCATCAGCGTCTACAAGAAAGGCTCCAGCCCCTATGACAAAGCCCGGGAAATGCTCCTGACCCTGGCCGATATGGTACAGCGGTCGGAGCGTGCCCGGGCCGTGCTGCAGGAGATAGATGCCACACTTGAGCAACAGCAGCTGCGCCTGGCACAACAGGGTATAAACAAGCGCCCAGTGGCCCTGATGAGTTTTCTGGATGACCGCCATGTGCGCATATTCACCCCCAACGGCCTGTACCAGACGGCTCTGGATGGCCTGGGCCTGACCAACGCCTGGCCACACCCGGGCAATTACTGGGGCTTTTCCGTGGTCGGGCTGGAAGCCCTCGCGGCCTATCCGGACAGCCGGGTCATAGTGCTGAAGCCAACACCGTCCGGTCTGCCGGAACACCTGGCCAGCAGCCCCTTCTGGACCTATCTGGCGCCGGTACGGAATAAACAGGTTTACCAGATAGAAACAGTCTGGCCGTTCGGGGGCGTGCTGTCTGTCCAGCGTCTGGCGACACAGCTTGCGGACGCACTGATACAGGGTGGCAGCAACAATGTGCACTGATACCCGACCTGCAGCCCTGCCCGGCAAGCTGATACTGGTGGCCGCCCTGTTGTGGCTGGCAAGTCTGGCCGCCAGCACCCTTCCCTGGCTGACACAACTGGACCCGGTGACCCTGGTTTCCGCATTCTGGAGTTTTGATGCGGACAATTACACATCGGTGCTGGCCCATTTCAGCTGGGCGCCCCGGCTGGCCATGGCGGTGCTGATCGGCTGCGGCCTCGGCCTTGCCGGCACAGTGACCCAGCAGGTTCTGGGCAACCCCCTGGCGTCGCCCAGCACTCTGGGGGTTGAAGCCGGGGCCCAGTTCGGCATCACCGTCGCTACCCTGTTTGTGCCAGCAATACTGGCGTTCAGCCCGGACCTGGCGGCCCTTTGCGGGGGCCTGCTGGCCATTGGCCTGGTGCTGGCACTGACCTGGCGTCTGGGGTTCTCCCCGGTGTCAGTTATTCTTGCGGGCCTGGTAATTACCTTTTTCATGGGGGCCGTGAACATGGCCTTCCTGCTGCTCAAAGGAGAGTGGCTGGGCAACCTGTTTATCTGGGGTGCCGGCTCCCTGGTCCAGAACGGCTGGGGCAGTTTCCTGGATCTGGCCCCCCGTATCCTGGTTCTGGGCCTGGCCCTGGCACTGCTGATGCGACCGCTCCAGCTTCTGCAACTGGGGCAGGCCTCGGCCAGTGCTCTGGGCGTACGCACCGGGCTGATGCGGATGCTGGCTCTGGCCCTTGTGGTCCTTATGAGCGCCACGGTGGTCAGCCGTGTCGGTGTTATTGCCTTTATCGGTCTGGCAGCACCGGTGCTGGCCCGGCTGCTGGGAGCCCGCACCTCCGGGCAACGGATGCTGTGGAGCACGCTGCTGGGGGGCGCCCTGCTGTTGCTGGCGGACACCCTGGCCCAGTGGGCTTCTACCTGGGGTAACGGTGCCCTGGTGCCCACGGGAACCACCACCGCCCTGATCGGTGGCCCGGTGATTCTTATGGCCCTCAGGGGGTTCCGCAATGACCGCCACATGCCGGTCCAGGCCCCGGGGCCTGCCAGCCTCCCCGGCACCCGCAGGTCCCTGTGGATCACCGCTGCCGTGCTCATCACCCTGCTGGCCCTGACCTGTGCCATTTCCATGGGCTGGTCTCCCGGTCTCCAGCACTGGAGCTGGACGCCCCTCAGCCACTGGGATCAGGCCTGGACCTGGCGCGGCCCCAGGCTGCTGGCCGCGACCCTGGCCGGTGTGGCTCTGGGACTGGCGGGAACCCTGATCCAGCGCATGACCGGCAATGCCATGGCCAGTCCGGAAATGCTGGGCATCAGCGGGGGCGCCGCACTGGCCATGGTGCTGGTGGTTCTGTCCGGTATGGACATTGCCCGTGGCGGCCAGCTGGCAGCCGCCACTGTGGGCGCCGGCGCCGCCCTGTGGCTGCTGATCATGCTGTCCCGCCGCCATGGCTTCGCCGGCAATCAGCTGTTGCTAGGAGGCATGGCCCTGTATGTATTCATGGATTCCGGCCTGCGTCTGCTGATGGCTTCCGGTGGCAGCCAGGCCGCACAACTGCTGAGCTGGATGTACGGCTCCACCTGGCTGGTCTCGGAATCCGAGGCCCTGGCCCTGCTCGGCGTGGTGGTGCTGGTCTGCACCGGCCTGATTCTGGTTATCCGGCCCCTGACCATCCTGCCCCTGGGGGACACCCTGGCCTCATCCCTGGGCCTTCCGGTTGCCCGGACCAGGCTCGGGTTGTTGGTGCTGGCCGCCATACTGACCGCCTCAGCCACGGTGGTCATCGGCCCTCTGAGTTTCGTCGGGCTGATGGCGCCCCATCTGGCAAGGGTGCTGGGACAGCCGACTGCCGGACGCCAGCTGCTGACTGCAGCCCTGGCCGGAGGTCTGTTGCTGGCGCTGGCTGACTATCTGTCCCGGGTTGTCATCTTCCCCGGCCAGCTGCCGGCAGGCCTGCTGGCGGCACTGGTGGGAGGACTCTATTTCCTGTGGGGGATGACCCGACATGGCCGGACCTGAGCAGCCTCTGGCCAACTGGCCGGGCCGCTACCGGCAGCTGCTCGCCGATGCTGGCCTGGACCGGGACACAGTGCTCGCCGGAGCCCCCGCCACCTGTGCACCGGGCGAGCCGCAGGAATCGCTGTCCCTGGCCCAGTGCCTGGAGCAGCCTGACCGGCTCCGGCAAAGGCTTGAGCAGGACTACCCGACTTCCAGCCAGGGCCGGAACCTTCGGGCCCATCTCAGTCTTGTCCAGCAGGATCTGGCCCTGTCCGTTATCGGCCCGCTGACCCTGCAGCTGTTCTGCCGCGGCCAGGCTCCCCTGCCGGATCCCCACAGGATTTTTCTGGGGCCGGCCCAGGCCAGTGGCCTGGCATCCAGGTGGTTTCACGCATCCACCGGAGAAGCCCGGGATGTGACGGGTTTTGTGGAGGGAATGGCGGAGCTGGTGAGTGCCTGGTATCCGGTGTTCAGACAGGAGCTGGGGGTCAGCCCCGGGGCTTACTGGAGCAGTATTGGCCTGGGCCTGGGAGCGCCCTTTTCAGCCGTGTGGGACAAGGCCGACGCCCAGTGGGTGTGCACCATGGCGCAGGAGTGGCTGGAGGCATTTGCCTGCGATGCCAGCCGCTTCATAGACTGGATTCCGGCAACCTTCAATGACCGGCAGTGCGCGATTCCCCAGCGTCGGGGATGCTGCCTGAATTACCTGCTGCCGGACGGCGGTTATTGCGGCACCTGCGGCATCTACAGGAAAAGCCGCCTGAATGAGCTCAGACACCCGCTCCCAGAGCCAGTACCAGACCGGTCGCAATCAGCGCAATAACCAGGCCGGCCACCGCCGCTATCTTCACCCCTCCCAGCATTTCCTGTTCAGGTGTCATCGCGTTTTCCTCCCTGTCCGTAGATGTGGCGGGATACTGTCCCGCCCTCTGCTCAGCCAGGCCGGGGATGACTCTGTCACCGCTCCCGGACCGGCTACCAACAGCAGACATGTTAATGCGAATGCTTATCATTTGATAGAAGGAAATATATATTGCAGCAGCACCAACCCATGACTGTAACTATCAAGGGCTACAGGGTCAGTGGGGATCGTTGGTGCGCTGGGTTTTCTCGTACTGGGGAATATCGTCGGTAATCTCGAACCAGTTGGATTTGGAGCCCACGTAGATGTGCGCCGACGGGGCCTTGCCCAGGGGCTCGTTGATCACCCCAAGCCGCAACCGGAGAATGCCCGGAATGGCATCCACCCGGCTATATAACTGGCTGCCACAACGGTTGCAGAACGCCCGGTACTTGCCCGGGCCGGATTCAAATTCAGTAACCCGTTCGTCACCGGAAAGGATCCGGAAGCGCACCCGCTGCACCGGAGCACTGGCGGAAAAGGCGCTGCCGTGGGTACGCCGGCACTGGCTGCAGTGACAGAGGGAAACCGGGCCCAGAGGGCCATCATATTCAAAGGTAACATCGCCGCACAGGCACCGGCCGGTATACATTTGCAATTCTCCTGGTTATGGCGGAGCGAGACATGTGTCGGCGCCGATAATACCCGCCCGCCCCCGGAAGAACCAGAGTTCCCGGCTCCGTCTCCAGCCGCTTCAGCCCCGGTAATGTCTGTCCAGATACTTCAGAATTGCCCGAGACTCGAACAGGCCCTCGCCGGTATTGGGGTCCTCAAGATAGGGAACCTGAACCCGTTTGTGGGCCTGGAAAAACCGGTCCCGTTTACCCCCGGGAATCGGAGTATAGGGTCCGGGCTTGATCCTTTGCACGGCCGGGCCTATCTCGGACCAGTGCTCCTTGCCCAGGTTGTGCAGGGTATAGGGAATTTCCAGTTCACACAGTTTTTCCCGGACCAGACGGGAATAGGGACTGCCCTCAAAGCTCCACAGGTGCAGCGGCTGTTCCGGCAGTTTGCCGGGGGTTGCCCGCATTCCGTGCAGCCCCCGGACACCCATGGCCACAGCACCCAGGGCCGGTTGCCAGGGTTTGCCCTGATAATATCTGGGCACAGAGCGATCGGCATATTCCCGGAACAGATAGGTCACAATGGCCCTGGACTCATACAGCACCGTGTCGGTATTCCGGTCCACCAGCAGGGGGAATTGCTGTCTGCCGCCGATACCTTCCGCCTCCGGCCGGAACCGTCGGCCACCCTTGGGACAGGGCCGGATTTCCACATCCAGATGCAGCGCCGACAAGGCCTCACGTACCCGCCGGCAGAAGGGGCAGCCCTCAAAATCGTACAGGATAATTGGCAGCTCCGGCTGCTCCGCCCGCGCCACTACCACACAGCCACGCCATGCCGTCAGAAAGGATGAGGCAACGGAGCCGAGCACATTCACATTATGGACAAGCAGGTTGGGCATAAACTGACCTTGTTTGGGTAAGATAGTTATGGAGATTATAGTCCCGCTGACATACGGGGCATTATGCTCTCCTGTTGTTATGACGCACAGGTATCCACAGGAGACGCCTTTTTTACCTGCTAATCCATGACTCAGGCGCCGCCAATCCCCCGGCAAAAACAGCAATCGGAGCCATTGACACAGGGAAAACCGACAGCCAGCGCTAACTCCATGATTCAAAAGGCCGCTTACACGGCGTCACAAAATCTCAATACAAACAACACCTCTACTGCCACTTTTTAATCTTGTGTATAACATTTCTGCATAGTACACCGGGCAAAGATCAGCTATTGTTGGGGAATACTATTCATTAAACGGCCAACCAGGGTGATTCCGGGTATGCGACGCGCTCATTCCAACCGGCAGACGGGCTCCGCCTTCCGGACTCTTGCCCTTGCGGCCAGCCTGTCATTCGCATTAACCGCCCCTTCGGCCCAGGCCGGGGAAGATTCCGGGTTTTCTTCCAGCCGTGTCTGGAGCAAACAGATGCGGACCCATGCCGAAAAAATTCTCCATGACGAGCATGCCCTGGGGATGGCGGCCATTCCCCTGGACGGCCCGGGTATCCCCCAGTTCATCAACGCCGATGAACAGATGAGCCCCGGCTCCATCATGAAGCTGGTCACCACCTACGCGGCACTGGAAATTCTCGGCCCCAACCATCACTGGACCACCCGCTTTCTTACCGATGGCGAACTGGTGGGCGATACCCTGAAGGGCAACCTTTATGTCCGCTTTGCCGGCGACCCCAAGCTGACCCGGGAAAGACTCTGGGCGACCCTGGGTGAACTGCACAGTATGGGCATCAATACCATTGACGGCCTGCTGGTACTGGATGGCAGTTACTTCAGGGTCGATGGCGGCTTCCCCGAATTCAAGGACAATGGCAACAACCCCTATGCGCCGTTTCTGGTGGAACCGTCGGCCTACCTGACCAACCTCAACCTGCTGCAGTTCCAGATACGGGCCGATGAACGGGGCACCCAGGCCTGGAGCACACCGGCACTGGATGAGGTACAGATCGATAACCGGGTCACCGCCATCCCCGAGGCCCCCTGCCCCGGGCGCAAGAGCTTCGAATGGACACCGGTTTTCCATGAGGACGGTCAGGTTACCGTGAGAGTTACCGGTGAGCTGCCGGAAGGCTGTCGCAGTACCCGCTACCTGTCCCTGTTGCCCCATGAGCATTACACCGCAGCCCTGATCCGCTCGGTTCTGTCCCAGACCGGCGTTACCCTGACCGGCGCCAGCATCACCGGTATTACCCCGGAAGATGCCCGCCTGCTGACCAGCACCACCTCACCGGACCTGGTCACCATGGTCCGGGACATCAACAAGTGGAGCAGCAATGTCATGGCGCGCCAGATGCTTCTGAACATTGGTGCGGAAAACCGGCTGGAAAACGAAAATGACGACCGGGTCGCCGGAATCCGGGTGATCTACGAGTGGCTGGAGAAAAAAGGTATTGATACCGAAGGCATGGTGATTGATAACGGTGCCGGACTCAGCCGCCACGGCCGGATTACGGCCCGCCAGGGTGTGGAGTTGCTGCAGCACGCCTGGAGCAGCCCGTTCGCCCCGGACCTTATGGCCTCCATGCCCATTATCGCCATGGACGGAACCATGGCCCGGCGCCTGCGCAACACCGGCATGGCCGGGGCCGGGCGTATCAAGACCGGCTCCCTGGACCACGTCCGCTCCATTGCCGGCTTCACCCGGGATGAAAACGATACCACCTGGGCGGTGGTGGGCATGGTCAACAATGATCCGGCCTGGAACGGCCAGTCTGTGCTTGACCGCATCCTGTATTCACTGCATTTCAAACCGCCCACAGGAACCGCCATTTCACGGGCGGAATCCGGTTCCGCCAGTAACCGCTCCATTCAGTAGTCCTGACTGAGGCGCTTCCGGAGTCAGGGCATCCAGCGCCTCAGGGATATTTCCGTCAGCTTTACCGCAATGGGGGCCAGAAAGGTGACCAGAGGAAAGGCCACCGTCCAGGCCACCACCCAGGCAGCCAACCAGCGGCCAGGGAACTGCTTGTCCATGCCGGTATTGATCAGGGTGATCACTCCGGACATCAGAAAAGACATCATCCCGGACATATAGAATCCGAAAACCAGCTGACGCAGGCGCGCAGGCTTGACAGGTGCCATGGTATCTCCTTGTCTGACAGTCCGGTTCCAACTGCCACTGCGTGGAAAGACAAGAGGTTGCATACAAAACACTCGGGTGAACAGCGGATACTAAAGAGTACGGAATCCTATTACCAGCAGACTTTGATGCAGGAGATGTCCGGACGCAGGAAGCTGCACCCGGACCAGGGAGAGGTCAAACCGTCAGGTAGCCACCATCGGCATTGATGCAGGCTCCGGTGGTGTAGCTGGAAGCCCCGGAAACCAGATACAGTACAGTGCCGGCCATTTCCCCGGGGTCTGCCACCCGCTTCATGGGAATATGGGCCATGGCCTGCTTCTTGATGGCTTCGTTGGTGGTCAGGGCGCTGGCGAACTTGGTGTCGGTCAGGCCCGGCAAAAGCGCATTCACCCGGATGTTCTGCTGGCCCAGCTCCATGGCGAAGGATTTGGTCATGGAAATGACCGCCGCCTTGGTGATCGAGTAGATGCCCTGAAAATGGCCGGGGTTCACGCCGTTCACC
>JBFHSI010000100.1:0-10825 GCA_041591245.1 Marinobacter sp.
CCCCGGCCCCGCCGCCGTAGGCGGCCTTCAGGCGCTCGAGTCGCGCCAGCAGCGCGGGTGCGGTCTCGACGCGGCGGCCGGCCACGGCAGCCGAGTATACGACCCGATCGCCCCCGGCGCCACCCCGCTCAGGTCGAGCGGATCTCCTGCCGCAGGAAGGCGGCGTAGCAGATCCCGAAGCACGCGAGGGTCAGCGCCACGAGCGAGACCAGGTGCGGCGTCACCACCAGGACGGACTGGCCGAGCGGCAGCGGGCGCTCGAAGCGCCCGAGCGAGATGCGCTCGAGCGGCCCCATCAGGATCAAGGAGCGCGTCGTCTTGCGGAACGGATCCAGCACCAGCGCCGCCCCGTCGCTGTAGAGCGCGATCGGCGAGACGTAGGAGGCGAGCCGCGCGATGCGCGCGTGCTGAACCAGCCGCGCGGGGTCGGCCCCCGGGTCGGCCGGGAGTAAAGACGATCTCCTGGCCATCCGCATGACCCTGCCACCAGAACTTTTTCAACCCCAGGCCGTTGCCCGGGTCATAGTGACGGAGCCTGATGGTACAGGAGCCACAAGGGTTCGTACGGAATTCATCAGCATTCAGGAGGGTGATCGCCAACAGATCGCAAGACATGTGATGCGGTGGCAAATTCGCCAGCGCCAAAAAGGGTAAACTGGAAAAAATGGCTGGCTTTTTGTTCGCCTTTTCCGGAAATTACGCTTTATCCATGTCCCGCCGGAGGAGTTCCGAAAGGACCTGCATTAATGGAGATTGATCAATGAAGAAAATCAGACCCCTGTTTGGTGCACTGGCCCTGACCGCAACCTGCGCGCTGGCTCCCGCCACCGGAGCCTTGGCGGAAGAGCTCAGTGTACCTGTTGGGCAACAGGCCGACCGGAACCAGACAAGCTATCCACACGCGGGGGCTACCCAGTCTTCCGTGCGCTCTGGCTGGGGCCAGCCGTTGGAAATCCAGGGGCCGGTAGGCTATCCCCCCATCACCCAATGGCACTACCAGAACTTTATCGTGTACTTCGAAAACGACCGGGTCATTCATACCGTCCTCAAGCGCCAGCACTGATCATCCGCAGCGCTTCCGGGCCATTGCTGAAAAATACCCGGTACATGTCCTGACGACGGGCCGCCGGTTGGTTAGAATGGCGGCTTTCGCGACTTTCTAAGGTGGCTTTCCAGTGACATCCAGACGCGTGCTGCCCGCCGAGTGGGCCCCACAAAGTGCCGTAATGCTGACCTGGCCCCATTCGGGAACCGATTGGGCCGACATGATCGACCAGGTGGAGCCGGTATTTACCGAAATCGCCAGGTCCGTACTCCGCTTCGAGCACCTGCTGATCAGCTGTGAATCCCAGACCCGGTTACAGGAACTGGAGCAGGAGCTGAACGGATTTGCCCGGCAACATCAGCTGCCGGGCCGGGTTGTCGCCGTCACCGCACCCGCCGATGACACCTGGGCCCGGGACCATGGCCCGCTCACGGTTCTGGATGACGGCAAACCAAGGCTTCTGGATTTCCATTTCAATGCCTGGGGAGACAAGTTTCCCTGGAGCAAGGACAATGCCCTCAACCGCTGTATCACCGAGGCCGGCGTCTTTGGCAATACAGAACTGGAATCCATCGATTTTATCCTTGAAGGCGGCTCCATCGAATCCGACGGCCTGGGCACCCTGCTCACCACCAGTGAGTGCCTGCTGTCACCCGGACGAAATCCGGCTCTGGACCGCAACGCCATTGAGCAGCGTCTGTCGGTTCTGCTGGGAGCCAATCGTATTCTCTGGCTGGATCACGGCTACCTGGCCGGAGACGATACCGACAGCCATATAGACACCCTTGCCCGCTTCTGCTCACCGGAACACATCTGCTATGTATCCTGTCCGGATGTTGCCGATGAGCACTACAGTGCCCTGGCCACCATGGAAGAGGACCTGCACAATTTCCGGCAGATCAACGGTACCCCGTACCGGCTCACTCCTCTGCCCTGGCCGGACCCGGTATTCGATGAAGACGGCGAGCGCCTGCCAGCCACCTACGCCAACTTCCTGATCATCAATGGCGCGATTCTGCTGCCCATCTACGGCGTTGCCCAGGATAAAGACGCCATCGCCGTCATCCAGGATATTTTTCCGGACCGGGAGATCATTCCCATTAACTGCCGCCCGCTGATATACCAGCATGGCAGCCTGCACTGTGTAACCATGCAGCTTCCGGAAGGAGTGATTACCCTGTGACATCAACACCTCACACCCTGCTCAATATCGCAGCCATCCAGCAGACCTGCAGTGATGACAAGGCGGTCAGCCTGGCGCGCACGGAAAAACTGGTCCGGGAAGCTGCAGCCAACGGAGCGGAACTGGTGGTTCTGCAGGAACTTCACGCTACCCTGTATTTCTGCCAGACCGAAGACACCGCCGTGTTTGAACTGGCTGAGCCCATCCCCGGCCCCACCAGCCAGCGGCTGTCGGACCTGGCCCGGGAACTGGGCATAGTCCTGGTCGGCTCCCTCTTCGAACGTCGCATGAACGGTGTCTATCACAACACCGCAGTGGTCTTTGAAAAGGACGGCTCCCTGGCCGGCCTGTACCGCAAGATGCACATTCCCGACGACCCGGGCTTCTACGAGAAATTCTACTTCACCCCCGGCGATGCCCGCTTCAATGAGGGCCACAGCGGATTCAGCCCGATCCAGACTTCCGTAGGCAAGCTTGGCGTGCTGGTATGCTGGGATCAATGGTATCCGGAGGCGGCACGGCTCATGGCCCTGGCCGGTGCCGATATGCTGATCTACCCCACCGCCATAGGCTGGGACATCACCGACACTGCCGAGGAACAGGCCCGGCAGCTGGAAGCCTGGGTAACCGTGCAGCGGGGCCATGCCGTCGCCAACAACCTGCCGGTCATTGCCCCCAACCGCACCGGCACCGAAGCGGATCCGTCGGGACAGACCGACGGCATCCGGTTCTGGGGCAACAGTTTTGTCTGCGGCCCCCAGGGTGAATTCCTGGCCCGGGCCGATGACGGCAGCGAATGCGTACTTCAGGCAACCCTGGACCTGACCCGCAGCGAGTCCGTCAGGCGTATCTGGCCATATCTGAGAGACCGCCGGATCGACGCCTATGGGGACATCACCAAACGGGTAATAGACTGAGCCTTCATGAAAAAACTGATCGACACGGCTGTCAACGAACTCAGCCAGATACTCCTGGGCAAGGAAACCCAGATCCGACTGGCCCTTTGCTGCGTGCTGGCCAAAGGGCACCTGCTGATTGAAGATATTCCGGGCATGGGCAAGACCACCCTGTCCCACGCTCTGGCAAAGGTCATGGGCCTGAGCTTTCAGCGCATCCAGTTTACCAGCGATCTGCTGCCTGCCGACGTACTGGGATATTCGGTCTATTCCCGTGAAGCCGGCAATCTGGTCTTCCACCCGGGGCCTATATTTTCCCAGATGGTACTGGCCGACGAAATCAACCGGGCGTCACCCCGCACCCAGAGTGCTTTACTGGAAGCCATGGAAGAAGGCCAGGTTTCTATTGAAGGCGAAACCCGGCCCCTGCCCCGGCCATTTTTTGTCATAGCAACCCAGAACCCGGTCGATCAGGACGGCACCTACCCGCTGCCGGAGTCCCAGCTTGACCGCTTCCTTATGCGCCTGCAGCTGGGCTACCCGGCACCGGCCGCAGAGCGGGAACTGCTGGAAGGTGAAGACCGACGGGTCCTGATCAGCAAGCTCGAGCCCCTGCTGGGCCAGGACAGACTCTCGGTTCTGCAACAGGGGGTAGACCGGGTCAGCGCCAGCCCGGCATTGCTGGACTATGTCCAGCGCCTGCTGGAGCAGAGCCGCCATATGCCCGGCCTTCTGTATGGTCTGTCCCCCCGGGCCGGACTCGGGTTACTGCGGGCAGCCAAAGCCTGGGCCATGATGAGCGGACGTCACCACGTGCTGCCCGACGACATACAGATGGTACTGCCTGCCATTGCCGGCCACCGTCTGGAACAGGGTGAAACCAGCAAGAGTGCCGAACGGGTGAGAACACTCCTCAGTTCCGTACCCGTTCTTGGGTGAATAACCAGATACTATTGATACAATTGACCGAAACCAATGGATAACCGCAGCTTTCGTGATAGCCTTCCAGCCCATCTTCCAGTGGCGGATATCCCAACCGTATTTCAGTGAGAGACACAGTCATGAGCAAAACCCAACATTCCCGCCTGATCATTCTGGGCTCCGGTCCTGCCGGTTATACAGCTGCCGTTTACGCAGCCCGTGCCAACCTGAACCCCACCCTGATCACCGGCATTGAAGTGGGTGGCCAGCTCACCACCACCACCGATGTGGACAACTGGCCCGGCGACAACGACGGCGTCCAGGGCCCGGAACTGATGCAGCGGATGCAGAAGCACGCAGAACGCTTCGACACCAACATTGTCTATGACACCATCAATGAAACAGACCTGAGCAGCCGGCCGTTCCGGCTCAAGGGTGACAGTGGCGAATACACCTGCGACGCCCTGATCATCGCCACCGGCGCGTCCGCCATGTATCTGTGCCTGGAGTCCGAAGAAAAATTCAAGGGCAAAGGCGTGTCCGCCTGCGCTACCTGTGACGGATTCTTCTACCGCAAGCAGAAAGTGGCAGTGATTGGCGGCGGCAATACCGCAGTCGAGGAAGCTCTGTACCTGTCCAACATTGCAGACGAAGTTACCCTGGTGCATCGCCGTGACAGCCTGCGCTCGGAAAAGATTCTGCAGGACAAGCTGTTCGAGAAAGCCAAGAACGGCAACGTCAACATTGTCTGGAACCACACTCTGGATGAAGTCCTGGGCGACGACACCGGCGTTACCGGCATGCGCATCAAAAGCACCGAAGACGGCTCCACCCGGGAGATCGATCTGGCCGGCGTCTTTATCGCCATTGGCCACAAACCCAACACCAGTCTGTTTGAAGGCCAGCTGGAGATGAATAACGGGTACCTCACCATCCGCTCAGGGCTTGAGGGCATGGCCACCCAAACCAGCATTCCGGGCGTGTTCGCCGCCGGCGATGTGGCCGACCATGTCTACCGCCAGGCCGTTACCTCTGCCGGTTTCGGATGCATGGCGGCACTGGATGCCGAAAAATTCCTTGATCAACAGGACTGACCGCTAACAGAATGACATCACTACCCTGGCTCGATCCGGATCAGCTCTGGTTTCCCCCGGCCCATGAGGCGCTGGAAGATCCGGACGGGCTGCTGGCGCTGGGGGGTGACCTGTCCACTGAACGTCTGATTCTTGCCTACAGGAACGGCATTTTCCCCTGGTACAGTGACGATCAGCCGATCCTGTGGTGGTCACCGGATCCCCGCTGCGTACTTTTCCCCGGCGAAATCCATATCTCGAAAAGTCTGCGCAGAACCCTGAACAGCCACAGATTCCGGGTAACAGCAGACCAGGCCTTCGGGCGAATCATCCGCCTGTGCGCCAATACCCGTGCCGAGGGCACCTGGATTACCGATGATGTAATCACCGGATATTCCGAGCTGCACCGCATGGGCGTCGCCCACTCCATCGAAATCTGGAACACTCAGAGCAATGAACTGGCGGGCGGAATGTACGGCATTGCCATGGGCCAGTGTTTTTTCGGGGAGTCCATGTTTTCCCTGGAAACCAATGCCTCCAAGGTGCTGATGGTGCACCTGGCAAACCAGCTCAGGGAGTGGGGCTACCGCATTATGGACTGCCAGGTTGAGAGCTCTCACCTGCTCACCATGGGCGCCCGCACCATCCCCAGGGATGAATTCTTATCTATACTCAGGGAGTGTGTGGATCAGCCCCCGAAACGGAATGACTGGGCATTCCATTGGCACTGGCGCGGGCCGGAGGAATAGATGAGCAATCTCAGGACGCTGGTATTCTTTGCAACACCACCCCACGACTGCAGCTACCTCCCCGACCGGGACGCCACAACCATGTTTGTGGACCCCAGGGCCACCATAGACAAGAAACTGTACAGCCAGTTGACCGCTCTGGGATTTCGCCGCAGTGGCTCCCACTATTACCGCCCCCACTGTGAACAGTGTGACGCCTGCGTACCGGTCCGGGTCCGGGTAGATGAGTTCGCCGCAAACCGGAGCCAGAGACGGATACTCAGAAAAAATTCAGACCTGCAGTTCAGCCTGGAGCCGGCCAGTTTCTCCGAGCAGGACTACCAGCTGTATGCAGACTATATCGAACAGAGGCACAGGGACGGCGACATGTATCCTCCGTCCCGGGAACAGTTCACCTCATTTCTGGTGGACGGTGCCACCGATTCCTGGTTTCTCAAGATCCGGTTACAGGATGAACTGATCGCCCTGGCCGCCATAGATATACTGGATGACGGCCTGTCCGCAATTTACACCGCGTATAATCCGGACTTTGAAGGCAGAAGCCTCGGAACCCTGGCGGTTCTCTGGCAGATACAGGAAGCACGGCGCAGGAAGCTGCCGCACCTGTACCTTGGGTACTGGATCCGGGAATGCCGGAAAATGAATTACAAAACCCGGTTCCAGCCCATAGAAGCACTCCGTAAAAACCGATGGCAAATCATGGATGCAAACTGATTTTTGCCAAACGGCAATAAATCAGGCAGAATTGCGCAATTTAAAATCAAGAGAAGTACATTCAAAACGAGGTTTCTACTGAATGGCAAAATCAGATGTCATTGAAATGGAAGGCGTTATTATCGACACCCTTCCAAATACCATGTTCCGTGTTGAACTCAGCAACGGTCACGTGGTGACGGCCCATATTTCCGGAAAGATGCGCAAGAACTACATCCGCATCCTGACCGGCGACAAGGTCAAGGTTGAGCTTACCCCCTACGACCTGAGCAAGGGCCGCATTGTCTATCGCGCCCGTTAAGGCTGACTGACATCTGAAGAGAGCCCCGGTTACGGGGCTTTTTTCATGGTGCCAAAGTCCATTTCCAGCAGGCAAAAAAAACCGCCATGCACAATACACAGCGGTTTTACTGGTGACGACCGATCTATAAAGCCTCGGCCGCAGGCTCATCCTCATAGTCGAAAACCAGTTCGTCTCCCTGCAGGCGGATAAATACGTCCCCACCTTTTTCCGAAAGACGCCCGAACAGGATCTGCTCTGCCAGAGGCCGCTTGATCTTGTCCTGGATCAGACGGGACATGGGACGGGCACCCATGGTGACGTCGTAGCCCTTCTCTGCCAGCCAGGATTTCGCCGCCTCATCCACATGCAGTACCACATGTTTTTCATCCAGCTGGGCCTGCAGCTCGGTGAGGAACTTGTCCACCACATGGGTGATGGTATCCATGTGCAGATCGCCAAACTGGATAATACCATCCAGGCGGTTACGGAATTCCGGGGTAAAGGTTTTGGTGATCACCTCCATGCCATCGGTACTGTGATCCTGCTCGTTAAAGCCGATGGAGCGTCGAGCCATGCTTTCCGCCCCAGCATTGGTGGTCATCACCAGAATCACATGACGGAAATCCGCCTTGCGTCCGTTATTGTCGGTCAGGGTACCGTGATCCATGACCTGCAGCAGCAGGTTGAATACTTCCGGATGCGCCTTTTCAATTTCATCCAGCAACAGCACACAATGGGGATGCTTGTTCACCGCCTCGGTCAGCAGGCCACCCTGGTCATACCCCACATATCCGGGAGGTGCGCCAATCAGGCGTGAGACTGTGTGCCGCTCCATATACTCGGACATGTCAAAGCGCACCAGTTCAATGCCCAGCACCTTGGCCAGCTGACGGGTGACTTCGGTCTTGCCGACACCGGTAGGACCGGCAAAGAGGAAAGCACCTTCCGGTTTTTCCGGTGCCTTCAGGCCGGCCCGCGCCAGCTTGATGGCTGTCGCCAGTGACTCAATCGCCCGGTCCTGACCAAACACCACCATTTTCAGGTCACGTTCCAGATTCCGGAGCAGATCCTTGTCACTGCTGGATACATTCTTCGGCGGAATACGGGCAATACTGGCCACTATGTCCTCGATATCGGACACCTCAATGGATTTCTTGCGTTTGTCTTCCGGTTGCAGCCGCTGACGGGCACCGGCCTCATCGATAACATCGATGGCCTTGTCCGGCAGATGCCGGTCTGTGATGTAGCGATCCGCCAGTTCCGCAGCCACACGCAGGGCCCGGTCTGAATACTTCAGATCATGATGCTGTTCGAAGCTGGGCTTGAGCCCCTTCAGGATCTCGTAGGTATCCTCGACACTGGGTTCATTGACATCAATCTTCTGGAACCGCCTGGCCAGCGCACTGTCCTTCTCGAAAATTCCGCGGAATTCCTGGAAAGTGGTTGAGCCAATGCAGCGGATTTCACCGGAACTGAGCATGGGCTTGAGCAGGTTGGAGGCATCCATCACCCCACCGGAAGCGGAGCCCGCACCGATAATGGTATGAATCTCGTCAATAAACAGGATCGCCCGTTTCTCTTTTTTCAGCTCTGACAACAGGCCCTTGAGCCTCTTCTCGAAATCGCCGCGATATTTGGTACCGGCCAGCAGTGCCCCAAGATCCAGGGAGTAGACCACCGCATCCGAAATAATCTCCGGAACCTGTCCGTCCACAATGCGCCGGGCCAGACCTTCCGCGATGGCGGTTTTACCGACACCGGCCTCACCCACCAGCAGGGGGTTGTTCTTGCGCCGGCGAACCAGAATCTGCACCACCCGCTCGACTTCATGCTCACGGCCGATCAGCGGATCGATCCGCCCCAGACGGGCCTGCTCGTTCAGGTTGGTGGCATAGGTTTCCAGCGGCCGGGAATGGCTGCTTTCTTCCCCACCCTCTTCCGATGCCAGCTGGTCGTGGCTCTCCTGGTCTTCCGCGCCCTGGACCCGGGAAATACCATGGGAGACATAGTTAACCACGTCAATACGGGCAACATTCTGCTTTTTCAGTACATAAACAGCCTGGCTTTCCTGCTCGCTGAAGATGGCCACCAGAACATTGGCACCGGTAACCTCCTTCTTGCCGGAAGACTGCACATGGAAAACAGTCCGCTGCAGTACCCGCTGGAAGCCCAGCGTCGGCTGGGTTTCCCGGTCGTTATCGTTGCTCGGAATCAGCGGTGTTGTGGAGTCCACAAATTCCACCAGCTCTTCCTGCAGTTGCTTGAGATCTGCCCCGCAGGCTTTCAGTACACCCACCGCAGACTCATTGTCCAGTAGGGCCAGCAACAAATGCTCCACGGTCATGAACTCATGACGCTTGTCACGGGCATTTTTGAAGGCGGTATTCAGCGTAATTTCAAGATCTTTGCTCAGCATGGGCTACCCCAACGTCTTTCAGTCTGCACGTTCAATCTCACAAAGGAGAGGATGTTCGCATTCCGAGGAATACTGATTCACCTGTGCTGCTTTGGTTTCTGCGATATCCCGGGTATATACCCCGCATACGGCCTTTCCTTGCGTATGGACGAGCAGCATCACCTGCGTCGCCTTCTCTTCGTTCATTCCGAAGAATCTCATCAATACATCTACCACAAAATCCATGGGCGTGTAGTCATCGTTCAGAAGCACCACCCGATATCGGGCCGGGCGCTTCAGAGCAGGTTTCGCGGGAGCAACACTGAGGTCATCCTGTCGCCCCGGTTGTTCGCCCTCCCCCTGATTGAATACTAGTAGAGAATTTTCGATAGTCCGCATCATTTCAAACCGGTTTATCGGTGCCTTTGTCTTAATGTGGTTGTCTTTCCCCCTGTTTTCAAGCAGTACCGGAAACCAGGGGAGCGAAATCTGGCAATACCCGCATGATACCCCGTCCGGCCCTGCTGCAACCATACATTCCGGCACCCGTCAGCCTTGACTCTGCCCCCTGATTGGCCGAAAGTGAAAACACAATGTAAAATGTTGTAAACATATGCGACATTTATGTTATCCAAGGAGGGCCAGACACCCGGCCCAGTCGGCATTCAGTTCCAACAACAAACTGTGACAGCAAAAGAACAGGGGAGTTCATCATGCCAAGAGGCAAAGTAAAGTGGTTCAACAATGCCAAAGGGTACGGATTCATCATTGAAGATGGCTGCAGTGACGATCTTTTTGCCCATTTTTCTTCGGTCCAGATGGACGGCTACAAGACATTGAAAGCCGGCCAGGAGGTAACCTTCGAGAAGAAGCCCAGTGACAAGGGAACCCATGCGGTGAACATTGTCCCGGTCCCGGCAACAGAGGACACAGGAGCGGCAGACACCCGCAAAGAGGAAGCCCGCACCACGGAAGCCGGCGACTCAGGCTCCGGAGACCGCCCGCCCCAGGCCATGAACGCCTGACCAGCAAAGGCACAGAGCCAGTCTCTGATCATATAAGCAGACGAATCCGCCCAGCGGATGCCTCTGCTTATATGCCCGACCTTGTTCCCCCTGAAGCGCCTGCTTCGGCTGCCGGAGCATGATTCTCCGGGTACCGCTCATGGGGGCTTGCCTGTTACAGTTACAGCGCTAAGCATTCAACTCCAATCCCGATAACTCCCGGACACTCTATCTGCAATGGCAGAACTCATTCTGTTCAACAAACCCTTTCAAGTGCTCTGTCAGTTTACCGACGAAGCCAGCGCCCGTTCGGGCACCCAACGAAAAACCCTTGCCGACTGGATCACTATTCCCGGAGTCTACCCTGCCGGACGTCTGGATTATGACTCCGAAGGCCTGCTGCTGCTGACTTCCGACGGCAGCCTGCAGCACAGCATTGCCTCCCCGTCCCGGAAAATGCCCAAAACCTACTGGGTTCAGGTGGAAGGCCAGATCACCCGGGAGGCGGTCCGTCAGCTGGAACAGGGCGTCAACCTCAAGGACGGCATGACCCGCCCGGCCA
>JBFHSI010000101.1:0-10756 GCA_041591245.1 Marinobacter sp.
CCGGCATCCCGCTTGGCTTCGAACATGGCCCGGTTGGCCCGGCGCATCAGGTTGTCGGCATTGGCCCCCGCCTCCGGGTAAGTAGATACCCCTATACTGGCACTGACGGCGATACTCTTGCCGTCGATGGTCAGGGGCTGATCCAGAACTTCCAGCAGTTTGCGCACCACCCGGGTAATATCCAGAGAGTCCTCGATTTTCCCGATCACAATGGCCAGCTCATCACCGCCTATGCGCATCAGGGAGTCCATCCGGCCCAGCTGCCGGCGCAGCCGTTCGGCCAGCTGGATAATCAGCTGATCCGCTTTCTGATAACCGAAAGATTCATTGATGCTGCGGAATTCATCCAGGTTCAGGTGCAGCAGTGCCAGCCGGCCACCGGTGCGCTCCGCCCGCACCAGAGCCTCCTGCAGCCGTTCAAAAAACAGGTCCCGGTTGATAAAACCCGCGGCCACGTTGCCGCCGGGCTGGCCGTGAATGGGTTCGGCGACAAGGCTCCGGTACCACAGGCCTTTGACGGCCCGGCGCAGGCTCCAGCGGTCCAGGGTGTTGCGGGACAGATAGTCGGCGGCACCGCTGGCCAGAACGCCGGCAGCACGGTCGTCCGCAGATTCCGAACTGAGGGCAAGAACCGGCTTTTCCCCGCTGGCCACCGCCAGATATTGCAGAAAGGTGGCTTCTGAGCCGCCATGGAACAGGCAATCCCAGATCACCACATCAAAACTGGCGTTGCGAATCAGGTCGTCACAGTCGATCAGGTCCGGGCACCAGGTGACATCTGCCTTGAAATCCGGATCACCGCTCAGGAAATCACGCAGCCAGAGGAAATCCGCGTAATCCGGGACAAGGATCAGCAGGCGCAGCTGGCCCGGCGTAGTGATCTCCTGAGGCAATATCATTTAACGGAATCCATATATGCGTGTAGTCTGATGTGCTCAGCCGGAACTCGTCACCCGAGCGCCAGGGTACTGAAAGCCGCGCTGGTGTAGAATATACCATACGTTTGTCATTCTCATTCCGCTCCATTGCTGCTGGCTCTCTATTCGTGAACAAGCTCAACCCCAGACAAAACGAAGCTGTACGCTATGCGGACGGCCCGCTGCTGGTACTGGCCGGTGCCGGCAGTGGCAAAACCAGTGTTATTACCCGCAAGATCGCCTACCTGATCGAACAGCTGGGCATCCCCGGACGCCATATCGCCGCCGTCACCTTCACCAACAAGGCGGCGCGGGAAATGAAAGAAAGGGTCAGCCGGATTGTCGACCGCAAACTGACCCGGGGACTGATTGTTTCCACTTTTCATAACCTGGGTCTGAACATCATCCGGGAGGAGCACAGCCACCTGGGCTACCACCCCGGCTTTTCCATCTTTGATGCCGAGGATGCCAAGGCCCTGCTGCAGGATCTGATGATGCGGGAAGCCAGCGCCGATGCCGGTGATGAGCTCAACGATATCCAGATGACCATTTCTTCCTGGAAGAATGCCATGCGCGGACCGGCGGAAGCCTACAGCAAGGCCGCCGATGAGCGTGAGCAGCGCATCGCCCTCATCTACAAACGCTACAACGAATACCTGAAAGCCTATAACGCCGTCGATTTTGACGACCTGATCCTGCTGCCGGTGCAGCTGTTCCGGAACAACCCGGACGTGCTCACCAAATGGCGCCGGAAAATCCGCTACATGCTGGTGGACGAGTACCAGGACACCAACCTGTGCCAGTACGAGCTGGTGAAACTGCTGGTGGCGGAGCGGGCCGCCTTTACCGTGGTGGGGGACGACGACCAGTCCATCTACGCCTGGCGCGGTGCCCGCCCGGAAAACCTGGCCCAGCTGAAAGAAGACTTTCCCAGCCTGCGCATCGTCAAGCTGGAACAGAACTACCGCTCCACCGGCCGGATTCTGCGCAGCGCCAACACAGTTATTGCCAACAACCCCCACGTCTTCGAAAAGGCCCTGTGGAGTGAGCACACCATCGGTGAGGAAATCCGCATTATCCGCTGCCGCAACGAAGACGCTGAAAGTGAGCGGGTGGCCACGGAAATTCTCGACCTGAAGCTGCGCCAGGGCCTGGATTTCAAGGATTTTGCCGTGCTCTACCGGGGCAATCACCAGGCCCGGCTGCTGGAAATGAAACTGCAGGCCTACCAGATTCCCTACCGGATCTCCGGCGGCCAGTCCTTTTTCTCGAAAAGCGAGATCAAGGACGCCATGTCCTACCTTCGCCTGCTGATCAATCCGGACGATGACACCGCCTTCCTGCGGGTGGTCAACGTGCCGCGCCGGGAAATCGGCCCACGCACTCTGGAGCAGCTCAGTCACTATGCCCGCTCCCGGGATGTCAGCCTGTTCCGGGCTCTGGGCGATATGGGGGCGGAAGCCCATGTCACCGAAAAGGGGCTGGACCGCCTGCGCCGCTTCGCCCACTGGATCCAGGCCACCTGCGAACGGCTGTACAGTGACGATCCGATTCCGGTCATCAAGCAGCTGTTTACCGATATCGAGTACGAGGAATGGCTGCACCAGCATTCCGGCAGCCCGAAGCAGGCGGAACGACGCATGGAAAATATCTGGTATCTGGTGGAGTCCATCCAGCGCATGCTCGATGACAACAAGGGTACCGCCGATGAAATGGGCATTGAGGATGCCATCACCCGCCTGCTTCTGCGGGACATGATGGAACAGCGGGAAGACGAGGACGACAGCGACAAGGTCCAGCTGCTGACCCTGCATGCCTCCAAGGGTCTGGAATTTCCCCATGTCTTCATTATGGGTCTGGAAGAGGAAATACTGCCCCACCGGACCAGCATTGAAGAAGGCAATATCGAAGAAGAGCGCCGCCTGATGTATGTGGGTATCACCCGGGCGCGGGAAACCCTGACCCTGACCTACGCCGCCAGCCGCAAACAGTACGGGGAAAAGATCGAAACCATCCCCAGCCGGTTTCTGGACGAGCTGCCGGAAGAAGATGTGACCTGGAAAGGGCTTGGGGATCTGGATGTTGAAGCCAACCAGAAAAAGGGGAAAGCCACTCTGAGCGCCCTGCTCGGAGATCTGGGCCTGTAACGGAAACGGCCCCCATATGGCGGGGGCCGTTACGCCGTTTCGGAAAAGCGATTACTTGCTTTCAGAAACCATATATTCCACGGCACTGGTAATTTCTTCATCCGGGCAGCTGGCACAGCCGCCTTTTGCCGGCATGGCGTTGAAGCCGCTCAGTGCGTGAGTGAACAGAGTGTCCATGCCCTTGCCAATGCGTGGTGCCCATGCATCCTTGTCGCCTTTGACAGGAGCCCCGGCAGCGCCAGTGGTGTGACAGGCCATGCACACAGCGTTGTAAACTTCTTCGCCGGAACGGGGGCCAGAGCTTGCAGCCTGAGTCGGTGCCGCCGCGGCGCCACAGTCATCACCCTCGACACAGACAGTGCCTACCGGTTCAATCCGGGCACGGATTTCATCTTCAACACTTGCCAGAGCGGAACCGGCCGTCAGACCGAAACCAAGCAGTACAATAGCCAGGACTCTCTTCATCTTCACAATGCACCTCGCATTAGGGCGTTATAATCGTCAGTCGCCGCATTATAGCGACAGAACCCGGGCAAACAAACCAAACCCCGGAATCATCTTTTGATCTCAACCATTTTTTTGGATCATTCCCGGTTCCCTGAAGCACTTTTATGCCAATGCGGTTAGGATAGTGGCCACCAGTGTCCAGACCTCCAGGAATCCCCATATGCCCCAGCCAGATCCCAGCCCTTCTCACCCGCTACGCAAGCCACTGCTGCTGGCAGAATTCTCGGCTCTTGCGGTGCTTCTGGGCTCCATGGCCTGGTTCTCCCGGCACAGCGAAAGCGGACTCAACCCGGCATGGCTGCTGCTCCCGGCTGCCGCCAGCCTGGTGGTTTTCCTGAGCTTTATCGGGTTGATGTATCTGCGCTGGGTGGCTGCCGCAGAGGCCTCTGACCGGCGCCTGCACAAAACTCTGTTTTTCCTGCTGGCGCTCACCCTGATCGGCGTCTGGGTCTATGGTATAGCCAACACCTGGCTTAGCATCGGAAGCTCATAAGGAAACCGGCCATGATGACCATTCACCCCCGTTTCAGCCTCACCACCGGACTGATTCTTGCCAGCACCCTGGCCTGGGCCCAGGAATCCGCTGAAAACCTGATCCCCGCCGACCAGATCAGCGCCGAGTACTGCGGCGGAATTGCCAACGGCGTCCGTCGCCTGGCCTGTTACGACGAACTCTATCACCCTGGCAACAGCACCGGCGCCGGCAATGGCGACACCGTGAACCTGCCCAGGGAACAGGTGGAAACAGCAGTCCTGCCCCTGGGCACATCGGAGCTGACCGAGGCCACCGATGCCGAAGATTCCGATGCCGGGATCATGCGCACCTTTGTGGACCAGTATATTGCCGCCGAGCAGGCAGTGTTTTCCTTCTCCGGCAGCTTTGTGGGACACAGGCCCACCTATATTCTGCCCATCAGCTGGGTCAAGAACCCCAACCCCTACCCGGTCAGCCCCCGTCTGGGCGCAAGCAGCTATGACTACGAACTGGCCAGGGAAGAAGCCAAATACCAGATCAGTTTCAAGATTCCCCTGCTAACGGGCATTCTCGACAAACGTACTACCCTCTGGTTCGGCTACACCCAGCAGTCCTTCTGGCAGGTCTACAATCAGGACGAGTCTGCTCCCTTCCGGGAAACCAACTACGAACCGGAACTCTTCTTCCGGTATCAGACCGATTACCGGATCGGCCCGGGAACACTCAATGGTGTAACCATTGGCTTCAACCACCAGTCCAACGGCCAGTCTGAACCCCGCTCCCGGAGCTGGAACCGGATCATGGCGTCCGCCGCTTACAGTTATGATCGATGGCTGTTTGTGGTACAGCCCTGGTACCGGATCAAGGAATCCAGCAAGGACGATAACGAGGATATTGAGAGCTATCTGGGCTATGCCGACTATCTGGCGGTATACAAGCTGACTGAGGACCGCACCTTCTCCCTGAAACTCAGGAATAACCTGGAGTCCGACAACAAGACTTCGGTGGAGTTTGGCTACAGCTTCCCCATGGGGGATTCATTGAAGGGATTTTTCCAGTATTACAACGGCTATGGAGAAAGCCTGATTGACTACAACCACCGGATCGAGCGCTTCGGTTTCGGCATCATGCTGAACGACTGGCTCTGATTTCGTCCGGTCGGGTTCGGGAGGGGCCGGACGGGCTCAGCGGCCCGCCCGGATCATCTGCCGCCGGGGCGGCACCAGCTGGCTCAGCTGTTCAGCCGTTTCATTTCTTCCAGCAGTTCCCGGGTTTTCTCTTCCATCAGGGCCTTGTCAGCCCGGGACTCCACATTCAGCCGGACCACCGGCTCGGTATTGGACATGCGCAGGTTGAAGCGCCAGTTATCGTATTCGATGCTGACACCGTCCACATGGCTGACCTTCTTTGCCCCCACGCTGTATTTCGCCTCAATGGCGGCGATCACCCTGGCCGGGTCGGCAATGGTGCTGTTGATCTCGCCACTGGTGGGATAGGCTTCAATACGGGCATCAATCAGTGATGACAGGGTCTGTCCGGACTGGCACAGACGCTCGGCCACCAGCAGCCAGGGGATCATGCCGCTGTCGCAATAGGCAAAGTCCCGGAAGTAATGGTGGGCACTCATCTCGCCACCGTACAGGGCATCTTCATCGCGCATGCGCTGCTTGATAAAGGCATGGCCGGTTTTGCTTTCGATGGCCTCACCGCCCGCCGCTTTCACCAGATCCAGGGTATTCCAGGTCAGCCGCGGGTCGTGGATGATCTTGCCACCACCGGCCTTGCGCAGGAACTGGTCCGCCAGCAGACCGACGATATAGTAGCCCTCGAGAAAACGGCCGGTTTCGTCGAAGAAGAAGCAGCGGTCGTAATCCCCATCCCAGGCAATGCCCATATCCGCCCCGCTCTGCTTCACCGCATCGGCAGTGGCTGCCCGGTTCTCCGTAAGAATGGGATTGGGCACGCCGTTGGGGAAGTGGCCGTCCGCCTCGAAGTTGACCTTCACAAAGGTGAACGGCAGGTGTTTTTCCAGCTCTTCAATCACCAGACCGGCACCACCATTGCCGGGGTTGGCAACAATGGTGAGGGATTTCAGTGTGTTAACGTCCACATAACCCAGCAGATGCTCAACATAATCCGCCATCACATCCAGGGTGTGGAATTTCCCCGGCTCCGGCGCATCGGTAAAGGGCTGGGCAACCCGGTCGCGGATATCGTTCAGGCCATTGTCGGAGCTGATGGGCCGGGACTCTGGGCCCACCATTTTCATGCCGTTGTGGTCTTTGGGGTTATGGCTGGCCGTCACCATGATGCCGCCATCCATCTTGTAGTGACTGGTGGCGAAATACACCTGCTCGGTACCACCCAGGCCAATATCGTATACATCTGCACCGGCGGCCATCAGCCCCGCTTCCAGGGCTTTGGTAATCTCCGGGCTGGACAGACGGATGTCATAACCGACAATCACCTTGCGGGCACCGGTCACTTCCACATAGGCCCGGCCGATACGCTCGGCAAGCTCCGGGTTCAGCTGATCAGGTACGCGTCCGCGCAGGTCGTAGGCTTTGAAACAGGACAGGTCCATTGCAAGATTACTCCGCAGCAGAAGATTGAAGCTGGATATAGTTCTGTATGCCCATCTGGGCAATCATTTCCAGCTGGGTTTCCAGCCAGTCGATGTGTTCTTCTTCACTGTCCAGAATCTCACGGAACAGCTGACGGCTGGTGTAGTCCTGTACTTCCTCACAGTAGGCGATGGCTTCCTTGAGGTCGGCGTGGGCAATCTGCTCCAGCTTGAGATCGCAGGAAATCATTTCTTCCACGTTCTCGCCGATCAGCAGCTTGTTGAGATCCTGCAGATTGGGCAGGCCATCCAGAAACAGAATACGCTCGATCAGCTGATCGGCGTGCTTCATTTCATCAATGGATTCTTCGTATTCCTTGGCGGCCAGTTTGCTGATTCCCCAGTCCCGATACATGCGGGAATGCAGAAAATACTGATTGATGGCGGTCAGTTCGTTGGCCAGCACCTTGTTCAGGAACTGGATTACCTGCTTGTCACCTTTCATTGCGGGGGCTCCCTGGGAGAATTGGATACAGTCCCAAGGATAGCGGGTTATGGAAGAAGAAAATATTGCCAGAACGGATAAATTGCTGAATCCATCAGGCCGGACGGGCCAGCAGATTGGCCATGGCCAGATAATCCTGGGACCGGGTTTCCCGGAGAATCTCCCGGGCGGTGGCGGCACAGCGACCGCACTGACGGCCCACGCCCAGCTCCCGGCCCAACTGACGTACTGAGGTTACCCCGTTTTCGGCGGCTTCCCGGATATCCCTGTCGGTAACCCCGGTGCACAGACATACGTACATGAACGTTTCCCGCGAATGACAATAAACTGAGTGATAATTATTGTCATTCGCGTATGGGATTGCAACCTTTAATATCCGTTTCCCCAGGTGCCGGGGAAATCAGCCTTCGGCTGCCCGGGTCAGGTTGTGCCCGCCGTCTGCGGTTACCACCACATTGTCTTCGATACGTATGCCACCGCAGCCCTGCAGTGCCTCTATCAGCGGCCGGTTCAGATACTGCCCCATGGGCCCTTCCAGCAAGGGAGCCAGCAGGAAGGGTATGAAATACAGGCCCGGCTCAATGGTCACCACCATGCCCGGCTCCAGCACCCGGGTCAGCCTGAGAAACGGCGCATCTTCCGGTGACGGCACCGGCTTGCCGGCCACATCGTGCACCTGGACCCCGAGGAAGTGCCCGATCCCGTGGGGGAAAAAGGCTCTGGTAATGCCCTGCTCCACCACAGCGTCATCATCCAGGCCGGTTACCAGGCCTGCCGCTGTCAGCAATGCCGCTATGGCCTGGTGGGCTTTGCGGTGGATATCCACATAGTCCCCCCCCGGAGCCACCATGGCACACAGACGCCGCTGCAGCTGGTCCATGCCCTGTACCAGAGCTGCAAAATGGGGCTCGCTGGCACCGGCGCTGGTTCGGGTGATATCCGAGCAATAGCCCCGGAAACGCACGCCGGCATCAATCAGCATGCTGCGGGACAACTGCGGAGCAGCAGTGTCGTAATACTGGTAATGCAGGGTTCCGGCGTGTTCGTTCAGGCCGATAATGCTGTGGTAAGGCGCATCCACCTCCCGCTGTGCCGTGGCCTGCTGGTAGGCAAGGCCGATGGCAAATTCGCTGGCACCTGCCAGAAACGCCTCCCGGGCCGCCCGGTGCCCGGCAATGGCCACGTCAGTGGCCCGGGCCATACAGGCAATTTCATAATCGGTCTTGTGCACCCGGGTTTCGTGGATTGCCGCCACCAGGGCCTGCGGGTTGTGCTCCCCCGGGGCCTGCTGCAAAACCAGGGGATCCCCCAGCACCGCCAGTTTCCCCGGATTCTCCAGAGGCGGAACGCCCACTTCAGACAGGAAACGGACGTCCATTTCCTGCAGCCAGGGCTCATCCGGCAGTGACGGGTTGCTGTGCCAGAAATCCACCGGCTGGTACAGCCAGAGTACCGGTTTCTGGCCCGGACGGATCAGCAGCCAGCTGTGTTCCTGGCCGGTCAGTCCGGTCCAGTGCAGAAACGGCCCATAGCCCTGGAAATGCCAGTACTGGTCATCCCCGTAACAATTGGGGGCAGCGCCGGAGCTGATCAGCAGGGCATCATAGCCGTGCGCTTCCAGAGCCTGTTCATAACGGTTTTGCAGGGTGCTCACATGGTCCAGCTGCAGTGACAACAACCCGGTATCAGACATATTGGCTTTCCAGTGTTTTCCAGAGTGTTAACAGATCGTCGGAGCGCGGCTCGTGGCGGCGGATCAGGCGAATTTCCAGAGGCACATCCCAGCGTTCATCGCCGGCCCGTACCAGGCGCCCGAAGCGCTCGCTTTTCTCGGTCATGCGCCGGGGCAGCCAGCCCATGCCAAAGCCCTGTTTGACCAGCGCCTTGACGCTTGCGGACTGGGTATTCTCATTCAGGGGCAGCAGATTGGCGTGCGTTCCCACCTGGCACAGGTGGGATTCTATGGCCGGCTGCAGAAATCCCCGGGGGTGGTAGGCAATCAGGGGTACTGGCTGTTCGCCACTGCCCGGCAATACAAACCTGGGTTCACCGCCGTCATCGGCCACACTCATGGGCACCAGAGCTTCATGGGCCAGCGTCACCCAGTCGTAGCCGGCCGCATCCAGGCGTTCGGCCCAGGCCAGATCCCGGTGCCAGTAGCAGATCACCAGGTCACATTCGCCGTTATCCAGGGCATCCAGAAACTGCTCACCAATCCAGTTGGTGGCCTTGAGATTCAGCTGCAGCCGCTCCGCAAGCCCGGCTTCCCGGGCCCAGCTCCGGTAAAAGTGGGAAAACAGCCCCTGGGTGGAGCCCACACTGATCCTTGAAGAAGCCTCCGCCTCCATGGCGCCAATGCGGTCCATGGTATCCCGGACATCCCGGGTCACCCGTTCACACAGCTCCAGAAAGGCTTCCCCTGCCGGAGTCAGGGACAGGGGCAGTGTCTGCCGGTTGATCAGGGTTGCCCCCATGGCCTCTTCCAGCAGCTTGATGCGCCGGCTGAATGTGGGCTGGCTGACATGCTGCAATTCGGCTGCACGGGAAAAATGGCGCGTGCGGGCCAGCGCCATAAAATCTTCAAGCCAGCGTATTTCCATGGAATCCCCGGGGATAAAGCGGAACTTCAGGCATCATAGCCTATCGCACTTATACGGTCACAAACGCCCTTCCTCAACCCCGTGACAGGCCACCTGGCCACCGCCATCCGTGGCAATCAGCGCCGGAATCTCCTGCCGGCAGCGGTCGTTGGCATAGGGGCAGCGGCCGTGAAATACACAGCCGGACGGCAGATGCACCGGTGTCGGCACCTCGCCCTGCAGACGGATATGGCTGGGCCGGTCATCCTCCAGCCGGGGAATGGCCGACAGCAGCGCCTGGGTATAGGGGTGCCTGGGAGTGCTGAACAGGTCCCGGGTATTGGCCAGCTCACAGACCCGGCCCAGATACATGACCGCCACCCGGGTACCGAAATGTTCCACCACCGCCAGATCATGGGTGATGAACAGATAGGTCAGGTTGCGGGTTTCCTGGGCATCCATCAGCAGGTTCAGTACCTGGGCCTGAATGGAAACATCCAGCGCCGAAATGGGCTCATCGGCAACGATAAACTCCGGGTCCACCGCCAGGGCCCGGGCAATGGCAATACGCTGGCGCTGACCACCGGAGAACTCATGGCCGAAACGGCTGCCCCAGTCCGGGTCAATACCCACCGACAGCATCACCTCGTGCACCTTGTCCCGTATCTGTTCCTGGGACCAGTCCGGCTGGTGAAAGCGAACCGGCTCTTCCAGAGTCTGACGGATGGTCATCCTCGGGTTCAGGGAGGCGTATGGATTCTGGAAGATCATCTGCATCTTGCGGCGATAGGGCAGCACTTCCCTGCCGTTGAGCTGATCGATGCGCTGGCCGTCGTAGTGGATCTCCCCGGCGCTGGGGGCAATCAGTCCCATCACCGTGCGCGCCACCGTGGACTTGCCGCAACCGGACTCACCCACCACACACAGGGCCTCGCCCCGCTGTACCTGCAGATCCACGCCGTTGATGGCATGAACCGCCTCCTGGGTACGCTGGAAGCGGCCGTTGCGGAAGCTGATCTGTTCCAGCAGGCTGCCGCTCAGATCAAATTGCTTTTCCAGCCCG
>JBFHSI010000102.1:0-10669 GCA_041591245.1 Marinobacter sp.
ACCTGGGGTTCTGCCCTGCTCCGGTACTGACCTGCTCCGCCCCTCCGGAAAAGAGACTGTAAAAAAATCTGCCCAGCCCCTATACTGTATCCATGTACAGTATTACGCACATTCACTGCGAGGAATGACCATGGCAGTACAAACAGTTTTCTTTTCCGATAGGGACGGGCTGGAAATGGCACTAAAAAACCCGGATACCATGCTGTTCACTTCCAAAGCCGAGGCAGATGCCCGGGACCGGATTCTTGAACTGGCAGAAGAAATCCAGGTATTCCTGACACGCAAGGTGCCGGGACTGAGTGATGAGCAGGCGGAATTGTGCGCCATGGCCATTGCCGAGGAGAAAGACCTGTTCCAGAAAGCCCTGAAAAAACCTGAGCTGCTGAACATGGATCCGCAATAACGTCTTATTGGTCGTTTTGACCAGACCGGCTGGTATGTAAGGTCATCCCGGGCTGGAACAGGACGCCGTATACTCGGGGTAACTCTATTACAACAATAAGCCCCATATGACCTTATCCCAGCAATCTTCCCAGGCGCACTTTCCTTCCATTGTGATCATTGGTTCCGGCTTCGGTGGCCTGGGCATGGCGATCCAGCTGAAAAAGGCCGGCTTCCACCAGTTCACCATTCTGGAAAAGGCCGGTGGTGTAGGCGGAACCTGGCGGGATAATACCTATCCCGGCGCAGCCTGTGACGTCCAGTCCCACCTGTACTCCTACTCATTTGAGCCCAAGCACGACTGGTCACGGAAATTCAGCCCCCAGAAAGAAATCCTGGGTTATATGGAACACTGTGTTCAGAAATACGGGCTGAAAAGCCATCTGCGTTTCCATTCCGAGGTCCGGGAGGCGGCTTTTGACAGCCAGCGGAATGAGTGGACAGTGACCCTGGCAGACGGGGAATCCCTTTGCGCCAATGTACTGATCACAGCCACGGGCCAGCTTAATCAACCGGCCTGGCCAGATATTCCGGGGATGGACCAGTTTGCCGGCAAGATCTTCCATTCGGCGCGCTGGGATCACGACTACGACCTGGCCGACAAGCGGGTTGCGGTCATAGGCACCGGCGCCAGCGCCATACAGTTCGTGCCGGAAATTGCCAGACAGGTGAAATCCCTCACCCTGTTCCAGCGTTCCGCCGCCTGGGTTCTGACCAAGCCGGACCGCCGTTTCACCCGGCTGGAACACAACCTGTTCCGGTATATGCCGGGCTGGGACCGCCTCTACCGCGCCATGATCTACTGGAAAAACGAAAGCCGGGCCCTTGCCTTTACCCGCTTTAACGGGTTGCTGGAACTGTTTGCCCGCCAGGCACGACAGGAAGCCCGCAAGCAGGTGACCGATCCGGACAAGCTCAGGCACATCATCCCTGACTACCAGATCGGCTGTAAGCGCATACTGATCTCCAATGAATGGTATCCGGCCATCAACCGCCCGAACGTCAGCCTGGTGACAAACGGTATCGACCATATCGACAGCAGGGGCATTCTGGACCGTGACGGCACCCATCATCCCGCCGATGCCATTATTTTCGGTACCGGCTTCAAAGCGTCCGAGTTCCTGTCCCCCATGAAGATCACCGGCCGCTCGGGTATCACTCTGAATCAGGCCTGGCAGGATGGCGCGGCCGCATTCAAGGGCATTACCGTCAGCGGATTTCCGAACCTGTTCATGCTCTATGGCCCCAACACCAACCTGGCGCACAACTCCATTGTGTATATGCTGGAATCCCAGTTCCGCTACGTGATCAGCGCCCTGAACACCCTGAAGAAGTACCCGGGGTCAGCCATGGATGTGCGCAAGGAGCGCCAGGATCGTTTCACCTCAGTGATTCAGGGCGGCCTCAAGGGCAGCGTGTGGGATTCCGGCTGTACCTCCTGGTATCTGGATGCCAACGGCAAGAATACCGTGAACTGGCCGGGCTTCACCTTTTCCTACCGGTTTGCTACCCGGCAGGCGGATACCACCGATTACCAGTTCCTGTACCCCGACAAGAGCCACTGAACCTTTACCCCGGTACCAGCTCCGCAGTTATTGCGGTTCACTCACAAACATAGGATGATTGGTAGATCTGCTCAAAGGATTAAAGACAATGCTAGAACCTATCCGTAAAGGCTCCCTGGTGGAACAGGCCATCGACAGCCTTCGCCAGGCCATAGAAGCCCGGCAGTGGAATGTAGGCGACCGCCTGCCAGTGGAATCGGAGCTTTCAGAAGCCCTTGGCATCAGCCGCAATACGGTACGGGAAGCTGTCCGTGTTCTGGTACACGTGGGTATGCTGGAAACCCGTCAGGGGGACGGCACCTATGTGCGCTCGGTGCAGGATACCGGAGAAACCTTCCGGCGCATTACCAATGCCCGGCTGGCGGACCAGCTGGAGGTGCGCATTGCCCTGGAAACCGAAGCCTCCATTCTGGCAGCCACCCGCAGAACCGATCGTGACCTGCAGGCCATGGCTGAGGCTCTGGATGCCCGCGCCAGCGCCGGAGACAACCTGCCCGAACGCATCCGCCACGATGAACGCTTCCACCACGCACTGGTGGCTGCTGCCCACAACTCTGCCCTTTCGGAACTCTACGACTTCTTTTCCCATGCCATTGTGGGAACCATTGAGCGAACGGAAACCGACGCCAGCCTGCCGGAACCTTCCCAGGAAGATCACGAACTGCTGTTTGCCGCCATTCGCAGGAAAGACCCGGTACAGGCAGAAAAACTGGCCCGTTCACTGCTCGCGCCCAGTCTGATGGCCCTGAAAAAGCAGGAAGCCTGAACCATGAAACTGAATATTGACCGTTTCACCCTGCTGCTACTGGGTGCCATTGTGCTGGCGTCTCTGGCTCCGGTCACAGGAACCGGAGCAGAAGTCCTGAGCACGGCAGGAACCATTGCCGTTGCCCTGCTCTTCTTCTTTCACGGGGCGGCACTGTCCCGGGAGCAGATCATTGCCGGCGCCACCCACTGGCGCCTGCACATACTGATCACATCCCTCACCTTCGTCTTCTTTCCCTTGGTGGTGATTCCCATCAATCAGCTCAGCAGCATCATTCCCACCTGGATGCCTGCGGATCTGGGGCTGGGCTTTCTGTATCTTGGGGTGCTGCCATCGGCGGTGTCTTCCTCCATTGCCTACACGGCGCTGGCCAAAGGCAATGTTCCGGCGGCAATCTGCAGCGCTGCCGCATCCAACGTATTCGGCATGATGCTGACACCTTTCCTGCTGCTGTTACTGGTGAGTACCTCCGGGGCGGGAGATTTTCCGGTTGCCCAGGCCCTGAAAGATATTGCCCTGCAGCTGATGCTGCCGTTTGCGGTGGGACACGCCCTGCGGCCCTGGCTGGGCGGTTACCTTGCCCGCAATGAAGGCCTGATGGCGAAGTACGACCAGTGCGTGATCTGGCTGATTGTCTATTCCGCTTTTTCCGAGTCGGTGGTTAACGGGCTCTGGCAGAATCTGCCGGTACAGGCGATCGTTTTTGCCGTAGCTCTTTGCGTCGGCCTGCTGGCGTTCTTTATGGTGATGGCGAGGTTTCTGGTGCGGCGGCTGGGCTTCAGCCTGGAGGACGAAGCCGCAGTGGTGTTCTGCGGCTCCAAGAAAAGCCTGGCCTCAGGGCTGCCCATGGCGAAGGTTCTGTTTTCCGGGCATCCGGGCTTTGGCATGATCGTTCTGCCCATCATGTGCTACAACCAGACCCAGATCATTCTGGGGGCTATTCTGGCCAGAAAATACCGGGGCTGGATTGAACAGAGCCAGGCCAAAGCCGGGGAATCACTGGAATCCCATTTGTGAGAACAGCGCTGCAACAATAGCCAGACCGACAATCCAGCCAATCATGGCTACCCAGATATTACCTCCCCCCTGGGGCGGCGCTTCCTGGATATCGCCATCAACGGGTGGTTCCGGAAACATTCTCTGTTCCGGAGCCTCCGCCGCCGCTCCCAGGCCCGGCCAGCCAAACCAGTCACCCAGAAACCCGGCAACCGGAGCGGGCAAGGCCCCCGTTTCAGCCATTGGCCGGATGCGGGGTTCCAGCTGCTGCCCGATTTCCCTGCGGATGCCGGCCTGATCCGCCGGCGGCTCGCACAATATGGCCTTCCAGATATTGGCATCTGCCGCTCGCGTCTGATCGTTCAGCAGCGCGGTAATCTGAATCACCACTTCCCGGGCCACCTGACCATCGTGACTGCTCAGTACCGGCCCGGCATCAGTCGCCGGCACAGGCTTTTCGTCTAGCCCCGTCACAACAGGTGCGGACGGCTGCGCCTGTGCCTGGACAGGCTCAGGGCTGCCGCCGGTAGCTTCCTGATAGGCACGGGCCAGTTCCCGGGCTTCTTCAGCGGATGCGAATTTGCATTGCTGTTCATAGGCCTGTCTGATTTTTTGGTGATCACTGGTCGGATCAATACCAAGGATTTCCCAGCAATTCATAAATCCGCAACTCCCGGCTCATACACACATGACATTTTTGAGAGACAAATACCAACGACTCCCATAGGATAGAGCATCTAACGATATCAACTCATTATATCCCTGTTTAGCTTGCCAGAAGACAGATCCTCATTTATGTCCGCTCTGAGATACTGGAAATCCGTCAGGTTCCAGACCCTGTCCCCTTTAGGCGTCGGCTGCCTGTTCGCCGCCGCCAGTGTTGCACCGGCCGGAGCTGACCAGCTGTCCCCGGTGGATCCCTATGCCATTCTGGGCCTGACCCAGGAACAGATGGAACTGCCCGAAGTGCTTACCACCACCCGACTGCGGCAGTCCAAGTTGCGGGTGCCAGGCACCACCACCATTATTACCGGCGATATGATCCGCAAACTTGGCATCATGAACCTGGTGGAGGTGTTCCGTCTGGTGCCGGGCATGGTGGTCAGTGAAGTGGGCAGCAACAACCCGGTGACCACCTACCACGGGACAGTTCATTACGAACAGCGGCGCCTGCAGGTGCAGATCGATGGCCGCACCGCCTACCGGGCGGGGCTGTCGGATATGGACTGGATTGCCATGCCCGTGGCTCTGGAAAACATAGAGCGCATTGAAATCAGCCGCGGCCCTAACTCTGCAGCTGACGGCATCAATGCCTTTCTCGGCAGCATCAATATCATTACCCGCTCTCCGCAGGATACTGCCGGACTGGAAGCCTATGCCGCAGCCGGTTCCCGGGGCCACCTCCGGACGTTTACCTCCGCCGGAGGCGCATCCGCAGATGCAAGCTGGCGCCTGTCCTATGAAAAACGCAAATCCAGCGGCGCCGACAGACAGACCGTGGAAGACCAGAACCCGCCATCCCATGACGGCCACGACATCAACAACGTCAACTACGACAGCACCCTGAGAGTTGGTGACCGGCACTCCATGACTATTCGGGCGGGTGTTGTTGACGGCGTGGACGAAGAGGATCACCTGACTTCAGGACTGGCCGGCAGCGCCACCAATCCGGACATCATGATCCGCGATTATTACCTGCAGGCTCGCTTTGAGGGGACCACCTCGGCCAGTCACTTTTACCATATTCAGGCCAGTTACCAGCAGCAGCGCCGGACCCAGGAATGGACCATTTCCATTCCGGCCAGTGCAGTCAGTGATCTTCTGCCACCGGGGCTCCCCCCCTTCCCGACTGACCAGGGGCCTCTTGTTGCAGATATCAATGCCAATTCCCGGGAAGTCCGGCAGGAATTCGAGTTTCAGGACACCCTGCTGTTCAGCCCGGACCTGAAGCTGGTTTCCGGTCTGGCGTACCGGCGGGACAGCTTCGAATCGGAAACCTATTTCAATGGCCGGGAAGGCAACTACCAGAGCCGGGTGTTTGGTAATCTGGAATACTCTCCTGCACACTGGCTCACTCTGAATGCCGGTGCCAACTGGGAAACAACCACCACAACCCGGAGCGGTCATTTCTCCCCCAGGGTTGCCTCCAACTTCATCATTAATGACAACCATGCCCTGCGCCTGGTTTTCTCCAAGGCGGTGCGCACGCCCTCGGTATTCGAACAGTCCCCCGACTGGTCCTACCGGCCAAAAAATATCCCGGCTCCGTTCACCATTCTGGAAGGACAGCGGGTACTGGTGGCGGATATGGCGGCAGACTCCCGGAGGCCCACCACTTACGGACAAAACCTGGATGAGGAAAGGATTACTTCCCGGGAAATCAGCTATTTCGGTCAATTTCACCTGAATCAGGCCCTGCTGAAGATGGAAGTCCGTTACTTCCATGATGACCTGCGGGATATGGTCAGCGGCATTATCAGCGAAGATGAGTGGACCATAGATAACAACGTGGCGCTGGATCAGCAGGGGTTTGAAATTGAGACCTCCCTGGACTTTTCTGGCACAACCCTCAGGGCCACCTATGCTTACCTTGACCAGGACGGTCGTTACACCGGGGATCCAGACAGCCTGGAGCTCAGAGATCAGAACTACTTCGTGGAACTTCTTTCCCGTTTGTCGGTACAACATTCCGGTAGCCTGTCCTGGATTCAGGATCTGCCCCGGGGATTTTCCACGGCAACTTCATTCTATTGGGATGATGAGTTTTCCAAATCCGCGTTCAAACGGGCAGACCTGCGAATTGCGCGCAGAGTTGACATGAGCAACTACAGTTATGAGATAGCGTTTACCTTGCAGCATTATCTCAGTCTTGAGCCATGGACGAGCGACGACAACATCATTGACCACGAAAACCAGTTTTTTGTAGAAGCAGGAATACGCTTCTGAGGATCACCAGGGAAAGGATGCATCCGGTAACGGTATGACGCTGATAAACTGCATGACACTGACCGGCCCTGCGCCCGTAGGTTTCAGGGATAGTATTATCCGGGTGTTCTGTACCATGGTACTTCTGGCTGCGGCATTTCAGAGCCTCGCCAGTGAGCGCCCGGTCACCACCGTCTATATAGCCGGCTCCGGCAACCCCGCCCTCGACCAGCACATTACCGGCCTGCTGGCCGGACAGCTCGGGGAGTCTGTCAGCCTGATTCCCATTGACGATGATCAGCTGCCAACCATTATCGATAACCCGGTTGTGACCATAGGTGCCGCTGCCACCACCCGGGTTCACAACACCAATCCGGCCATTTCCGTCCTTGCCCTGTTTGCCGAAACCACTTTCATCAACGATCTTGCCGAGAAGTTCCCCGGGCAGATATCCGGCATTCCCTATGATGTTCCGCTATTGCGCCAGGCCCTGACCGGCAAGGCCATACTGCCCCAGGCAACCCGCATTGCCCTGCTGGCTACAGAAGCAACTGCCGGTAACTACGACCAGCTTCTGAAGGAGCTGCCGGCCTACGGAATGGAGGCCAGGGTGTTTCTGGTCGAATCCAGCAATGACCTGATACCAACACTGGTGCGCGCCCTTGGCTATGGCGATTTTCTGCTGGCGGCACCGGATACTGAAATCTACAACTCCCGGACCATCAAGCATATCCTGCTGACGGCCTACCGCCGTAACATGATTGTCATAGGTCCGACTCAAGCTTATGTAAAAGCCGGTTCGCTGGCGTCCAGCTATACCCCTTTCCCGGCCATGGCTGAACTGGCGGCCCGGTTCCTGAAAAGCTATTTCACGGACGGCCGGTTTCCGGCACCCGCCTACCCGGACCATTACGGCGTAGTGACCAATAATCAGGTGGCCAGATCTCTGAACATCCCACTCCCCGACCGGGACGATATTGGCAAAATGGTGCAGAAGGTGTTATCCGCTCACAAGGGAGAGGGATAATGTTCAACCGGGACAACACCCGCGACTCCCTGTCGACAAAGATGCTTCTGCTCGGTGCGCTGCCTCTGGTGGTGATGTTTATCGTGCTCATGGTGTTCTTTACCTCGGTACGCATGGCCGATGCCCGTCGCGACCTGGCCCGCAACAATCAGGTTCTTGCCGACAGCCTGGCACCGGCCCTGGAATACGCCATGATGTCCGGAAACACTCCGGTGGTTGACCAGCTTCTGTCTACCTCCCTGAAATACAGCCATGCTGCCTGGATCCAGGTATCCGATATCCGCGGGCAGCAAATCGGTTTTGTTTCTACCCGGGACGTGACTACACCGATTCCATCCGGCCAGTACGACATCTATGAGGCGGAAATACTCCAGCAATCCATTGCTATGGGTCCGTCCCAGGCGGGGGAATGGTTTGAGCCGGACTCCGGGACAAAAACCACATCCGTCAGCCTGGGCACGGTCCAGGTGGGTGTCGACACAGGCCTGCCGGCGGATCGCAGACAGGATATTCTGTGGACATCCCTGACCATTGGCATCACCTTCCTGGCTTTTACCCTTCTGATTATCCGCCATTACATCAACAGCATACTGGCGCCCATCCGCCAGATATCCGGGCGTATCGGAAAGCTGATCAACCGGGACTACGACATTGAACCCATCAGCAAGGAACACGGTTCCAGGGAATTTCTGGACCTTGAGCACCAGCTCAACGAGCTGGCGCAGCACCTGGGCAACCTGCGTTCGGCACGGGATCAGACCCTGAGCGATTCCGAACAGGCCCGGGAGAAAGCAGAAGAAGCCAGCACCTCCAAGTCCGAGTTTCTGGCTACCATGAGCCATGAACTACGAACGCCCCTGAATGCGGTTCTCGGTATGCTTGACCAGATCGGGGAAGAACCGCTTTCCGAAACCCAGAACAGCCAACTGGCGACAGCACGCCTGGCAACAGAAGATTTCCTGACCGTTATCAGCGATATTCTGGACTATTCCCGCATGGATAGCGGACATATGACGCTGGAATCCAGAACCTTTGACCTCCGGGGTCTGATCACCAGTTGCGCCGCTACCTATCGCCATGTGGCAGAACAGCAAAAACTGGAACTCAATCTCAGCTTTTACGGAAACTGGCCTGAAGCAACCCTGGTAAAAGGCGATGCCGGCCGGCTACGGCAGATACTTGCGGGCCTGATCGACAATGCCATCAAATACACGGGAGATGGTTTTATCGAGATCCAGGTTGGCTGTTTTCCCCTTGAGGACAATGTCATCGCCCTCAACTGTGCCATCAGTGATTCCGGATCCGGTATTCCCGCCGAACGCGTGCAGGATATTTTCAACAGTTTTGAGCAGCTGGATTCCGGCGACAGTCGCAGCCATGGTGGTACAGGTCTCGGCCTTGCTCTGGTACAGCGTCTGGTGGAAATCATGGGTGGACACATCCAGGTTGAAACCGACCTGGGCAAGGGTTCGTCATTCCGCTTTGAACTGCCTTTTGAACTGGATACGGAAACCCTGCCGGGGGAATCCGCGCCTGCCGATGGCCTGGCACCCGATGAACATCCGCCACGGGCCCTGGTTATCGAAGACAATCCGGTGAACCAGAAGGTTGCCAGCGCCATGCTGATTCGCCTCGGTTTACAGCCGGATACTGCCCGGGACGGCATTGAAGCACTGGAACTGCTCAAGACCCGTCCATACCGGTACGCGGTTATTCTCATGGACTGCCAGATGCCGGTCATGGATGGCTACGAAACCACCCGGCGCATACGGCAATGGGAACAGGATCAGGAGTTACCGGCTGCGCCGGTTATTGCCCTGACCGCCGATGTATCGCCGGCTACTGAGGAGTCCTGCCTGTCCAGCGGTATGAACGACTATCTGACCAAGCCTGTACGCAGGGAGAGCCTGCAGGCTGTACTGAACCGGTGGATTGATCGGGGGGAAATGCCAGGGGCCCGGTGATGGGCCCCGACATGTTCAGGCGACAGGTTCGCGCATGGTGACGAATTCTTCCGCCGAGGTGGGGTGAATACCGATGGTGGCGTCAAACTGGGCCTTGGTCGCTCCGGCCTTGATGGCAACCGCAAGCCCCTGAATGATTTCTCCGGCATCCGAGCCAACCATATGAGCACCCAGCACCTTGTCCGACTCATCGTCCACGATGAGTTTCATCAGGCAGCGCTCATCCCGGCCACTCAGGGTGTATTTCATCGGCCGGAACTCAGACCGGTAAACCCTCAGCTTGCGCCCATCCTTGCGGGCTTCTTCCTCGGTCAGACCCACAGTACCGATATTGGGCTGACAGAAGACCGCCGTCGGAATCAGTGAATAATCCACTTCCCCCTGACCATCACCGAACAGGCGGCGGGACAGTACCATACCCTGGGCTATGGCCACCGGTGTCAGCTGGGGCGTGCCAATGACATCCCCCAGGGCGGTGATGGAAGGCACCGCAGTCTGGAAATGGTCATCCACCACCACATGGCCGGATTTGCTCAGTTCAACGCCCAGAGCTTCCAGCCCCAGTCCGTCCACCAGCGCCCGGCGTCCGGTGGCCGCCATAACCAGGCCGGTGCTCAGGGTTTCACCGTTATTCAGGTGCAGCACATACTCGGCCCCCTGATTTTCAACGGAATCGATATTCACGCCGAAACGCAGATGGATGCCTTTCTTGTCCATTTCCTCCCTGGCGAAACGGCGGACGTCTTCATCAAAGCCCCGGAGGAACAGCTCGCCCCGGTATACCAGGGTTGTTTCAACACCCAACCCCGCCAGAATGCCCGCAAACTCCACGGCAATGTAACCACCACCCCAGACCACGGCCTGCTTGGGCAGCCGGGGCAGATAGAACATTTCATTGGAAGTCAGGATATGTTCCTTGCCGGGAATTTCCGGAACAACCGGCCAGCTGCCAGTAGCCACAGTGATGTGATTGGCGGTATAGCTG
>JBFHSI010000103.1:0-10660 GCA_041591245.1 Marinobacter sp.
GAACGGGCTGCCCGCTGCGGCCTGATGGATCTGACCCCTCTGGTCCGCAGTGGTTTTCGCGGGGCCGGAGCCGAGGCTTACCTGTGTGCCTGTGAGTTACCGGTTCCGGAGAAACCGAATCTGGCTGCAGTCACTGATACCGGGGAACTGGTGCTGCGCCTGAGTCAGCGGGAGTTCTGGATTCTGGGCAGTCTCAAGGACATGGGGCAGAAAGTGGCGGAGCTGGCTTCCGGGCCGGTACCTGAGAGTGGCTGCTACCCGCTGTTCTGCCAGGACAGCCACAGCTGGTTCACCCTGACCGGAGAATCCGGGGCTGAAGTGATGGCCAAACTCTGCGCCGTGGACATGAGGGACGGGGTTTTTCCCGAACTGTCCATTGCCCAGACTTCGGTGGCACGTATCAACGCGGTGGTAGTACGGCACAGTATCAACGGAACTACTGCGTTTTCTCTGCTGTTTGACTCAGGTTATGCTCCTTATATGTGGGATGTGTTGCTGGATGCCATGGCCGAATTTGGCGGAGCACCGGTGGGCAGTTCAGCTCTGGACTGAAGGCGTTAAACCGGAAAACCCGTAACCGGATATAAACCGGTTACGGGTTTTTTATGTGATTGCTCAGTTCCGGAGCCGGGCCCCCGGAGCAGGGGCGCCCGGATTGATGGGGGTCAGCCGACAGCCCGTTTCGGGATCTCTTCTCCGGTCTTCAGGAAGGCTTCCAGGGAATCGTCCAGGGCTTCAAGCCAGGGGGTATGGTGAGGAGGGGACATGGTGCCGGTCATCAGGGAGCGGTAGGAGTTGTCCCGGAATGTCATGATGTCTTCTTTCTTGTGGTGTTTCCATTCCAGGAAGGTACGGTTTACCCCGTCAATGTCAAAGGTGGGGTAGTCGGTCTGCTGGATCAGGTGCAGGATATAGGCGCCCTGGTACTCGTACATGTCCTTGGCGGTTTTCTGCTTCAGTTCCTCCTCCCGCCACTTCATGGAATCTGCCGTCATTTCCGCCTGGGAGGGCAGGGGGATGCGGCCCAGAATAATGTCCCTTACATACCAGGCCTGGGCATCAAACATGTTGAAGCTGTACCACTGATCCTGCATGCCGATATAGAACAGCTTGGGATTCTTTTCCCAGACTACCCCCTTGTACAGACCCAGAGGCCAGAGCCGGTTGCTACAGACCAGGCGCAGGTCATCGTCCAGGAAGGGGAAGTGGTGGATGTAACCGGTACACAGAATGATGGCATCCACTTTTTTACTGGTACCGTCGGCAAAATAGGCGGTGTCTGTATCGACATGGGTAAGAGAAGGTTTTTCTTCCCAGTTGTCCGGCCATTTCAGGTCCATAGGGGCCGTGCGGTAGCAGGAAGTAATGGAGCGGGCACCATATTTGTAGCACTGGGAGCCAATATCCTCAGCGGAATAGCTGGCACCTACCACCAGGATGTCCTTGTCCTTGAATTCCAGGGCGTCGCGGAAATCATGGGCGTGCAGGATACGGCCACCAATGTTGGTAAAGCCCGGGAAGGAGGGTACATTCGGAGTTGAGAAATGGCCGCTGCAGACCACTACCTGGTCAAAGTCCTCGGAATAGATACGGTCATCATTGTGATCATGAACCGTTATGGTGAAATTTTCCCTGTCTTCGTTATAGACAACATGACGTACCGGTGAATTGAAACGGATATATTTGCGCACACCGGCTTTTTCAACACGGCCTTTAATATAATCCCAGAGCACTTCCCGGGGTGGGTAGGAGGGAATGGCCCGGCCGAAATGTTCCTCAAAGGTATAATCCGCAAATTCCAGGCATTCTTTGGGGCCGTTAGACCACAGATAACGATACATGCTGGAATGTACCGGTTCGCCGTTTTCATCCAGGCCGGTACGCCAGGTGTAGTTCCACTGGCCGCCCCAGTCACTCTGCTTTTCAAAGCACACAAGTTCGGGAATCTCGGCCCCCTTTTCCTGTGCTGACTGGAAGGCCCGAAGCTGTGCCATACCGCTCGGGCCCGCACCTATAATTGCAATACGTTGGGTCATCGTTCTCTCCTTTGTTACACCTTGGAAGATGTTTCGATAACCAAGTTATTACGTATTTTTTCGCCAGGTAATTCCTTAATTTGGGTAATCAAAAATGGTTAAAACGGGGTAGTTTTCATTCTGTAAAGTATATTTATTGGGAAATATCGAAAATAACTCCCTGAACACCCAGAACACTTCCATTATCAGAATAGATACCCCGTCCTTTATCTATGACCATTCTGGATTTTCCGTCAGCGTCGGATATGCGGTATCTGATTTCAAATACGGAATGGCTTTCTATGGCTTCCTGTACCTGCTGCCATACTGTTCCCGCATCTGCGGGGTCTATCAGGAAACCATAGGAAAGCTGAGGCTGGTTGATCAGTTGTTCTGCCCTGTAGCCGGTCACTTCCTCACAGCCGTCACTGACGTATTCCATGGTCCAGCTCATGTTGTTTCTGGCCCGGTAGATCATGACCGGTATGTCATTGACCAGGCCTTTCAGGCTGCGCAGGCTGGCATTACGCACCTGGTCAGTCCGCACCTGGGGAGTAATGTCACAAACTGTGGCGCTCATGGGGTACAGGGTTCTGGCCGTCATGGGCTGCAGGCGTATCTCGCACCAGTGTGCATGGTCATCTGCACTGATCAGTCTCAGCCAGATCAGCTGGCTGCTGCGGTCTTCGGTTATATCCTTTTTGGCCTTTTTCCAGATACCCATGTCCTCAGGGTGCACAAAGGAGGTAAGTGTGCGTTTGAGGCTTTCTTCCCTGCTGACACCGGTCAGGCTGGTCCAGCAACGATTGACATAATCCAGCCGGTCATTGTCGGCGAGTCGAACCACCACATCTTCCAGTGACTCCAGCAGGCAGGACAGAGTGTATTCGTCATCGGTCATGGTTTGCGGGCGGAAAATATCGAGTAGAGCCATCAGGTCTTGTCCGTCAGTCCAGAATGATTGTGAGCCCAGGCTGCCAGTTCCAGGCGGGAATGCAGGTTGAGCTTGCGCAGCAGGTTCTTGACATACACCTTGACGGTGCCATCGCTGATCCCCAGCTCCCGGGCGATGAGTTTGTTGCTCATGCCCTGAACGATCAGGTCCAGGGTCTGTTGCTCCCGCAGGGTCAGTTCGTTACCGGTGTCGAGGCCCACCGCCGGGGTATCTGTCGGTGCCGCAGGGGGTGCATGATTGCGCAGACTTTCGGCCAGGATATTGACCCCGCTGGGATTCAGGGCTATCTGGCCTGCCATGGCAGATTCCAGTTGCCCGATCATTTCATCCGGGGCTGTGTCTTTCAGAAGGTAGCCGTCGGCCCCGGAACTGATGGCTTTGATCAGGTCCTCACTGTCATCAGACGCGGTGATCATCACTATCCGCATTTCGTCGTTGATAGCCTTGACCCGGCGCAGCACGTCCAGGCCGGAGATATCCGGCATCTGAAGGTCCAGAAGTAACAGGTCTGCGGGGAGGTCCTGGATCTGCTCGAAATAATCCAGGGCACTGTCAAAATCCGCCAGCACCCGGAAACCTGGGCTTTCTTTCAGTAGCTGGACCATACCGCGGCGAAACAGGGGGTGGTCATCCACGATGATGGTATGGATGGTGGTGTCGGGGGGCGTATCGGCCGGGCTCACTGGGCAAGTACGAGTATCAGTTCAACACGGGTACCCCCTTGACGCAGGGGCGTTACGGACAGGCGGGCACCAATACGCCTGGCTCTTTCCTGCATGATTTTCAGGCCGAAGCTGTCGGCCCTGGCCTGGTCCGGGAGTATGCCCTGGCCATTATCCTCTATTCTCATCCGCAGACGCTGGTGCTTCTGGCTGACAAGGACCCGGGCATGGGTGGCGTGGGAATGACGCACGATATTGGTCAGGGATTCCCGGGCAATGTAGGACAGCTGGATCAGTTGTTCCTGTGACAGCTCAAGTTGTGGGCAGCGGTTGTCCAGTTCGAAGACGATGCCGGAATGCTGCTCCAGTTCCTCTGTCGCGGATGCTATGGCCCGGTCCAGGGTTTCCTCCTTCAGACACAGGCGTGAGGTACTGATGAGTTCCCGCATCTGGCGGTAGGCAAACAGTGTCTGGGAGGCGAGGTCATCGGCGTAGTCGCGGATTGCCTGTTCGTCACTGCCCAGTTCGTTATGGCAAAGGCTCTGCAGTCTGGCGGTGCGCATGCGCAGATAGCCCAGCACCTGGGCCATTGAGTCATGCAGCTCTGCGGCCTGGACTGCCCGCTCCTCCCGTACCGCGTCTTGTACGCTTGCCCGGTGGCGCAGATAGATTTCCAGTCCCCGGGTCAGGGCATCGCACAGGCCGGATGTGAGATAGGCCACCCGCTGAGCCGGCGGATGGAAGCCCCGGAAATACATAGCCAGCCAGGCGGTCTGGCTACCACATTGCAGCCCTTGCACCAGCAGGGCGCCTTTGGGAACTTCGGGAACATACAGAATCTCCGGGAGCTGGTGCTCTGTCACCGGCTGAGCCTGGACCTGTCCGATATGCTCACGCAGGGCCTGCTGCAGGGTACCACTGAATTCGCGGGCAGCGACGCATTCCAGATGATCACTGGCAGTGCCGGGTAGCAGCAGACACACGTCGGATTCACTGCAGTCAAAAAAGATACTGCGCACACGCTGCTGTATGGAGGCCAGTACAGGCACCATTTCCTGCCCGTTGCGACAGCCGGACAGTTCCAGTGCCAGACCCGTGTAGTCCGGATCAGGGCGGTGACTGGCTGTCGTGCCCCCCTGATTCAGCCAGCTGTGCAGCCACTGAAACGGATTTCCTGTGTACTGTTTTGCCGATGCGCCCACGGCGGTATACCCCCTGCCATTGGTTGTTCTGCGTTTGCATAGTGGTTAAGCAGATCCTGTGCCATCCACCGGGTAATTCCGGGTCTTACTACCAATTGGGTAAGACTTCCTGAGTATTGAGAGAAAAATCCTGCTGGTAAACATTATTAACCACAGAGAAACACGGCATCCGCAGTCAGAAACAGTCAGTAACGGTCTGTGAATGCGGAAGCCGGGGTTGGCGCGGTGGATTCTCCAGGTGCTTGTGATCCGCACATTGCACAGCACTGAAGCACAGAGCGCCTGATGTGAACGATTGTGGTGCCGTGTTTTCTCTGCCTACACAGATTTATTGGAGCGGCCTGATGGCTGTCCGGGGGACCGAAATGAGCTCTGCACTGACCCAGACGGTTATAACAGAAGAAACAGAAAGACCCCTGCCGGCACGCAGATACCGGATTGAAGGACAGTCGGCTTTGCGCCTTCATGTGGCGGCGGGTGATTACCTGAGGATCCAGAGTCTGGACGGTATACAGGGCTGTGAAATCCTGGCACTGAACCCGCAAGGAGAGTGTGAGCCAGGTCTACTGGGAAAGGCCCCGGTGGCGCCGGCAAGGGCTACGCTGGATCTCCTTGAAGAAGACGGGACCGCTTCCGCACGGCTGGGATACAGCCTGCAAAGGTGGAAAATTTCCGGCGAGCAGTTGGAACAGGCCTTGGTGTACAGGGCGGCGGATCTGCCCGATGTGGAAATACAGAAAGACGGGGTGCTGGTCATCATCGCCGCCGGTACCCGTATGCAGGTGGATCAGCAGCAACCTCCCACAGAGCTGACCGTTGAGGTCTGGTGCAGCCAGAGCGAATACAACGACCTGCCGGAGCCCCTGGCCGAGCCGGTGGCGGAATACCGCATCGCCAACAGCACCGCCGGCGTATACGAAGTCAAAGCCGGGCAGTGGATCCAGGTTATTGATGTGGAAGGGCGCCAGTGTTCCGACCTGATTGCCTTTGATCTGGCCGCCCTCAGGGAAGGCCGGGAAGTGATGCTGGATGCCACAGCTACCCGGTCGGTGCAGGGGCTTAACCTGCCCCAGCCGGGGCTGCACTCGAAATTTCTCGACGCGACCATGCAGCCTATGTTGCAGCTGGTGCAGGATACTGTTGGCCGCCACGACAGCTTTCTGCTGGCCTGCACTCCAAAATTCTACGATGACCGGGGCTACTTCGGGCATGTGAGCTGTACCGATAACTTCAACCGGGCACTGGCCCCCTATGGCATTGCTCCCCGTTCCGGCTGGCCGGCCATCAATCTGTTCTTCAATACCAGTGTTGGCGACTGCGGCACCATCTTTTCCGACGAACCCTGGTCCCGGGCCGGGGATTATGTGCTGCTGCGTGCCGAGCGGGATCTGCTGATCGGAAGTTCCGCCTGCCCGGATGACATCGATGCCGCCAATGGCTGGCAGCCTACTGATATCCATGTGCGCATTTACAGCGCAGATGAGGAGTTTCCCCGTTCAATCGCCTATCGCACCCAGCCGGAGGAGTTGCCCCGTATGACCAAAATGACCGGCTTTCACAGCCGCACCTCTGCTCTGACCAGTCACTTCACCGAGTACCGTGGCTACTGGGTCGCCAGTGAATACAGCGGCTGGGGTGCCCGGGCGGAATACCTGGCCTGTCGGGAACGGGTGGCACTGCTGGACCTGACCCCATTGCGCAAGTTTGAAGTGGTGGGGCCGGATGCGGAGCAACTGCTGCAGTATGCCCTGACCCGAAACGTGCGTCGGCTGGCGGTGGGGGAGATCGTCTATACCGCCGTGTGCTGTGAAACCGGTGGCATGATCGATGACGGTACCCTGTTCCGGCTGGGTGAACAGAATTTCCGCTTTGTTGCCGGTGATCCGTACATGGAAACCTGGCTGCGGCAACTGGCCCGGGAAAAGGGCTGGAAGGTGCGTATCCAGAATTCTTCAGACCAGATCCACAACCTGTCACTGCAGGGCCCCCAGAGCCGTAATCTGCTCAGTGAAATCATCTGGACGCCGGAACACCAGCCGGATGTGAAAGACCTGCGCTGGTTCCATTTCACCATTGGCCGGCTGGGAGGCCCCCAGGGCATCCCTGTGATGGTCTCCCGCACAGGTTATACCGGGGAGCTTGGTTTCGAGATCTGGTGTCACCCGGACCATGGCGAAACCCTGTGGGATGCCATCTGGGCTGAAGGACAGCAATACGATATTGCGCCCATGGGCTTTGATGCCCTGGACATGTTGCGGATAGAAGCCGGGCTGATTTTTGCCCATCACGAGTTCTGTCCGGAAACCAGTCCCTATGAAGCCGGCATAGGCTTTACCGTGCCCATGAAAACCAAGGAAGAAGATTTTGTCGGCCGGGCCGCCCTGGCCCGACAGGCACCGGAAAGCCGGAAAAAACTGGTGGGGCTGTTTCTCGATACCCAGGAGCCGGTTGGACATGGTGATGAGGTCTATCACGGCCGCTATCCGGTGGGGGTTGTCACCAGTGCTACCCAGTCTCCGCTACTGAACCGGCAGATAGCCATGTGCCGTGTTGCTCCCGACTACGCTGAACCGGGCACCCGCCTGGAAGTGGGGCAGTTGGACGGTCAGAAAAAGCGCCTTGGCGCCACGGTAACTACCACACCCTTTTACGACCCTGAGCGCACCCGTGTGCGCTCCTGATTACCTACCCACAAGCAGATGAAGAGGAAAGTGTTATGCCAGCTATGAAATATTTCCCCCAGGCAGTCAAAACCCAGCAGCCGGATATGGGCGTTCCGGGTGTCAATGCATGGCTTGGTGACGTGGTGGCGTCCACCGATGAGGACAAGACCATCGCTGCCGGTTTCTTTCACCTGAAAAAGTCCGATGAACCTCTGGTGTATGAATACACCTATCACGAAATGAAGTGCATTGTTGAGGGTGAAATGATCATCACCGATGAAGAAGGCAATGTGGCCCATGCCAAGGTGGGTGATGTGTTCTATTTCCCCGCCGGCAGTACCATTACCTTCGAATCCCCCAGTTACGGCGTTGGCTTCTTCTGTGGCCAGCGTGGTGAAGGGGAGGGCTGATTCGGTCAGGAGCATCAAAGTCCTGACGGTTTCCGGGGACGGTTGTGAATGAACACCGCAGCCGTACCGGAACAAGCCAGTAACGGATTAACGGAGCCTGCTATGCAAACTGAATTTGTTCCGGGCATAAAAAGCCGCCCGGTCTATGGGCCGGTCACTATCAATCCACACAGCCAGCGCCAGATTTTCATTTCCGAGGGGCATATCACACAGGACTTGCTGTCCCTGTATGACGGCTGCCAGCAGGGGGAGAAAACCATGCTGGCGGCAGGTGTTGCCGGCGATGCCAGTGCCGGAGGTGAGGTGGTGAGTCTGGAGGGACTGTCGGACTATGCGGCAACACTGCCCCAGTCCAGCAGTTTTTATCTGGCCGGTACCGAAGCCTTTATGTGGGATACGGCGCGGCTGCTGAACGACGCCGGTTTTATCAATGACCAGATCCATATGCTGCCACCGGTCAGCAACGAGCGCAGGCTGTTCTGCACCCACTGCTACACCCTGATGGAGCATGTTACCCAGTCCCCGCACACCTGCACTGGCTGTGGACGGGAGCTGCTGGTACGGGATCATTTTTCCAGAATTCACCGGGCCTATGTGGGCGTCCAGATCAATGCTGAAGATCCCGCCGACCTGCCTGCCGAACCCGAGGAGCTGAGCTGATGAGTGACGATCTTATGGAAGTCCGCGTCGCCTCTGTTACCGATGTGGCGCCCAGAATCCGTGAATTCCGCCTGGCTCCGGTTGCGGAACCTCTGCCGGCATTTTCCCCCGGCGCCCATGTGGTGGTTGAAATGGCCGGTGCTGACAAAACCTACCGCAATGCCTATTCCCTGATGAGCGATCCCTTTAACCCGGAAAGCTACGGCATTGCTGTGCGCCTGCAGGAGGAGTCCCGAGGCGGTTCCGTGTATATGCATACCCGGGTGAAAAAGGGAGATATTCTGCGTATCACCCCTCCGGCCAACCTGTTTGCCCCTTTCTGGGCGGCCAAGAAACACATTCTCGTGGCCGGTGGGGTGGGGATTACCCCGTTTATGTCCTACCTGCCGGAAATGCAGCGTCGGGGGGCGGACTTTGAATTGCATTACCTGTTTCGCGGCACCCAGACCGGTGCCTACCGGGGGCAGCTGGCCGCTGAGCTGGGAGAGCGTTTCTTCAGCTATGACTCGGATGCCGGAGAACTTTGTGATGTGAAGATCCTGCTGGCCCGGATGACACCTGGCACCCATCTCTATATCTGCGGCCCTGAATCACTGATTCAGTCGGTGCAGGCGGAAGCCGAAGCCCGGGGTATCCCGGCCGGTTTTATTCATTATGAAGAATTTGCCGCACCCAGGCCCGGTAAGCCTTTTACCGTGAAGCTGTCCGGTGCAGGGCAGGAAGTTCTGGTGGATGAAGACAGCAGTATGCTGGAAGCGCTGGAAGCGGCCGGTGTTGAGGTGGAGAACATGTGTCGGGGCGGTGTTTGCGGGCGTTGTGTCACCCGGGTGCTGGAGGGGACTCCGGAACACCGGGATGAGTTTCTGTCTGCTGAGGAAAAGTCCCGCAATGACTGTGTCATGCCCTGTGTGTCACGGGCTGTCAGTGACAGCCTGACTCTGGATTTATGAGGGAATAGCCATGTTACGTGTAGCCCCGAACAAACTTGAAACCTTCCGTGATGATTTCACCTACAGCAACAGCAAGGAAGCCATTGAACGTTTTCCGTTTCCTTTTCCGGAAGATGAATACTCCTATTCGGTAAACATCGAGCCCCATACATTGCCGGGGCCTGAAGGGACAGTGAATGAGCACCTGTTTGATATTGATGAGCACTACCTGTCGGAAATGGCGGAGCGTGCCCTGGTGCTGGAAGAGAACCCGAAGCGCTGCCTGGCCATGCCCCATATGGACCTGGCATGCTGGGACTTCATTGACCGGGCCATGACCAGCCTGGCCCAGGATTATCCTGACTATTTTGCCCTGGAAAAAGATGGCGATCAGTGGCACTGGCATAACAAACTGCTGAACATTGACGACAGCTTTACTTTCGCTGATAGCAGCACTCTGCCTTGCCCGCCGCTTGAGTACATGGGGCGCCAGGTCCAGGGGGATATCGCACTGCTGGATCAGCGTGATGGGGATCTGTTTCTGGACGCCGGTATCGTGACCTGCCCGGCGGACTGGTCCCTGGCCTTCGATGCCGGCATGAGTTTCAAGGAATGGCACGGGCCTGTGCCCTTGGCCCATGAGATGGGCGTGTTTGACCGGGCCCTGAAGTACCTCACCGCCATCCCTGTAGGCCGCCCGGTACGCCGCCTGAACTGGACCCTGACCGTCAATGCCCGGATGGATACTTCGCCGGAGACCTATCCGGAATGGGGCGTGGAAAACCGCTCGGTAACTCCGGAAAATGTAGGGGAAAAGGTCTATCTGCGGGTGGAGCTGCAGGTTCTGGACCGTATGGCCCGCTCCAATGCCATGATGTTCAGCATTCGCACTTACCTGATCAGTATGGACGACCTGGTCACCAACAGGGACTGGGCCCGCCGTATGCACAGGGTTATGAAAAACCTGCCGGAACCCCTCATCGAGTACAAGGGCCTGACCCACTACCACCAGATGCTGGTGGACTGGCTGGCCAAATATGATCCGGTGAACTGAGGGCTGCAATTCTGGATATGTATGCCAGAAATGACAAAGGGCACATCCGAAGATGTGCCCTTTGTCATTGGGAATTGGTCGGGACGGCAGGATTTGAACCTGCGACCACC
>JBFHSI010000104.1:0-10586 GCA_041591245.1 Marinobacter sp.
CGATGCGGTCAGCGCCCACTTCGGACGGCGCTCAATCGCCCAGCTGGACCATTACGGCATTCTTGGTGAGCGCACTTTGCTCGCCCATTGTGTCTGGCTGAACGACGATGAAATCCGCCGCATCGCAGATACTGGCACCAGCATTGCCCATTGTCCGATCAGCAACGCCAAGCTGGCCAGTGGCGTTGCTCGGGTTCCGGAGATGCTTGCTGCCGGCATTACCCTTGGCCTGGGCACCGATGGGCCGGTGTGCAACAACAACCTGAACATGTTCGAGGAAATGAAGTTCGCCTCGCTGGTCCAGAAAGCAACCCGGCTCGATGCCACCGTGCTGCCGGCGGAACAGGTTCTGCGCATGGCCACTATCAATGGTGCCCGGGCCCTAGGCCTGGACGACCGTATCGGCTCGCTGGAGGTCGGCAAACAGGCTGATCTTCTGCTGCTTGATCTGGGCCAGCCCAACCTGACCCCCGCGGAAATTGATACATCCGGAGGCAACCTGTTGTGGAACCTGGTTTTTGCTGCCGACGCCCGCAACGTGTCTGCGGTCTGGGTCGATGGTCGCAAGCTGATTGCCGACGGCCAGGCCACCCGGGTCAACGAACATCAGCTTGTCCGTGAAGCCCAGCAGCAGGGGCTCAGTCTGTTCCAGCAGTGTCGGGATATCTCCCACCTGCGTACATCCATGCTTTAACTGTCAACAGGAGCCTTTCACATGAATTCTCTGCCCCTTATCTCTGTCGCCGGGCTCAATAGCCCCGATCCGGAGGTGCGTGCCGATACCGCCCGCCAGCTGGGCGTAGCCTGCCGGGAGGTCGGCTTCTTCTACGCCGTGGACCACGGCATTCCCGAGAGCGTCGTGGCCGGTGCCTTCGCCAATGCCAAACGGATATTCGAGCTGCCACTGGCCGAAAAACAGTCCATGTCGATCAAGCTGTCGCAGCACAACCGCGGCTATGTCGCCATGTCCGATGAAAAGCTCAATCCCGAGGCCGGTTCCGACATGAAGGAAGCGTTCAATATCGGGACCGACTTCCCGGCCGACGACCCGGACGTGCTCGCCAACAAACCCTTCCGGGGTGTCAATTTCTGGCCCCAGATCCCGGGCTGGCGGGAGGAGGTGCTTGGTTATTTCGATGCCTGTCTGAATCTGGGCCGCCTGATTCACAAGGGGTTCGCCATTGATCTGGGGCAGGACGAAGACTTTTTCAGTCAGCACCTGAGTTCACCTGTGGCCACCCTGCGCATGCTGCATTATCCGGCCACTGCTGGGCAGGTTGTACGAGAAGACGGTGGTGCTGGAGCCCACAGCGATTATGGCAACGTCACCCTGCTGGCCACTGACAAGGTTGCCGGTCTGCAGGTGCTGACCCGTCAGGGGGAGTGGATAGAAGCGCCCCATGTGCCTGGCGCCTTTGTCTGTAATATTGGTGACTGCCTGATGCGCTGGAGCAATGATACCTACGTTTCCACCCCGCACCGGGTACGCCCGCCGGAGCAGGAACGTTATTCCATTGCGTTTTTTGTGGAAGCGAACCCGGACAGCATCATCGATCCGCGGGATATACAGCCGGAGGTGAGTCCGAAATACCTGCCCATCAGCTGTGCCGACTATCTGACTTCACGCCTGAACGCCACCTATGAACACCGGGGTAATGCCTCCTGACGAAGGCTGTCTATGAAAGGGACTTATGGCACAGGGGCTGGCCGCATTTTGGTGCGGGACAGCTTCGGGATGCTCGGATTTAGGTCGGATCGGTCAGGTTTTGGGGAGGCATTCTGTAGAAATTGAACCAGTTCAGAAAGCGGTGATGGCGGTTTTTCATTCTTCTGCGGGGCAGGCAGATGCGGTCTGACGCCTTCTGCCACAGGTTTTCTGTCTTGCCTTACAAAAGCTGACCAGTTGGTTGAAACAAATCTGAAGATGGCCGTATTTCATAAGTTGGCAGGGTTATTGCTGATCAGTAAATGCTGAACGAATGGTCAGTTTCTGATGACTCTGAACACAACCGAGGCACGACAGGATGACAATGGCGACACGCCTGAAACTGGAAAACATCGTCAAGGAATACCCGGGCTGCCGGGCAAATGACGGTATAGACCTGGTAGTGAAGGCCGGCGAGATTCATGCCCTGCTGGGAGAGAACGGTGCCGGAAAAAGCACGCTGATGAAGGTGATCTACGGGGTGGTGCAGCCGGACCAGGGCCGTATTATCTGGAACGGTCACCCGGTTACCGTGGGCAATCCGGCCCGGGCCAGGGAACTGGGTATAGGCATGGTGTTCCAGCACTTCTCCCTGTTCGAGACCCTGACCGTTGCCGAGAACATCGCCCTGAACCTGCCGGTGGATGAAGTCCGGGACCGGCGTCAGCTGGAACAGAGAATTCTCGAGGTATCCAGCCGCTATGGCATGGAGCTGGACCCCCGGCGTTATGTGAGCACCCTGTCCATGGGGGAGCGCCAGCGGGTGGAGATCGTGCGCTGCCTGATTCAGGAAAGCACCCTGCTGATTCTGGATGAACCCACATCAGTACTGACGCCCCAGGAAGTCAGCGTTCTGTTCCATACCTTGCGTCAGCTGGCGAAGGAAGGCTGCAGCATTCTGTTTATCAGCCACAAGCTGGAGGAAATCCGGGCACTGTGTGACAACGCCACGGTGCTGAGGCAGGGGCGGGTTAGTGGTGACTGTCGCCCGGCTGAGGTTTCTGCCACCGAGATTGCCCGCCTGATGGTGGGGGACGATACTCCGATTTCCACGCTGGTGGGAAAATCCGTACCCGGTGATCTGCTGTTGCAGGTGCAGGGTATGAGCTGGAAAACCAGTGATCCCTTTGGTACCAGCCTGCAGGATATCGGCTTCTCCCTGCGTGAAGGTGAGATTGTGGGCATCGCCGGGGTGGCCGGTAATGGCCAGGATGAACTGCTCAAAGCCCTGTCCGGCGAGATCCGTGTGTCCGGGGATGTGATCCGGTTTGATGGCACCTCCATTGCCGGGCTGGCCCCGGATGAGCGGCGCAGGCTGGGTATGGCGGTGGTTCCGGAAGAGCGTCTGGGACGGGGCGCCGTTCCTACCATGTCCCTGGCTGACAATGCATTGCTGACCGCCTCCGGGCAGGGGCTGGTAGCCCGGGGACTGATCAACTATCCGAAAGTCCAGGCCTTCGCGAAGGAGATTATCCGCCTCTTTGGCGTGCGTTGTGTCAGCGAGGACAGCAGCGCTGCCAGCCTGTCCGGCGGCAATCTGCAGAAATACATCCTTGGCCGTGAAGCCATGCAGAATCCGAAGCTGCTGATTGCCTCCCATCCCACCTGGGGCGTGGATGTAGGCTCGGCGGTGGCGATTCACGAGGCCCTGGTGGCCCTGCGGGATCAGGGGGCTGCGGTGCTGCTGATTTCCGAGGATCTGGATGAGCTCTACCAGCTGTGTAACCGCATCGGAGCCCTGTGCCATGGCCGGCTGTCGCCCCTGGTAGAGACCGACAGCCTCAGCATTGAACATCTTGGTCAGTGGATGGCTGGTGATTTCCCTCAGGAGGTGTCCGATGCTGCGGCTTGAACGGCGTCCGGTGGATTCGCCGGTCATGCGCTGGCTGTCACCCTTGCTGGCCCTGTTGCTGACGGTGGTAACCGGATTCTTCCTGTTCCTGGCCATGGGCCGGGACCCGCTGGAAGGGCTGAAATTCTTCTTTATTACGCCGGTCAGTGATGTTCAGGGGCTGGCAGAACTGGGGCTGAAAATGGCTCCACTGCTGCTGTGCGCTGCCGGCCTCACCATCTGTTACCGGGCCAAACTCTGGAACATAGGTGCCGAAGGGCATTTCCTGATGGGCGCGCTGGGTGCCAGTGTGGTGGCGGTGCAGCTGGCAGACATCCAGGGTATCTGGGTACTGCCGGTGGTGCTGTTGTCGGGACTGGTGGCTGCTGCGGCCTGGGCGGCCATAGCGGCGGGGCTCAAGACCCATCTCAACTGTAACGAGATCCTGACCACCATCATGCTCAACTACATTGCCCTGAACCTGCTGCTGTACACGGTGCACGGCCCGCTCAAGGACCCCTACGGATTCGGATTTCCACAATCGGTGATGTTCGGGGATTCGGCCCTGATGCCGGCGCTGGTACCGGGTACCCGTCTGCATCTGGGGCTGGCTTTTAGTCTGCTGGCAGCGGTGGCTGTCTGGGCCCTGTTTGCCCGCTCTTTCACAGGCTTCCAGCTGAATGTGCTGGGAGAGGATCACCGGGCTGCAGCCTTTGCCGGTTTCGGTGCCCGCCGCCTGACCTGGTTTGCATTTCTGGTGGCTGGCGCCCTGGCCGGCCTGGCCGGGGCCTCGGAGGTGACCGGGCCGCTCGGCCAGCTGGTGCCCCAGGTGTCTCCCGGTTATGGCTACACCGCCATTATCGTGGTGTTCCTCGGGCGCATGAACGCCTTTGGCATTATTGCAGCCAGTGCCCTGCTGGCCCTGACCTTTCTGGGGGGCGAGATGCTGCAGATTGCCATGAACCTGCCAAAGGCTGTGACCGGGCTGTTCCAGGGCCTGCTGCTTTTCTTCCTGCTGACCTGCGATGCCTTCATTCATTACCGGATACGCTGGCGCTGGCCTGTTGCCCAGAGGGCGCAGGCTGGTATCCGGGTTCAGGAGAGCTGATATGGAACTGTTAACCAATGTGCTGGCAGCCACGGTTGTTGCCGGAACTCCGCTGCTGCTGGTGGCCCTGGGGGAGCTGGTGTGTGAGCGCTCGGGCGTACTGAACCTGGGACAGGAAGGGATGATGCTGATGGGGGCAGTTGCCGGATTCGTGGCCGCCCTGTCCAGTGGCAGCCTGGCGGTGGGCGTTTTTGCTGCGGTTCTCACCGGTATTGCCATGTCCATGCTGTTTGCCCTGATGGCCGTCACCCTGGCTGCCAACCAGTACGCCGCGGGGCTGGCTCTGACCATATTCGGGACCGGACTGAGTGCTTTTGTAGGGGCCGGTTTCGTGGGCCACTCCATTGAAGGTTTCGACAAGTTGCCGATTCCTCTGCTCAGCGACCTGCCGGTCATTGGCAAGGTTCTGTTCACTCAGGATCTGCTGGTGTACTTCTCGCTGCTGCTTCTGGTTGCCGTCATGGTGTTCCTGGCCAGGACCCGTGGCGGGTTGCTGCTGCGGGCAGTGGGGGAGTCCCCAACTGCGGCCAATGCCAATGGCCTGAAGGTCCTGACCGTGCGCTATCTTGCGGTGGCTTTCGGCGGTGGCATGGCCGGACTGGCAGGTGCCTACCTGTCCCTTGCCTATACCCCCATGTGGACCGAAGGCATGACCGCAGGGCGGGGCTGGATAGCTCTGGCGCTGGTGGTGTTTGCCTCCTGGCGCCCGGAGCGGGTGCTGCTGGGGGCCTATCTGTTCGGTGCCGCCAGCATTCTGCATCTGGTACTGCAGGGGCTGGGCTGGAAAAGCTCCACCGAACTGCTGGCCATGCTTCCGTACCTGGTCACCATTCTGATGCTGGTACTGCTGTCCTGGAATCCTGCACGGACACGGCTGAATACCCCTTTGTCCCTTGGCCAGCCATACCGCCCGGGACATTAAGAACAACGATTGAAGGTTCGCCAACCGATGACTAACCATAAAAGCAATCCTAGAGGTATCACGATGACTGCACTTCGTAAAACACTGATCGCCGGCTGCGTTGCCGTTGCCATGTCACCTGTGGCACACGCCGAAAAGTACTTCGGAAGTTCCAGCGTTTCCATTCTCCACAGTGCCGACTACCAGGGCGTGGAATTCGACGCCGGTGGTGATGGTGGCATGGAGTATGAAGCCACCTATTTCACCTTTGAAAATGCCACAGGGCACAACTGGGGCAGCACCTTCTTCTTCATTGACCGGGATCAGCCCCAGGGCGATGAACTGGACGGCACGGATGAGGTGTACGGCGAGTTTGCACCCAATCTGAGTCTGGGCTGGGCCACCGGCCAGGATCTGTCCTTTGGCCCGGTGAAAGACGTTACCCTGGCGGCCCAGTATGAGTTTGGCGGCGGTACCGAAGTGAACAACTACCTGACTGGTCTGGGGCTGGTGTGGAATGCCCCCGGCTTCAACTACCTGACCACCTCCGTGTACTACGTCACCAACAGCGAGATCTCCGACGACTGGCAGCTGACGGTCACCTGGGGCCTGCCCTTCAGTGTCGGTCCGGCCCTGTTCCTGGTGGACGGTTATATTGACTGGTCCACTGCCGCCGGGGATCACGATTCCGAATTTCAGTTCACACCCCAGATCAAACTGGACGTAGCAAATTTCTGGGGTAATCCAGGTGTCCTCTATGCAGGTATCGAGTACCAGTACTGGAATAACAAGTACGGTCTGGGCGACACTCTGATCGATACCCAGAGTTCTGTCAGTGCCCTGGTGAAATACCACTTTTGATCCTTTCCGGGGGGCGGCAGAATGATTCTGTCGTTTCCCCGAATCCATGGACATGAAGTGAGACAACTATGACAGATCTATCCGTTGCTGGTGCCAGAGTTTCCCGTAAGGGGGCGGAAGCTGGCCGTGGCCGCAAGTACCGGCCGGGGCAGATACGAGAACGCAACCGGGAAATGATTCTGCATGCGGCAGAACAGGAATTCGCCAAAAACGGATTCCGGGGTGCCACTATCCAGAATATTGCGGAGAGGGCCGGGCTGCCAAAATCCAATGTGCTGTACTACTTCAGTAACAAGAAACGTATATACAGCGCCATGTTTGACGACATTCTTGCCCGCTGGAACCGTGTATTCAGCGATATCCGTCCGGAAGATGACCCCGCTAAGGCCCTGGCTTCGTTCATCCGTACAAAAGTAGAGATGTCCCGGCGCTACCCGCTGGCTTCCCGTCTGTTTGCCATGGAGATCATCCAGGGCGCGCCCTTCCTGATAGAACATCTGCGTACCAGTATGCGCGAATGGGTACGGGGCCGGGCAGAAGTGATCCAGTCCTGGATAGACGATGGCAGGATGGATCCGGTGGACCCGGTACAGCTGATTTTTCTTATCTGGTCATCCACCCAGCATTATGCCGATTTCCAGGTGCAGATCCTGATGGTGGAGAACAAGGCGGAATATGAAGAACGAGATTTTGAGCACGCGGCCAACTTCCTGATTGAAGTCATCCTGCGTGGTTGTGGTCTTGAGGTACCGAAATGACAAATCTGAATACCAGTCCCCGGGACATGCGGGGATACGGAGATCATCCGCCCCATCCCCAGTGGCCCGGTGATGCCCGGATTGCGGTGCAGTTTGTACTCAATTATGAGGAAGGCGGCGAAAACTGTGTTCTGCACGGTGATGAGCACTCGGAAACTTTCCTGTCTGACATTATCGGTGCCGATGCTTACCCGGACCGACATATGAGCATGGAGTCCCTTTACGAGTACGGCTCCCGTGCCGGTGTCTGGCGCATTCTCCGGGAATTCCGCAAGCGCCAGCTACCACTGACGGTATTCGGTGTGACCATGGCCATGGCCCGTAACCCGGAGGCGGTACAGACCATGCTCAAGGATGGCCATGAAATTGCCTGTCACGGTCTGCGCTGGATTCACTACCAGACCATGAGTGAGGGGGAAGAACTGCGGCATATGCAGGCCGCCATCCGGCAATTCAAAGAGCTGACCGGTTCTGCGCCCGCTGGCTGGTACACCGGCCGGGACAGTCCCAACACCCGGCGTCTGGTGGTGGAGCAGGGCGGATTTGAATACGACAGCGACTACTACGGTGATGATCTGCCGTTCTGGACCCGTGTCCGGACCTCCGATGGTTCAAAGCAGCCCCATCTGGTGATCCCCTACACCCTGGAGGCCAACGACATGCGTTTTGCCTCACCCCAGGGCTTCAACTCCGGTGAGCAGTTCTTCCAGTATCTGAAGGACACCTTTGATGTGCTGTACGAGGAAGGGGCGGAAGCACCAAAGATGATGTCGGTGGGTCTGCATTGCCGGGTTGTCGGGCGTCCCGGCCGGTTCCGTGCCCTGCAGCGTTTTCTGGATTATATCCAGCAGCATGACCGGGTATGGGTCTGCCGCCGGGTGGATATTGCCCGGCACTGGCGCAGGGTTCATCCCTGTCCCCCGGATCTGTCGGAGCAGTCATGATGAGTAATCTAGTCAAGGCCCCGGACGTTGAGGGGCCGGAGTTTACCCGGTCCGGTCTCAACCTGACCGATGGCAGTCTCGGTGCAAAAGTCCTGTCCGTGACCGATGAATTCTTTGCTCCCGGAGAGCGGATGCTGGACCCGGCCGCACCGGTTTTCTATCCGGACCGGTTCGACGACCACGGCAAATGGATGGATGGCTGGGAAACCCGCCGTCGGCGCAGTACCGGCCATGACTGGTGTGTTATCCGGCTGGCTATGCCCGGTGTCCTGAGTGGCGTGGATTTTGATACCAGTTTCTTCACTGGAAATTTTCCCCCGGCGGTGTCCCTGGATGCCTGTTACTGCCCCGGAGGTGATCCGGGCGAAGAAGCTGACTGGCATACGCTGGTAACCGCCACCCCCCTGTCCGGCAATGACCATTGTTTCCGGGACATAGTTTCGGACCGGCCCTGGAGCCATCTGCGCCTGCATCTCTACCCGGACGGTGGTCTCGCCCGGTTGCGGGTCTATGGTGCGCCATACTGTGACTGGTCGGCACTGGAGGATACTGATGAGGTAAACCTGCTGGCCCTGGACAAAGGTGCCGGTCAGGTGGCCTGGAGTGATGCCCATTATGGTGAGCCCCGAAAGCTGCTGCGTCCGGGCAGGGGGATCAATATGGGGGATGGCTGGGAAACCCGGCGCCGGCGGGAGCCGGGTAACGACTGGTGCATATTGGCTCTGGGACACAAGGGGCTGGCCCGACGGCTGGAAGTGGACACCGCCCATTTCAAGGGCAATTATCCTGCATCCTGCTCCGTTCAGGCTGCCTGTGTTGAACCGGGTGCTTCAACAGCCGGGTCCCTGGTGACCCAGAGCATGTTCTGGCAGGAACTGATGCCGGAGCAGCCGCTGACGGCTGACAGCATTCATGTATTTGAAGCCCTGCAGGAGCTGGGGCCCATTACCCATATCCGTTTCAATATCATCCCGGACGGGGGGGTGAGCCGGGTCCGCCTTTTCGGAAATCCGGTCCAATGAGTCGGCCTCTGGTGGTGGAGCCTCTGACCCGGGAGGGGTTCGCCCCCTTCGGTGATGTGATTGCCACGGACGGGGCTGATTCCTTTCCTATCAACTCCGGGCGTACCGAACGCTTCCATGCCCTGGCCGGGGTAGAACTGGGAGGCGCGGATGCCCGGGCCATAATCTCCATATTCCGGGGCCAGCCCCTGGTGCCGTTGCTGATCAGCCTGATGGAGCGTCACCCTCTGGGGAGCCAGGCTTTTGTGCCTCTGAACGCTTGTCCCTTTCTGGCGGTGGTGGCGCCTCCCGGGGAATTTTCCGAAACCGCCCTCCGTGCCTTTATGGTTCAGCCCCATCAGGGGGTGAATTACCGAGCGGGTACCTGGCATGCCCCGTTGCTGCCACTGGCTGCCGATGGAGATTATCTGGTGGTGGATCGCCAGGGCCCCGGCGACAACTGCGATGAAGTCACTCTGTCGGTGCCGGTATGCCCGGTGTGGCCGGCATGACAAAATCTCCGGCCGCGAACTCGGCTTCGGTGTCTTCCCGGGCCTGTGTCAGGGTATTACGGGCAGATACTCCGGAGGCCGCCCTGCAGCTGGCTCATGCGAGCCAGGCTCCTTTTGTGGCCGGGGCCAGCTGGTTACAGCCAGTATGGGAGCGCCAGTGCCGCTGGCCATCCCGGGTGATTCCCGTTTCTGCCGACTGGGAAGGGTTCTGTGGCGTGACTGTCAATGGTGACTGCCTGGAAACAGGTGCACTGACCACGCTGGAAGGCTTTGCCCGGAATCCGGAAGTGATGGAACGGCTTCCAGGGCTTAGGGCCCTGGTGGACCGGATTGCCGGACCGGCGGTGCGGCATCTGGGCACGGTCGGCGGCAATCTGGCGGCCGGGGGCGACCTGAGTGCACTGGCTCTGGTGCTGAATGCCCGCTTGCGCATCCTTACCGGTGCCGGCTGGCAGCGGATATCCCTGGAAGACTGGCCCGGTTCCGGAAGCCTTATCCGTTCCGTGATTTTTGACATACCCACCGGAACCCGGGTGCTGGTGGAAAAACTGGGGCACAGGGAAGCCTTCAGCCCGACCCGCATTACCCTGGCCTGTGCCCGGGTGGCGGGACGCAGGCGGGTGGCTGTGTGCGGCGAAGGGGGGGCGGTTCGTCTGCATGTTCTGGAAGCCTGTCTGGTCGACAGTGAAAGCCCGCCGGGGCCTGAGCAGTGTGAACGGGCGCTGGCAGAAATGGACTGGGGCAATGCCGGACTGCGTCGTGCCGGAGGCCGGCTGATGGCCCATCTGCTGGGAGCGCTGGAATCATGACCGGGGCTACGGATCTGCCGGTACAGACTCTGGGCACGGACAGCCAGCGCCAGCACTGGTGGGTGGGCGCGGAAACCGGGCGCCGGGTAGCAGCGCAGACGCGCTATACCACCGATATTCCAGACATCTCCGGCCTGTTGCACGGGGCCATACTGC
>JBFHSI010000105.1:0-10565 GCA_041591245.1 Marinobacter sp.
GATGACATTATGGAGAAGATGGGTTATCAGACCGGGCTCATCAGCTACACCAGCGAACGCGCACTGAGCGGTGGCAAAGCTGCTCGGGTCCTGCGGCCCCGGCTGGTTGGGTATGGACTGGTTCTGGTCGTGATGGTCTCGGCTCTGGCCTGGGGATTCTGGTCACGCCCGCTTGTGGATCTGTCTGTGGCTAAAGGGCGGGGGCTGTTCCGGTACGATACCGAGGGCCGGGTAGAAAACTCCTATTTGCTGAAGCTGACCAATAAGGATCAGGCGGCCAGGGAATTTGTGGTGTCTGTAACGGGGCCTGACGGGCTGGCAGTGACGGGTGCCAGGCAAGTACGGGTTCCGGCCGGGAGTATGAAGGAATTCCCCATGATTCTTGCTCTTGCTCCAGGTCAGTTGAACCGTCAGGCCGAAGTTCAGTTTGTAGTGCGGGCCAGTTCTGATGGTAATCAACTGCAGACAGTGGATAGTCTGTTAACCGGTCCTGCCCGCTAATGAAGAAGGTTAGGGGTGTGGTCCGGGATCTTTGTTCAGTCTTTCCGGTTTTCATGCCCCTTTACCTGTTTAATTTGTAACACTTCTTGGTTTTTTGTTTCCTGGTTGCGTGAATATCCCGTCATATCATTGGTTTGCCTTGCTTCATTACAGAATTCTGACGAAAAATTGACAAATCCGTAACTAGGGAAAGGACCCCCATCACATCGATAATCGCCCACGTTTTATACAATTTAACAAAGTAGACGGAAAATTGGTGGGAAATGCATATGTATGGTGTCATTAAAATGTCAAAGGCATGGATCGCCGCGTTTTCTATAGGACTGTTGCTCTCAGGGTGTGGGGGCTCGTCATCGGGTTCTTCCGGCAGCTCGTCGCAGGGTTCGGACTCCCAGCAGGTGGGAGGCACGACCGGGGGCAGCACTGGTGGCTCGCAAGCTCCGGATAACAGCAATACCCCTGAACAGCCGGAAGCCCAGCCAGAGAAGGATCGGAGTGCGGTTCTCAGCTGGGAAGCACCTTCCACCCGGGTAAATGGTGAGCCCATCAGTGATGATGACCTGGTGCAGTATGAGATCCGTTACGGAACTGACCCCGCAAGTCTGGATCAGTCAGTGGTAGTGACCAATGTTCAGGGACTGATCAGTGTCTCCCACGAAATCGACAACCTGGCCGACGGAACCTGGTATTTCTCTATCCTTGCCCAGGACAACAACGGCCTGGTGAGTCCGCCATCTGCTCCGGTCAGCAAGACCATCTGAGTGTCAGGAACCTGGCTGTGCAGGTCTATGCAGCTGTCAGCCAATAGGGTCCATTATCGGTAGCTTCAGAGTGAAGGTAGAGCCTTCGCCGGGTGTTGAAGCCACCGAAATTTCCCCCCGGTGTTTTTTCACCACAATCTCCACGAATGAAAGTCCCAGCCCTGTGCCGTGTACACCGGCAAGTTCGGTGCTTTTCTGGCGCCGGAAACGGTCGAACAGGTAGGGCAGTTCCTCCGGATCAATACCTGTACCTTCATCGGTAATGGTCAGGCAGGCCTGATGTCCGGCCCGGAATACCTGCATGTTTACCACGGAGTCTTCCGGGCTGTACTGCACGGCGTTGGTCAGCAGGTTGATGACCGCTCTTTCCAGCAGTTCGGCGTTGCCTTTCAGCCACAGGTTTTCAGTGCCTTGCAGTTGCAGCTGGATATGTTTTTCGGCGGCCTGCTCACAGACACTGTCACTGGCATTTTCCACAATGGCCAGGAATTCACATTCGTAGAAACGGGTTTCCGTCAGCTGCTCGGCACGGGCCAGCTGCACAAACTCTTCGGCAAGGTTATAGCTGCGCCGGGCCAGGCGACCCAGCTGTTCAAGGTGTACAGCTTCCACATGGCCGGGGTTACGTTTCAGCTGTTCGATCAGCGCCAGTTGGGACACCAGTGGCGAGCGCACATCGTGGGAGATGAAATCGATGGCTTCCCGGTGCTGGCGCTGCTGCTCCCGCAGTTCCGAGATGTCGGAAATATTGGCGATGATGCCGGACTGATCGCTGTCAGGCAGTGCAAATGGGGCAAAGTGAATCAGGAAATCTCCGCCCCTGATGCGCAGATCCACTGTCCGGCTTTGCTGCAGGGTCAGGGTTTCCGAAACGGTTTCGTGCCAGGGCGGGTTATCCCTGGGGTCATGCCCTTCCAGTAGCCGGGCCAGATGGAGGCCCTCGAGGCTGGGTCTGGGCTCACTGAACCACTCTTCAATGTGGCCGTTGGCGAAGCGGATGGCCCCCAGCTCATCGGTGACGATAACACCATCGGGCATACGCTCGAAGCTGTGCCGGATGAACTTCTGCATGTGATTCAGGCGTTCGGTGGAAGCGCGCACCTGTTCAATGCGGGAGGATATATTGTCTCTGGGTCTTTGCGCATCCGGGGTGGGGCTGCTGGCCTGCAGTTGCAGGCGTCGCAGGTAGCGCTGAATGACTTCCCGGCTGAGGTCGTTGGGCAGAAGCAGTCCCAGGGTGTAGCGTGCCGTGCCGCGCTGAAGCAGAATCCAGCTGCGGTTGTTGTCATTGTGCCAGCGACCTGGAGCCAGGTGCAGCGGTATGTCTCCGGTATCAAGGCCGCTGGCGGACAGGATGTCCCGCCCTTTGGTTAGTAGCCAGCCCTTGGGTTGAAACAGATCCTGCAGATGCTCAAGCAGCCGGGCCGGGTGCTGGTCAGCCGGTTCCGGGAGCGAAACCCTGGGGGTACGGGCCAGGCGGTTCAGTTGCTGGCCCAGAAAACGGTTGATGGTGGCCAGGCGAAGTCCGCTTGCTACCGGGAAGGCCAGCAGCAGGATCAGAAGAGTGCCGGCAACCGGAATCCACAGTCGGGCGACAAGCAGTGCCGTGAGATAGAGGCCGGTAAGCGCTGCTATCAGGCTTATGCAGGTGATCAGGGTATAGGCCGGACGCATGGCCGGTAGCAGCAGGGATATGGCCAGGATTGCGAGCATGGGTAGTACCCAGCCCAGCCATTGGGGTGCCGGTTGAATCAGAATATCCCGGGCCAGGGCGGAAAAGGCATTGGCGTGGAATTCAACACCGGCTATGGGGTGACTGTATCCGGAAAAGGCGGTGGGCAGTATATCTCCCAGGCCCGGAGCGGTGGCTCCCACGAACACCGTTTTGCCGGCAAATATCTCAGGGTCTGGTGCCTGATCCAGTACGCGGACAAAGGAATAGGTGGGAATGGGATCAGACTTGCCCGTCAGGGGCACTGCCCGGAATCCGGGGCCTTTCTCCGGCGCTGTATCCCTCCGGTGGCTAAAGGCAGTGCTGGCCTGGAAGGCTGCCAGGGAAAGGCTGGGCCAGACCCGGCTGCCCAGGATTTTATAAAGCTCTATACCCCGGACAACACCGTCCGTGTCCAGCTCCACGTGGGCATGCCCGAGGCCTGCTGCAGCATCGGCCAGTGCGGGGGTGGCAAAGTCTTCGGTCGGTGCCTGCAGGGACTGATCAGGAGACAGGGACACCGGCAGGATGACATTGCCCTGGGCGCGCATGGATTCGGCCAGTACCGGGTCATCCGCTGCGGGCTCCTGGAACAGTATGTCGAAAACAATGGTGTCGGCATCGCTGGCCCGAAGCTGGTCAATCAGCTGGGCGTGTATGCGGCGGGGCCATGGCCAGCGACCAAGCCGGTTCAGACTGTGGTCGTCAATGGTTACCAGCACCACATTGTCTGCAGGCCGGGCTGGGGCAGAGGAAATGCTCAGGTCGTAAAGCCAGCGGTCAATCTGGGCGGGTAGTGACAGGGCCTGAGCGAGGACAAGCAGTACCGTGAGTATCAGGCCCAGAGTCCAGGGCATTGTGTGAATTGGTAGCCAGTCCCGGTTCATGAGCGCTTTGGTGTCCGTCCTTGAGTCCTGTATTAATCCAGGTACAGCTCCCTCCCCGGGCCCCATCGGCCTGACAGAGACCCGCCAGAAATTGCTTTAAGGCGCACAAAATAACGCCTTCCGGGAATAAGACGCAAGGCTGCTGTGGTATCCGGCAGGCTTGCCTCCTTGATGATATGGGTGAATTCCGGCTCCTCGGACAGTTGCAGCAGATAGCCTTTGGCGCCGTTGACCTTCTCCCAGAATACCCGGACCTGGCGGTCGACGTAGTTCACGCTGATGATGTGAACCGGTGGCAGGCTGCCGTTGATTTCCAGTTTCCGGGTCTCGCTGGTGGTAACGGAGCTGCCGCCCGCTTTGGTGGTTATCCGCCAGAAGTAAGTACCCGGATCCAGGGGCTCTGCCGGTAACGCGGAAGTTTCCTGTGCCCATTCGCTGGTGGTGACCAGGCTGGTGAAGTCCGAGTTCCGGGCAATTTCCACCCGTGCCAGTTCACTGTTGCCGTTCAGGGTCCAGCGGAACTCCGGCATGTCGTCATCTGCGGTGGCTCCATCTTCCGGAGAAATCTGTGTGGCCGGCCGGGCCTGCAGTTCCACGGTAACAGACTGGGTGGCAGGGATGCTGGCCAGGCCTCGGGCATCGATGACGGACAGGTGGATATCGTAGGCGCCATTGTCCAGGGCGCTGATATTCGTGCGATTACCCCGGATTTTCCGGCTGTCCACCCAGGTGTCGGAATCCCGGCTGAAAATGTCCAGTTGATAGTGGTCGGCAGCGGCAGCTTTCCAGGTGACTTCCACAGGCAGACTGGTCAGCCTGGATGGTAACGGGTTGAGTTCCGGTGCGGGCGGCAGGCGGCGAATGGCCAGTCCGGTGTTCGGGTTGTCGGAAACGCTGGCACTGAAGCCGGCGGGAATGCGCTGGGCTTTCCCGGGTGGGCCGAAATCAACCACCCCCTGAGTGACGGCAAGGCGGGTTCCGGATGCCGTGGTTTGCAATGTAAAGGCGGTGCCGCGTACAGCGGCGATGGCTGAGGGGGTTTCCACCTCAAACCGGGATTTATCGCCGCTTAAAGGCTCCACCCGGATGTCAGCCTGGCCCTGATCCAGGCGCAACCGGGTATCCACCATGCCGGACCTGCCAAACTGGGTCAGACGGTTGAATACCATGCGGGAATTGGGGGCCAGGCGGATTCGGGTACCGTTTGCCAGTTCGACGGTGGCGGTTCCCGGGCCGGTAATGATTTCATCGCCTACACGCACCAGGGCACTGACCCTGGCCTGCCGGTTGCCGCTGTCTGCGGAGGTCAGCAGCCGGACGTTACCGGTGACGGAGGTGATTCTGGCCGGATCCGGCTGCCGCTGCATCCAGGCCAGGGGGATTCTGAGGCTGTCGCCCTCAGCCAGCTCCTGATGCTTGCCCAGCCGGTTGTACTGGCGTAACTGTCCTGTGGTGACTGTTCTGAGTAGCAGATCCCGGGCGAGAGCCTCAAGGGTTTCGCCCTGTCCCAGGGTATACACCCAGTCCGACGATGATGGCGCACGGGCTTCCGCAGCGGGTGTTGCTGAACCGCTGACAATGGACAGCTCGGCCCGGGTCACAGACACGGACAGCAGCAGCCAGGAGGCGGCCAGAATAACCAGTACTTTGCCCAATACCTTTTTAGCCATGGACTACCTGATGGGGAGCAAAAGAGTCGGCGTGTTCGTCCGAATCCGCAATGGCCATGGGTTCAAGACGGTAGCCCCGCTGATAGATGGTTTTGATCCGGAATCCGTTTTCAGGATTCAGGCCCAGGCGCCGGCGCAGGCGGCTCATGTGGGTGTCTACCGTCCGGGTGTTGATGTCCCTGGCCAGTCCCCAGACCCGTTCCAGAAGAATTTCCCGAGTCAGCAGGCGGCCCATGTTCTGGAACAGGAACAGGGTCAGATCATAATCCTTGTCGGTCAGGGTCAGCTCGGCCCCGTGCAGGGTAATTGTGCGTTGCCGGGTGTGGATTTCAAAGGGGCCGTGACGGAGTACTTCCCGGGAAGTGTCCGGGTTGCTGCGCCGGGCCAGGGCGCTGATTCGTGCGACCAGTTCTGCCGGCCTGGCGGGCTTGATGAGATAGTCATCGGCGCCGGCATCCAGGGCCCGGACAATGTCCGCTTCGCTGTCCCTCTGGGTCAGAAAAATGACCGGAATTGGCCAGTTTACCTGGGCCCGGACGCTGTTGAGGACGTCAATGCCGGTCATGTCGGGTATCTGCCAGTCCAGAATCAGCAGGTCGTAGCTGCGGTGCAGAATGGCGCTGAGAAAAGACTGACCGGTGGAGAAGCTGTCACAGTTGTGTTCCCGCTCGGACAGTATGGCGCGGATGTGCTGCGCCTGTACCTGTTCGTCTTCAAGCAGTGCAATGTGCATGGTTTCTCCCCTTGGGGTTATGGTTCCAGGATGTGGTCCTTATCCTGATACCGCAGGCTTCCGGTATGGATGCGGGCGGTATATATCTGTCAATTATCCCAAATTGTGGGTGTATAGACAGTTTTGTTATGTAGATTTCCGTAAGTGCAACGAAGGTTTTCCGTTGTCATCGTCCAGTGTTTGTCGGCAGGCCGGGAAATTACTGCAGCCCCAGAACCAGCCTTTTTTGCCTTTGCGCCGCACCAGGGGCGAGAAGCAGTGTGGGCAGGGTATGGGCTTCTGGCTGCTGCCATCGCTGGGTTCAGAATCTTCGATGGGGCGGGTGCCTGTGCAGTCGGGGTAGCGTGTACAGGCGTAAAAGCGTCCGAACTTACCAGTGCGCTCGGTCATGGGGGCCCGGCATTTGGGGCAATGGACCTGCCCCGGTACGGGGTCGCCGGATTCCTGTGTCGGGGATGTGCCGGGGCTGTCCGGAGCGGTATGAATAAACCCCCGGATTTCTTCCTTGAGGGTATCCAGAAATTTGCGGGGATCTGCCTCACCCCGGCGTATGCCTTCCAGTGTGGCTTCCCAGACAGCTGTGCGATCCGGTGTGCTGACCGATTCCGGCAGTGCCTCGATCAGAGCCTTGCCCTTGTCGGTCGCCCGGATGTGGCGGCTGTCCCGGTACAGGTAATCCCGCTTGAACAGGGTGTCGATAATGGCGGCGCGGGTGGCTTCCGTGCCCAGGCCATCGGTTTCCCGAAGGGTTTTTCTGAGTGCGGGGTCGGAGACGAAACGGGCGATATTGGTCATGGCCGCCAGCAAAGTGGCATCGGTGAAGTGCTTGGGCGGCTTGGTTTTGCGTTCACTGACCCTTGTGTTCTCGCACAGGACCGGCTCGCCCCTGTCCAGTCTGGGTAAGGGGGATTTTTCCGGCTCGGCCCGTTGTTCCCTGAGCTTCAGTTCCAGATATTTCCAGCCAGGCTCAAGTACGGCCGTTTCCGTGGCCCGGAATTGGTGCTCGCTGACCCGGACCGTCAAGCGGCCTTCCCGGTGTATGGCATCCCCGGCAAACTGCATCAGGTAGTAGCGGCTGATCAGGTCGTAAATGCGGGTTTCTGCCGCTGTCAGCTGGCCTCTGAACTGTGACCGGGAAGTGGGAATAATGGCGTGGTGGGCGTCCACCTGCTTGTCGTTCCATGCCGCTGTTCGCCGGGACAGGTCCGACTGGTTGCAGGCTTGAGCCAGTTCCGGGGCAACCCTGGCAATGGCGTTGAGCACCTGCTGGCTTTGCCCGAAATGGCCTTCAGGAAGGTAGCGGCAGTCGGAGCGGGGGTAGGTGATCAGCTGGTGCCGTTCATACAGGTTCTGGGCGGTATCCAGAACTTCCTTGGCCCCCATCCGGAACAGCCGGCCAGCTTCAATCTGAAGTGCCGACAGGGACAGGGGTAAAGGGGGTGTTTCCGGGCGGTCACGGAATCTGGATTCGGTGATGGTGCCCGGCCGGCCCTGTACGCTGGCGCTGATCTGTTCGGCCAGTGTCCGGTCCAGCAGCCGGTTTTCCTCATCGAGGCTGTCCTGATAGCGGTCGTCCGGTAGCCAGCGGGCCGTGAAAGTGCGCTGGTCGGATTCCTCTTCCTGGGCATGGAACAGCGCATCGATCCGGTAAAAGGGGCGGGGATCGAAGTTTGCGATGGTGTTGTCCCGTGCCACCACCAGGCCGAGAACCGGAGTCTGCACTCTGCCAACTGAGTACACTCCTTCTTTTCCCTGGTGTTGGTAGCTCAGGGTGTAATAGCGGGTCAGATTAATGCCGTAGAGCCAGTCCGCCCGCTGGCGGGCAAGAGCAGAGTGGGACAGCCTCCGGAATTCCCGGTTATCCCTGGGCGCTGCGATTGCCCGGGCGACCGCTGCCGGGGTCAGGTCATTGATCAGTACCCGCTGGACCGGGGCTTCGGTTCCCACATAGCGGATGACTTCGTCCACCAGCAGCTGGCCTTCCCGGTCCGGGTCGCCGGCGTGGGTAATGGTTTTGGCTTTGCGGATAAGGGATTCCAGCACGCCAAGCTGCTGCCTGACGCCTTCTTTCGGCGTCAGTTCCCAGTGTTCAGGCAGCAGGGGCAGATGGGAGAGCTGCCATTTCTTCCAGGCCGGGTTGTAGCTGGCAGGTTCTGCCGGTTCCAGCAGGTGGCCTATGCACCAGCTGACGGTAACGGCATCTTCACCACTGCCACAGCGAATCCAGCCCTGGCCTTTCTGGTGTGGACCGGGAAGTGCGGCGGCTATGGCGCGGCCAAGACTGGGCTTTTCTGCAATGTACAGGTGCATGGTGCTGGTTACTGTAATATCGGGTCTGGAATGTGGACGTTTGCCTGTTTGCTGTCAAGGTTCGGGCGATCGCTGAATTGTGTAGTAGACTATGGACTTTGGGAACCTACAAGGGTGTGGAGATCCGACGAACCATGAAGACCCAGCAGGCAATTGAATCCAAACTGGCAGGCGCTTTCCAGGCGCAGGTGCTCCAGGTGGAAAATGAAAGTCACAAGCACAGTGTGCCCCCCAATTCAGAGACCCATTTCAAGGTGACCCTGGTGGCGCCGGAGTTTGAGGGTCAGATGAAAGTCCGTCGGCACCAGTCCGTATACGGGGTTCTGTCCGAGGAAATGTCCGGGGGGGTGCATGCACTTGCCCTGCATCTGTACTCTCCGCAGGAGTGGAAGGACTCGGGGCAGGAGGTACCGGAATCACCCAACTGTATGGGCGGATCAGTGAATGATCCGGCAATGTCCAAAGGGGCGGTTCGGGGGAGTCAGTCATGAGCCAGTTTTTTCAGATTCATCCGGAAACGCCGCAGAAACGGCTGATTCACCAGGCGGTAGAGATACTGCGCAAGGGCGGCGTAGTCGTGTATCCCACAGACTCGGCCTACGCGGTGGGCTGTCGCCTGGGGGACAAGTCTGCAACTGATCGGATCAAGCGGATCCGTCGGCTGGACGACAAGCACAACTTCACCCTGGTGTGCCGGGATCTGTCCGATATCGGCATTTACGCCAAGGTGGATAATGCCCAGTACCGCCTTCTGAAGAACTTCACTCCCGGCCCCTATACGTTCATCCTCCATGCCACCAGTGAGGTGCCACGGCGCCTGCTGCACCCTAAACGGCGCACTGTCGGTGTCCGGGTGCCGGATAACGCCATTGTACAGGAGCTGTTGGGTGAGCTGGGTGAGCCCATCATGAGCAGTACTCTGATCCTGCCGGGTGAGCAGGATCCGATGACCGACCCCTATGATATCCGGGAGACTCTGGAGCGGGATCTGGATCTGATCATTGATGGTGGCTTTTGCGGTATGGCGGCGACCACGGTGGTTGATTTCACCGAAGATGCGCCTCGGGTAACCCGGGTGGGCAAGGGCGATCCGGCACCTTTCGAAGTCTAGGAATCAGGGAATCAGGCGCGGGCATTCAGGCTGAAGGCGTAGCCCTGACTGCTGCCGGTTGAGGGCTGAAGTTCACTGCTAACGGTGCGGCGGAGGCTGTCGTAGCGATGCACCAGGTCCTGGAGTCCGTTGAACTGCTGGTTTTCACTGATCAGGGTTTCCAGCACCGGGTTGTTGACGCCGTAGGCCTGGTTCAGTTTCAGTGCGGTGTCGACAAAGTGCAGGGTGGGTTCATTGACGCTCAGGCGATTGAAGGCGTTTTTGAACTCGGTATTGATGTTCAGATCGTTTTCGATTCGCGCCCTGGCTTCGTCCGGGATGCTGCCGGCTATTCCTATGGTCCCGTTACTGCTTTTGTTTACCTCAACCGCCGTTGCCGGATGCACATTGTATTCGGCAAGCTTGTGCCGCAGCGTTTCCTTCACAAAGGCAAGATCCTGCCCAACGGTTTGCCGGTAATCCGTCATGGCCAGTTTCCGGGACTTTGCGCTTGCCAGGTCATCGGCGCTCAGCCCTGATGGTGTGAACCGGTCGTCTCCCGGACTTCCCGCTGCTTCCGGCTTCAGGCTGTCAGTACGCCCGGTCTCGCCGGTGCCGGTGTTTTCAGCTGACGGTTTCCGTTCCATAGCCTGCTGAAACTGGGTGCTGGCCCGTATCAGGGATGTCAGTAGTGACATGCTGTATATCCTCCGTCGCCGGGGCATGTATTTGCCGGAAAAACTCTCTGACAGAGAAACAAGCATTTTCCGGGCCAGCTATCGCGCGTACAGGTATCGGGAACGACTGGCTGGTGAAATGCAGGGCACATGATTCAGATCAGAAAAAAATTGACGGATATCTATAAAGTTTCGGGCCAATCCGCCGTCACATGCATACATAAA
>JBFHSI010000106.1:0-10558 GCA_041591245.1 Marinobacter sp.
ATGGATATTGACCATTTCAAGATGGTGAACGACACCATGGGCCATGACGCCGGTGATCTGGTACTGGCCAGCATCGGTCGTTGCCTGCGGGAGAGCCTGCGCAGTACGGATTTTGTCGCCCGCCTGGGAGGAGAGGAGTTCGGAGTGATCCTCCGGGATGTCCGCTCCGGGATGGCCTACGACCTGATCGAGGAGCTGCGGCAGCGTATTGCCAGTCGGCAACTGGCTTATGGTGATGCCAGTATCCGCGTGACCGCCTGTTTTGGTATCGCCCAGTGGCCGGAAAATGGCCGGGACGCGGAAACCCTGTTCCGGGTGGCCGACCGCTGTCTTTACCGTGGCAAGCGTGCCGGCAGAAATTGCGTGTCCCGGGCTGGCAGTGAGCAGTCACTGCCATCCCGGGGCCTGCTGGCCGGCGGCGATGCCTGAATCTGTGTGCCGGGACAATCCCGGATTCTGAGGAACCCTTGTGTTATGTGTGAATTGCTGGCCATGAGTGCCAATACGCCCACCGATCTGTGTTTCAGCTTTACCGGGCTGACCCGGCGTGGTGGCGATACCGGTCCCCATGGTGATGGCTGGGGGGTGGCCTTCTATGAGGGCAAGGGCGTCCGCACCTTCCACGACTCGGATGCCAGTGCCCGTTCCCGTCTTGCGCAAGTGGTTCAGACCCATCCCATCAAGAGCAAGGTGGCCATCTGTCATATCCGGCAGGCCAATGTGGGATCTGTGTGCCTGGCCAATACCCATCCGTTTGTCCGGGAACTCTGGGGGCGTTACTGGGTGTGCGCCCACAACGGTCAGCTGACGGGGTTCCGGTGTCGTGAAGGCATCTATGAGCCAGTGGGCACCACGGACAGCGAGGCCCTGTTCTGTGACATGCTCAACCATCTGCGGGAAAACTGTACCCGGGATTCCGGGCAGGATGAAATCATTGAGCAACTGGTAACTCTGTCCCGGGGCTATGCCCGGGATGGGGTGTTCAACCTGTTGCTCAGCAATGGCGAATGGCTGTTCACATTCTGCACCACCAAAATGGCCAGCATTACCCGCCGTGCGCCTTTCGGGCCGGCACAGCTAAGGGATGCGGATGTCACCGTCAATTTTGAAGCGGAAACCACCCCGGACGATGTGGTCAGTGTTATCGTCACCGAACCCCTGACCAGCGACGAGACCTGGGACATCTATCAGCCCGGTGAATGGCGGCTGTGGCAGTCCGGGGAGGTGGTGGCCAGGGGGCGGGAAACTCCGGGTCAGGAGGCGTAGAAAAGCTGGTCCAGTTCGCTGTCATCCAGAGCGATGACTTCGGCTTCCAGGGCTTCCAGATAGGTCAGGATGATTTTGGAAAGGGCTTCCAGTTCCTGAAACAGAAGCCGGGCTTCTGCACTGTTGCTGTCCTTGTTTTTCTTTTTCCCCAGCAGGCGGCTGAAAATGCCCTGGCCGCCCTTGTCGCTGTCATCAAAAAGGATTTTGAAAATCCTCAGATAGACTTCGTGGAGCTCCAGGTGAGGCTTTTCGATCCTGCTATAGGTGGGCAGTGATTTCAGTGCCTGGCCGGGACCGTAATACCACTGTCCGAACTTGCACTCGGTACCCAGCACCGGCACATAGTCTTTCAGTACTTCCAGCCCCTCAATCAATGCACTTGCATAGCGTACCCAGCGCACATGGCCCTGTTTTGCCGCGCGCAGTTCCTGAACAATCTTTGCTTTCTGGGTCAAGGTGATATCCCTAATCATTGTTGGCGGGGCGGCTTCCGGGTGGAAGTCCGAAGTATGATTAGGAAGGTAACCATCGGAATGATGGAGGGCAAGGAAGAAGGTTAGAAACCTACGAAAAGACGCCAATGCTTACCCGACGTTACAGCCGGATAAGCAAAGATACGTAGTGAAAGGCTACTGAAGAGTGGGTGCCGTTCCCTTGCGGTACTTCGGTGCTATATGGGCCTGGATGCTGTCCTTGAAGCGCCCGATCAGCTGGCTGTTATCGTGATCCCAGGGATGGAAACCGGGTTTGAAGTATTCCAGCCAGGTGGGCGCCAGACTGGAGAACACCCCGCCTTTGCCCCACAGGCGCCAGAGCCCGGAGGCAGTATCTTTCAGGGACAGGTTTTTCCGGTCCTTGAGCATCATGCGTCCGGCGAAATAGGTGGTCATGATACCCAGGGCGGCTGTGCCGGCGGCAAGGTAGAAAACCCGTTCCGGGTAGTTGCCGCCCACCTGCTGATAGACATCGAAGGTCACCGCTTTGTGTTCGGTCTCTTCGATGGCATGCCAAACCCACAGTGGTCGCATGCTCTCGTGCATGTCGTCGCGTACATCATCCCGCTCCAGCAGGATATTGGCCATCATGGCAGTCATGTGTTCCAGGGCGCAGGTTGCGGCCAGCTGGTGGCGGGCCGGGAGCTTGCGGACCAGATTGAGAACGGCCTCAAGATGCTTTTCCATATCATCCACCGGCATGCCCTGGTCGCGGATATGCTGGTTCAGGCTGATGTGTTCCAGGGAATGCATGGCCTCCTGACCGATAAACCCCCGGACTTCTTCCAGCAGTTTCGGATCTTCAACCCGGTCCCGGTAGGCCCTTACTGCGTCCACGAAGAATTTTTCTCCCTTGGGGAAAAGCACCGAGAAGGCATTCATGGTATGGCTCAGCATCGGGCTGTTGTTGGCCCAGTACCGGGGCACCTGCTCATTGAACTCGAAGCCGATTCGCTGGGGGTTGATGGAGACATGCTCCGGAGTTCCGGAGCTGCTCCGGGGTGCCTGTGACAGGTTTTGTGTTTTTGTTTCCGGCATGGGTGTGCTCCTCGCATGGGCCGATGTCATGATTCCAGTGTGGAGGAGTCAACGCCCGGCAGGAATGCGAGAAGGGGACGGCCACCGCTCAGGATGGGACATATCCAGAGCGGCAATTGACTAAGGTGACGGAACCCTGTGTGCCTTCCGTCCCACTGTGGTGTCACTGTTCTTCTGTTAGAGTCCGGGTAATCCTTCCCCATTCACCTGCTCGGGACACTTGTCATGGCAGCTCCAGGACCGGAAAAAGAACGGCAGATGCTGGGCCTCTTCCTAGTGCCGGGTGTCTACCTGCGGGTCATGGCCGAGACCGTCCGCAAACTGGGTCACAATGACCGGTTGCTGTACGAGAACCTGAACTTCTGTGCTGAAGACCTGAAAGCCAATGACAGCCGGGTATTTGTCACCGATGCCATGGTAATGGTGGAGCGGGCCCTGCATATGGCGGGGCGGGATGGGCTCAGCTTTGTGCTGGCCCGGGAACTGCGCCTGACCATTCATGGCACCCTGGGTTTTGCGGCGCTCACCAGTCCCACCTTTGCCGATGCCCTGGACTCGGTACGCCGCTATCTGCAGCTTCGGGTGCCTTTCCTGAGCATGAGTCAGTCCGAAAGCGACGACCGGGTCATGGTGAAGTTGTGCACTGAATTTGAAGTACCGGGGCTGTATCCGTTTCTGGCGGAAACCGTTACCGCCACCCTGGTGATGCTCACCGAGCAGTTGCTGGACCGCAGTGATGCGGAAAAACACGGGCTGGTCATGAAAGACGGCAAGCTGCCGGGAGTCACCGTGTGTCTGAGTGCCCCTGAGCCGCCCTGGTATGAGCGTTTTGCCGACCAGCTGCCAGCCAGTTTCGAGTACGGGCAGCAGGATGAAACGGTGGTGATGCCCCGGGACATACTGAAAGTCCGGATGCGGCTGGCAGATGCGGAAGCCTCCAGAATGGCCAGGGACCAGTGCGAATTTGAGCTCCAGAAAGCGCTCAAGGAGCAGGGGGATATTGCCCTGGCGGTGCGCAACATGCTGCGTACCATGCCTGGTCCCCTGCCTTCTCTGGAATCCATGGCGGAAAGGTTCAGCGTCTCCTCCCGGACCCTCAAGCGCCGACTGGCTGACCGGGATACCAGCTACCGGGAGATTGTGGAGGGCGTGCTCAAGGACAGGGCCATACAGCTGCTGCGCTATACCAATCAGTCCATCAGCGAAATCGCTTATGATCTGGGTTATGCGGATCTGTCCAATTTCAGTCGGGCGTTCAGGAAGTGGACCGGAAAGTCTGCCAGTGAATTCCGGGAAGGCGGGCCAGACCCGGCGCCGGAAGTCGGACCCTGAAGATCCGGGCTGAGAGGGTTCAGGCCGGAAACAATACAATTACTCGAGGATATTGAAATGGACAGGGCGGATACGCACAGCAAACTGTTCGGTTACCTTCTCTGGCTGTTCGGCTTTCTGGGCTCCCACCGGTTTTACTACGGCAAACCGATCACCGGGACCATCTGGTTTTTCACCCTGGGACTGTTTCTGGTGGGCTGGATTGTGGATCTGTTTCTGATTCCTGCCATGGACCGGGAGGCGGATCTGCGTTTCCGTAACGGCGAGATCAACTACAACATCGCCTGGTTGCTGCTTACCTTCACCGGCATCTTTGGTCTGCACCGCATGTACATTGGCAAGTGGCTGACCGGCATCGTCTATCTGTTTACCGGTGGCCTGTTCCTGGTGGGGGTGCTCTATGATTTCTGGACCCTGAACGAACAGGTTTCCACCCGCAACCGGATGCACAGGTACAGCTGACCCCTAGAGGGCCTGTTCCAGTTCCGCGAGGCTGTCTTCCAGATAGTCCAGCAGAGACTGCAGTTCCGGCAACACCCGGCTGCAGCCGATCAGCCCGAACTCGATCTGGTTGTGGTAGCTGGTCAGGGTCATGTTGAGCCCCAGCTGGTCCATGGCAATGGAAACCGGATACATGCTCTGTAGCTGGGCTCCGTTCCAGTAACAGTTACTGACCGGCCCTGGCACATTGGAAATGACCACATTGAAAGTCTGCCAGCCCGGAGCCATGCCTGTGAGCAGATGGAACGCCGCAGGTGCCAGCATCAGGGCGGTGTAGTTGATGATGGCTTCCGGCGACATCTTGCGATAGCGCTCTTTGCCCCGGCTGATATCCTGATGAATATGCATCAGTCGCTGTGCCGGGTCGCCCAGATGGGTGCCCAGGGACGCCAGAAGTACCCCCACCTGATTACCTTCCGCACTTCCGCCATGGCGCAGGGACACAGGCACCATGGCCACCAGGGACTGTTCCGGCAGGGCATCCCGGTTCATCAGACAGGTTCGCAGTGCTCCGGCACTCATGGCCAGTACCACATCATTGACCGTGGTGTCGAAGGCCTCACCTATCCGGCGTATCCGGGCCAGGTCATAGGAGCGCGCGGCAAACCGTCGGGAGCCCGTGATTTTCCGGTTCAGAATGCTTTCCGGAGCCCGGAACAGGGAACCATAGTCCTGGCTGTGGCGGGCATTGTTAATGGTGTTGAGCAGTTCCCGGGCCACTGCGGGCAGGGTGCCCAGCTGGGTGCCGGAAATATCCAGCAGCTGAGTGATGCTGTGCCAGAGTGATCCGGAGACGGCCTGTTCCTTGTTCCCTGGGGATCTGGCCGGAAGATCCCACACAGGTGGCATGTTCCGTCGGGAGGCATCGGTGGACAGCATGTTCCGGAACATGGCCATGGCAGACACTCCGTCCATCAGGGCATGGTGGACTTTCACATAGAGGGCAAACCGGCGTTCGCCAAGCCCTTCAATCAGGTGGCATTCCCAGAGCGGACGGTCCCGGTCCAGCAGGCGCGAGTGCTCTGTGGCAATGAAGTCGTGGAGTTCCCGGGCCTGGCCCGGAGCCGGCAGGGCCTCGATACGCACATGGTAGTCAAGATCCGGGTGCGGATCCTGAATCCAGACCGGCTGCCCCAGACGGCTGTCCAGACGCCGGTTGAACGGAGAGCTGACCTGGTGATGTCGGCGCAGTTGCTGTGCCAGCCGGGTGGCATAGTCGTCGGGGGCGTCTTCAGGAAAAGAAAACAGCTGCAGACCACCCACGTGCATGGGTTGCTGGCGCTTTTCCAGCCACAGAAACAGCTGGTCCGAGGGGCTGAGGGGGATCACCGGAGGGTCCTTCCTTGGTGGCGGGCCTGCCCCTGATCTTAGTTCATGGCGCAGGCCTGTGCCTGCAAACAAAAAAAGCCGGATCACTGACCCCTGGGGGAGTAGATGATCCGGCGCAAGTGCCAACAACAATGATCTGATGGTCTGGCCGAGTCCATGGCCAGGACGTTCGTCCTTGCTTTGAATACAGCGAGTTCTGTGCCAACTTTGGCATTTGTTTTAAATCAATAAGTTAGAGGGTTTCGGTGGGAATGGCTCTGGCCAGAGAAGGGATTCCCGCCCCGGGTCTGGGCGGCCTGCACTCATTTGGGGCCAATATCGCCGGCGTCAGTCGGTGCTGCTCAGCATCTGCAGGGGTACCCGGTAGCGGATACCCCGGAAGCGGCCGCAGCCGTCTACGGTACAGGAGCGGCGGTTGACCCGCAGGATCCGCCCCAGGACAGGCCCGTTCCGGGTTGCAAAGGTAACCGGCTGGCCCACCTGCCAGTGCCTGGGTTCAGGCTCAGGCTGGGCAAGGTTCAGGGGTGTCTCCGGAAGCGCAAGGCCGTGGCTGCGGGCACCTTATGCCAGAGCCTGCCGGGTGGCCTGGGCGCGCCCGTCATGGTGCAGCTGATCCAGAAAACCATAGAAGTGGTGGTTGTGGACGGAACCCCGGTAGCGTTGTCCCGCCTGGCATTGCAGCAGATGGGCAAACTCGTGGCAGCAGGTATGGGCCAGCAGGTTCAGGGGGCTGGGCTCCCCGTCAAAGTATCCCCGGCGCAGAATTTCCCGGAGTGACAGCCAGCCCCGGGCGGAATCCGGATGCTGTTTGGCTGCAATCATGCGCACACCATAGGTAATCAGGTGCTGTTTCCGGTGCGGGTCGAACTTGTGGTAGGTGGCCTGGCCGGAGCCCACACGGCACTTCAGGCTGTTGCCTGCTCGCCCGGTGGAACGCCAGAGCAGGTCCTGCGTCACCTCACACATCAGCTTGCCGAGAGCGGCGGCGTTAGGGTCTGGGCGGGCGTTGGCGGTCAAGTGGCGGTCCGTGTATGCAGGGCGGCAGGTGTGGACAAGAGTACCTGCCGGGCTCCGGCTTTTCCACGTCCGGGTGCTCAGCGCAACCGGAAACGTACCGGCAGGGCGTAGCTGAATTCCCGGCCGTGCATGGTGTCCGGCACCGGCGGCAGGGGCGCAGCCTGTTTCAGCATATCCAGGGCGGCCCGGTCCAGCAGTTCATGGCCGGATCCGGTTTGCAGGTAGTGCTCCAGCAACTGTCCATCCCGGCTGAACCGGAACACCACCACCGGCACCCCTTCCTGTCCGAGACGGCGGGCCCGCCTGGGGTAGCTGTAGTAACGGCTGATGTGGCGGTTCAGTTGGGACAGGTAGCTGTCCATTGCGGCGGAACTTCCGGCGTTGAGCTGGATGCTCTGGTCCTGGGATCCGGTCTCTGCAGATGTTGCCCCGTCCTGGCTGGGGGCTCCGGCTTCTAGCGTCGGGTCATTGGTAACCGGGGCGGCTGCAGGGGTTTCGGTTTCCTGTGCCGGGGCCTGCACAATTTCTGGCTCTGGCTCTGGCTCTGGCTCTGGCTCTGGCTCTGGCTCTGGCTCTGGCTCTGGCTCTGGCTCTGGCTCTGGCTCTGGCTCAACCTTCGGTTCTTCTTTGGGTTCTTCTTTGGGTTCTTCTTTGGGTTCTTCTTTGGGGGCTGAAGCCTGTTCCTGAGCCGGGCTGGCTTCCCGGGCCTGGGTACCGTCTGTTTCTTCACCAGCCAGCTGGATCCGGATTGCCGGGCTGGCATTGACCGCGGCATCCCCCAGCAGGTTCAGCTCAGGCACCCGGGCGGGCATGATTGCCCGGACACCCAGAACGGTGAGAACAATGGCCAGAGCCAGGAGTCCGGCTCGGGTCCCCGGGCTGACAGGCATCATGACGAAGGCTCGGTGAGCAGCAGAATATCCTGATACCCGGCCTGCTCCAGCACCTGGAACAGGGCTTCAAGGTCGCTCATGGCGATTGAGTCGGCAGCCGCGACACGCAGGGGCTCTTCGCCGATTATTTCGCCAAGCTGTAGCGCCAGATTGTCCCTGTTCACGGTTTTTCCGGCGACCTGCCAGCTACCATTGGCGCTGACAACAAGATCAGCATAGGGCTGTTGCTGTTCCCCGGTAGTGCTGGTGGGTGGCAGCTCCGGCAAAGGGGTATCCGCAATCTGGCCCGCCACGATGAAAAAGATCAGCATCAGGAAAACCAGATTGATCAGTGGCAGCAGTGCATCCTCCAGACGCTCCATCAGGGACTTGCCGGAGGTGGATGGCGGGGGAATCAGGTCAGTCATGGTGTGGGTTCGGATACTCGTTTCCAGCGGACATCGATGTTGGCGGCGGCAAGCTGGCTCAGTGTCCGGGTAAAGTCACCCAGGGCTGTGTCCGCTTCGGTTGCGAGACTGACCCGGTCCATGCCGGATTCCTGCAACCGGGCCAGAGTTCCTGAAACCGTCAGGGTTTCCCCCTGCCAGCGGATAAGGCCTTCGTGGGTCACCGTCAGCCGGGGCAACGGCTCGCCGCTGGTGCTGCTTCCCTGGGTCGTGTTGGCCAGTTCCAGGGAACTGACCGGCAATAACCGGCTGGTGAGCATAAAGAAAACCAGTAGAATGAACACCACATCAATCAGCGGGGTTATCCGGATGGGGATACCCCGATCCGGACGGGGCTCAACCAGCTGCATGGGCCAGACCCTGATCGCCGTGGGCGGGGTAGTCCCGGGTCTTGTCCGCCGCTTTGGGCCGGGGCGCCGGTGCCGGTTGTTCTGGCAGACTGGCGGGGGCTTCGGAAACCATGGCCGTAGCCTGTGTGACTGGCGGGTTGAGAACCGCAACCAGAGTGCTGTTCATGGTTTTGTGAATCCGCCGGAGGCGGAACTCAATCCATGCAGCCAGGGCAGCAAAGGGAATGGCTACCACCAGACCGGCGGCGGTGGTGGACAGTGCCGTGTAGATACCACCACTGAGTTGTGCGGCGTTGGCGCGGCCTTCGGTGGCCGCCATGGCGCTGAATGCATCCATCATGCCCATAACTGTGCCCAGCAGGCCCAGCAGGGGCGCGAGAGCGGCGATGACTTCGATGATTTTCAGCGGGGCTTCAAAGGGCTCCAGAGCCTGTTGTGCATCCTGGACCAGAGTTTCCCGGATCTTGCCGGAGTCCTGCCCGTGCTGACAGGCCGCCATGGTATTGGCAACCAGATGCAGCATGGGGTTCATACGGGCATAGCGCCCGGCCTGTTGATGCAGATGATCGGGCTGGACAGACTTGGGATCCCGTTGCCAGGCGGCAATGGTTTTTTTCAGCTGGCCCGTCAGCCTGGGAGCAAACAGACTGCCAAACAGCATTAGATAGAGAAAGGCAATGGTGCCTGCGATCGCCAGTGCGATCAGCACCATCATGACCGGGCCCCCCATGGTGAAGAGTTGGTCTAGCAGTTCTGCGGGAACCAGAAAGGTGGTGTCTGCCATATGCTCACCTGCTGTTTGGAAGAGGGATCTAAATAATAACGATTATCAATCAGTTTGCAAGATGTAATCTGCCATTTCTCCCAGGCTTGGTAGAATGTTCCGGTTGGGCCAGGGATGTCACTGGGCACCGGAAAAACCGCCTGTTTAAACGCCATATTCAGATACCGGAGCTGGAGTAGTTTGCTGATCAAACGCTGGTTTGGAAGCCTTGTGAATCGCGCGGTGGCTCTGGTTGTCGCGGTGATCCTGCTGTCAGCCCTGGCGGTGACCCTGGCCGGGTTCCTGTTCAGCCGGGCCGAGTTGGAGCAGCAGGCCAAAGGCCAGGTGGAAACCATTGCCCGTCTGGTTGCCGATAGCCTGGATGACAAGCTGGCCCTGCGTCTCAACCTTCTGAGCAATGTGGCCCAGGGCCTGTCCGGCGGGGAACAGGGTTTTCGCAGCCAGGCCCGGGAACTGCTTGCCCGCCATGTAGCGCTGCACCATCTGTTTGATGGCATCTATCTGATCAGTTCCAGCGGCCAGGTGCTTGCCGAATATCCGGAAGATTACCGGCAGACAGGCCTGAATGTGCGGGACCGGGAGTATTTCACCAGTGTGGTTTCCGGACTGACACCGGTAATCAGTGAGCCCTATGCCTCCAACTATCAGGGCAAGCCGGCAATTATGGTTGCCGCTCCCATTTTCGACAGTCGTCAAAAGTTCATCGGTGTTATCGGAGGCGCCATTCTTCTGGAAGGCCCCAACTTCATGGAAGAAGTCGCCAGTGTGCATATCGGCGCCACCGGCCACCTGGGCGTTGTGACCCGCACGGGGGTGGTGCTGGCGGACAGCCTGACCGGGGAGGTGATGACGCCGGCCCGGATCGGAAATGCCGTTCTGCTGGATGCCATGAAAGGTAGTGAGGGCACCTGGACCAGTTCCGGCAAGGATGGAGATGGCTCCATCATATCGGTACAGCAGATGGCGCAGGTGCCCTGGTTTGTTACCGCGAACTGGCCGGCCCGGGAGGCCTACGCGCCCCTGTCCCGAATGACCGCCGCCTTCGCATGGACCCTGCTCCTGGTCCTGGTGGTGTTTGCCCCTGTTGCGCTCTGGGTATTCCGGCGCC
>JBFHSI010000107.1:0-10523 GCA_041591245.1 Marinobacter sp.
GCCGGCAGCTGGCCGTCCTGCAGGGCAGAGACCATCAGGCGGGCAGCGTTCAGGGGCTGCAGCAGGTCGTGGCTGGCGGCCGCCAGGTATTTGTCCTTGCTGCGGTTGGCTTCCCGGGCCGCCTCCATGGCCAGCACCAGCTCATGCTCCACCTTTTTGCGTTCCTCGATCTGGAACAGCAGGCCCTCGTTGGCATCCTGCAGGGCCCTGGTACGTTCTATAACTCTCTGTTCCAGCTCCTGGTTGAGCCGTTCCAGCCGGTTACGGGACTGCACCCTTTCGGAAATATCGGCAACAAAGGCTTCCACCACTTCCGGCCCCAGATCCGGGCGACGCAGCAGTGTCACTGAAACATAGACCGGGGTGTGGTCGGCGCGCTGGAAGCGGGTTTCCCGGGCGCTCAGGCTGCCGTTGTCCAGCAGCTCCTGGCGGATGGTGTCGAATTCGGAGGAACTGCAGAACAGCTGTTCCCGAAGGCGGATCACCTTCCGCATCAGCTGTTCTTCATTGTCATAGCCACAGATCCGGGCCATGGCCGGGTTACAGGCCAGGAAACCGCCTCTCAGATTGCCCTGAAATATGCCGTGCAGGGCATTCTCGAACAGCCACTTGTAGTGGTTCTTTTCCCGCTCCAGTTCCTCAACCCGTTCCTGCAGCTCCGGGTAATAGTTCTTGCGGACCGAGTGGCTTCCCAGACCCAGCAAATCGCCGACATCATAGCCGCTGTCGGCCTCGTTAGAGGGCTTCTTCATAGACAACCTGGACATCCCTGAGTGACGACTTGCGTGGGTTGGTGAGAATACACGGATCCTGCAGGGCAAAACCGGACAGGTAGGGTATGTCGGAAACCGACACCCCCAGCTCCGCCAGCCGGGCTTCCAGCCCCACGTGTTGCTTGAGTTCGATAATGCGCTGCATCAGCCGCTTCTTGATGGCCGGGCCGGAGAGTCCCCGGGTATCAATATCCATGGCTTCCGCCACCCGCCGGAAACGGTCTTCGGCAAAGGCAAAGTTATAGGCCACCACATGCTCCAGCAGCAGGGCATTGCACAGGCCGTGGGGCAGATCCAGGAAGCCTCCCAGGCTGTGGGACATGGCGTGCACCGCCCCCAGAATGGCATTGGAGAAAGCCAGTCCTGCCTGCATGGAGGCCAGCATGATCTGTTCCCGCAGGTACGGATCATGGTGGTTGCGGATCAGAGGTTCCAGGTTACGGTTGATCAGACGGATGGCTTCCAGGGCATGGGAGTCTGTCAGCGGGCCGCTGCCCGTGGACACAAAGGCCTCAATGGCATGGACCAGGGCATCCACCCCGGTACAGGCGGTCAGGAACACATCCATGGTCTGGGTGACTTCCGGATCGATCAGGGAGACATCCGGCACCACCGCCTTGCTGATAATGGAAAACTTGAAACGGCGATCCGGGTCGGAAATGATCGCAAACTGGGACACATCCGCAGAAGTCCCGGCCGTGGTGGGAATCAGGATCAGCGGCGGCGACGGGTGGGAAATGGTGTCCACCCCCTCAAATTCCAGGATGTTGCGGCCGTGGGAGGCGACAATGCCTATGCCCTTGGCGCAGTCCATGGGGCTGCCGCCACCGATGGCAACAATGACATCACACTCGCAGGATTTGTACAGCTCCGCGCCGGTCATTACCTCGTCCACCCGGGGATTGGGCGATACCCCGGTAAACACCGTGGTACGAATACTGGCAGCGGTCAGCAGTTCGACAATCTCAGCAACCCAGCCGGCCTTTTCCACCCCCGGGTCGGAGACCAGAAACACATGGCGAGCCCCGAAATTGCTGGCAAAATTCGCCACCGACTTGCGGGAGCCGGCCCCGAACACGATTTCCGGAGATACAAATTTGCGCAATGCACTGATGTCATGGCTCATCGGGATAGACTCTGTGTTTTTTTTATAGGAATACCCGGGAGTTTACCCCAAGTCCCCGGTGCAATCACCGGAGCTGACCGCCCTGCTCCCGGTAAAAATCCAGAAGCGCCTCAAGAACCGCGGTCTGACTGCTGTGCTGACAGAAACCATGACCTTCATCTGCAAACCATTTCAGCACCGGCCTGCCTCCGGCAGCGGTAATGGCGTCTACCATGGTCCGGGTCTGCTCCGGCACCACCACGCGATCCTGACCGCCCTGGAAAAATATCACCGGCACCCGGATTTCCGAGGCCCGGTACAGGGGCGTACGTTGCTGCCAGCGCTCAGGGAAAGACTCCGGAGCACCCAGCAGCCAGTCCAGATAGCCGGATTCGAACCTGTGGGTCATGGCCCGCAGGCGTAAGGGATCCGAAACACCAAACAGGCTGGCTCCGGCGGCAAAGCGTCGGCTGCGAATCAGGGCCATGAGTGCGGTATAGCCACCGGAACTGCGGCCCTGGATGAACACCCGGTCACCGTCGGCCACTCCGGCCTGCACCAGAAAATCCGCCGCCCGTTCCATGTCCTGCACATCGGCCAGGCCCCAGTGTCCGGCCAGAGCCACCCGGAAAGCCCGGCCAAATCCGGTGCTGCCCCGGTAATTCACTTCCGCCACAGCATAACCCTGCTGACACCAGTACTGAACCTGTGGATTGAATACCCCATAAGCGGCAGACGTGGGGCCACCGTGGGCAATCAGGATGAGTGGAAACGGGCCCTTGTCCGGGCCTTCCGGCCGGTACAGGAACCCCTGAACCGAATGCTCTGCCGCCTGGTCCCGGGGTATCACGAAACTGGCAGGGGCAACAATATCCCGGAAGCCCCGGGGCTGCTCGCCCCCGGCCAGCACCTGGATTTCACCGGTCTGCACATGAATCTTCAGGATGGCATCGAGACTGACAGGAGAGCGGGCAAGACAGTAGATATGGCCGTCCCACACCTGCAGACAACGGAAATCCCGGTAGTCCTGAGCCAGGCGCACGGGCACACACAGCTCCCGCTGCATCAGCCACAGCTCACCGCTGCCCTGGCGGTACCTGACCCTGGCCCAGCCATTGTCCGGCAACAGGCAGTGGTGGGATTCCCCCAGCTGCCAGGGCGCATTGCCGTGATCCAGCTCCGGCACATCATCTTTCAGCCACTGGCCGTCCCGGTCATGGGCCAGAAACCGGTACGGCTGCCACCAGCCGTCATGGTCCGACAGCAGCCACAGGTCATCACCCTCGAAAACCGGCTGCTGGACACTGCCTTCACGGGGGGGCTGCCAGCAGCGGACCTTTTCCAGGGATCCGTCCTCTGCCACAGTGGCGGTCCACAGCTCCGAGCGCACCCAGGGCATATCCGGCAGTTGCCAGGACACCCAGGCCAGACGCCGGCCATTCGCAGACAATGCCGGTGCACTGTAGAAATCCTGGCCCTGATGCAGCACCTGCAGTCCGCCGCCATGATTCACCGCAACCAGCTGTTGACAGCCTCCGGACTCACGCACCGCCAGCACCCGCTGGCGCAGATTGTCCGCCACCAGACCGCCAAAGGCTCCGGAATCCTTCCCGGTCAGGGAGCTGAGCAGATGCCCGCAGGCATCCAGATGCACAATCTGCTGGTTTTCGGTGACTGCATACAGGCCCTGGTCAGCCGCACACAGAGCGCCGCCGCCATAGCCGTTTATCCGGCTGCGGATCAGCAGGTCCTGTTTGCGCCAGGGGGCATGATGGCGGGGAAGGCCGGCAATCACCGCGCCGCCAAGTTCGGGGTCAGACTCCAGCCAGAAAACGCCCTGAGCCGATACCGACAGCTGCCCTCTCTGTACCTGGGCGGCCGCAGCCTGCCCTGCCGTCAGTGCCGGAATCGGTTGGGAGCCGGAGAAGGTTTCATCAGCCCCGGAACAAAAGCCGCGAGTTTTGCGCATTACGGTAGGTCAGCTCCCCAAGGCCTGCCGTGGCATGATCTGCGGCTCTCCTGGCCGCAAGAATCCGGTCATGGTGGGCTGACTTGCTGCAAACCGGATCGGCATTGTCGGCATTACCGGTCAGCAGATAGGCCTGACACCGGCAGCCGCCAAAATCCTTGCCTTTTTCATCGCAGGAGCGGCAAGGCTCGGGCATCCAGCTGTCACCCCGATAGTGATTGAAACCGGGGCTATCATACCAGATGTCACGCAGGGCCATATCCTGCACATTGGGAAAGTCGATGGGCAGCAGCCGGGCACTGTGGCAGGGCAAGGCAGTGCCGTCCGGAGCCACCGTCAGGAACAGACTGCCCCAGCCGTTCATACAGGCCTTGGGGCGTTCCTCGTAATAGTCCGGAGTGACGAAAATCAGCTTCATGGCCGAGCCCTTGTCACTGAGCCGCTGCCGGTACAGGTTCACTTCTTTCTCGGCCTGCTCCAGCTGGGCCCGGGATGGCATCAGCCCTTCCCGGTTCTTGAACGCCCAGCCGTAATACTGGCAGGTGGCCAGCTCCACGTAATCCGCCTCCAGCCGCTCACACAGATCCATGATGTCGTTCATCTGGTGAATATTGTGCCGGTGAATCACGAAGTTGAGCACCATCGGATAGCCGGACTCCTTGACCGCCCGGGCCATATCCAGCTTCTGGGCAAAGGCTTTTTTCGATCCCGCCAGGGCATTGTTCAGTTCCGGATCCGAGGCCTGGAAGCTCACCTGAATATGGTCCAGACCGGCATCGGCAAAGGCCTCCACCTTGTCCTGGTTCAGGCCCAGTCCGGAGGTAATCAGATTGCTGTAATAGCCCAGATGGCGGGCCTCAGCGATCAGCTCAGGAAGATCCTGACGTACCAGCGGCTCACCGCCGGAAAACCCCAGCTGGGCAGCGCCCATCTCCCGGCCCTGGCGCAGTACCCGCACCCAGTCCTCGGTCGCCAGTTCCCGGTCATTGCTGGCAAAGTCCAGGGGGTTGGAGCAGTAAGGACACTGCAGCGGACACCGGTAGGTAAGTTCCGCCAGCAGCCACAGGGGCTGGCCAATGGCGGAAGACAACGGTTCCAGTGGGGTAGTGGTCATATCAGTTCAATCCAGTGTTGCTGCTCGGCATGCTGCAGAAAGTCGGTGACATCCTGCGCCAGGGGACCGGCATCGGGGAACTGCTGTTCCAGCAGGGAGACAATGTCTCCGGTGCTGCGCTCACCATCCACCGCATTGAGTATGGCGCCGGCGCTGCCATTGAGTTTGACCATGCCCTCCGGGTATAGCAGCACATAGCCCTCCTGGGCCGGTTCCCACTGAAACCGGTAGCCACGGCGAAAACGGGGAATCTGTGAATCCAGTACCGGCATCACAACCCCCTGTGCCAGACCTGTTCACCGGTCACCGTATGATATGGCGGGGTCTGGTGTACATAGGCCATGGTGAGGGCATCCAGAATGGACCAGAGGATATCCAGTTTGAACTGGAGGATCTCCATGGCCCGGGCCTGCAGGGCCGGAGTATTGAAATGGTCCAGGGTAATGCTCAGGCCATGCTCCACATCCCGGCGGGCTTCGGACAGGCGTTTGCGGAAATAGCAGTAACCGTCCGCTTCAATCCAGGGATAATGCTGGGGCCAGCTGTCCAGCCGGGACTGGGGGATTTCCGGGGCAAACAGCTCGGTCAGTGACGAGCAGGCAGCTTCCTGCCAGGAAGCACGACGGGCAAAGTTCATATAGGCATCCACCGCAAAGCGCACACCGGGCAGCACATGGCGCTGGTCAATCACCTCTTCCCGGGTCAGGCCCACGGCTTCGGCCAGGCACAGCCAGGCTTCGATACCACCAGCGTCGCCCTCATGACCGTCATGGTCCAGAATCCGCTGCAGCCAGCTTCTGCGCACCTCCGCATCCGGACAGTTGGCCATGATGGCGGCGTCCTTCTGGGGGATGGTGATCTGGTAATAGTAGCGGTTCGCTACCCAGCCCCGGATCTGCTCCGGCGTACACTGCCCGCTGTACATGGCAATGTGGTAAGGGTGATGGATGTGATAGAGCCGGCCCTTGTCCCGGAGGGCCTGCTCAAAGTCCTGACGGTTCATGGTGGTGTTGGCAATGGCGTTCATGGCTGCCCCGACAAGTCGATATGCATCCCGTCCCGGGAGACCTCTATGCCGTGCCGGGCCAGTTCGGCCCGCTCCGGGGAGTCCTCATTCAGGATCGGGTTGGTGTTGTTGATATGGATAAGAATCTTGCGGGCTGCGGGCATGGTATCCAGTACTTCGATCATGCCCCCCGGGCCGCTCTGGGCCAGGTGGCCCATGGCTTTTCCGGTCTTGGTTCCCACTTCCTGGCGAATCATTTCATCGTCGGTCCAGACGGTACCGTCCACCAGCAGAACATCCGCCTTTTTCATCCAGTCCAGAATGCGCCGGTCCGGCTCACCCAGTCCGGGCGCATAGAGCACACGCTGCCCGCTGCGGGTATCTTCCAGGAAGATACCGATGTTGTCCCCCGGGTGCGGGTTATCCCGCCTTGGCGAATAGGGGGGCGCATTGCTCAGCAGGGGAATAGCCGTAAGCCGGATGGAGGGCGCGCAGGGAATGGTAAAGGTCTGCTGCTCAGTGGCTGCTATCGGCTGCCAGCGCAACCCGCCGTGCCAGTGCTCAAGCATGGTAAACAGGGGGAAGCCTGAACTCAGGTCATCATGGACCTGGGCGGTACACCAGACATCCATGGGCAGGCCTTCGCGCAGGGACAGCAGACCGGTGGTGTGATCCACCTGACTGTCCATCAGCACAATGGCATCAATCCCGGTATCCCGGAGCTGACGGGCCGGCTGCATGGCCGGAAACGAAGCCAGCTGGGCACGGATATCGGGGGAGGCGTTGAACAGAATCCAGTGTTCGCCATCCTCGCTGAGAGCAATGGATGACTGGGTGCGGGCGCGGGCATTGATGGCTCCTTTCCGGAAACCGTCACAGTTGGCGCAATTACAGTTCCACTGGGGAAAACCACCACCGGCAGCGGAGCCAAGAATGTGAATCTGCATGGGAAGAACTCCGGAACGAAAACGGCCAGCTAGTAAGCGCTGGCCGTTCCTGGTGCTTAGCGGTTAGCGAAGTACATGGTGACTTCAAAACCGATCCGCAGATCTTCGTAAGCTGGTTTGGTCCACATAATGCTCACCTCTTATCATAATTGTTGGATTCGGATGCTGCGTTATCAGTGACACCGATAACTCAGTTTCCATCCTAGCGACGGTACCCGGTGCCCAATATGCTACTTTGGCACTGTTTTCCCCGGGCCGAAAGCATCAATTTCCGGGCCACTTCGGGAAGCTTTCTGCAGGCATAAAAAAAGGCCCTGGGAAGGGCCTAAAGAGAGTGACAAGAAAACCCATTGCTTCTTTCGAAGCAGTTCCCGGCCAGACACCGGGATTACAAAACGCACGTCCCGTGTGCTGGCTCACATGAGGGCCCGGGTTACCGGGCCCATTCTCCCGCATCGCAGATCAGAAGAATCCCAGAGGATTGATGTCGTAGCTGGTCAGCATGCACTTGGTTTGCTGATAGTGCTCAAGGGCCAGCTTGTGGGTTTCACGACCAACACCGGACTTCTTGTAGCCACCGAAGGCTGCGTGGGCCGGGTAGGCGTGGTAGCAGTTCATCCATACACGACCGGCCTGGATATTGCGGCCCATGCGGTAGGCACGGTTGGTATCCCGGGTCCAGACGCCGGCGCCAAGGCCGAATTCAGTATCGTTGGCGATGGCCAGGGCTTCTTCCTCGGTCTTGAAGGTGGTAACACCCACAACCGGTCCGAAGATCTCTTCCTGGAACACGCGCATGTTGTTGTCGCCCTTGAACAGGGTGGGCTGGATGTAGAAACCGTTATCCAGTTCACCGCCCAGGGTTTCCCGGTCGCCACCGGTCAGCACTTCAGCACCCTCTTCCTTACCAATGGCCAGGTAGGACATGATCTTGTCGAACTGTTCCTTGCTGGCCTGGGCACCTACCTGTACGTCGGTATCCAGCGGGTTGCCACGCTTGATCATCTTGGTGCGCTCGATAACCTTGGCCATGAACTCGTCGTACATATCTTCCTGTACCAGAGCCCGTGACGGGCAGGTGCACACTTCACCCTGGTTGAAGAAGGCCAGAACCAGACCTTCCACACACTTGTCCACGAACTCAGGCTCGGCCTGCATGACGTCGGAGAAGTAGATGTTCGGGGACTTGCCGCCCAGCTCCACAGTGGAGGGGATGATGTTTTCGGCCGCACATTTCATGATGTGGGAGCCAACCGGAGTGGATCCGGTGAAGGCAATCTTGGCGATACGCTTGCTGGTAGCCAGGGCCTGACCGGCTTCAATACCATAGCCGTTAACAATGTTCAGAACCCCTGGCGGCAGCAGGTCACCGATGATTTCCATCAGTACCAGAATGCTGGCCGGAGTCTGTTCAGCAGGCTTGAGTACGGTGCAGTTACCGGCAGCCAGACAGGGACCCAGTTTCCAGGCTGCCATCAGCAGCGGGAAGTTCCAGGGAATGATCTGACCAACCACGCCCAGAGGCTCGTGGAAATGGTAGGCCACTGTGTTGGCGTCGATTTCGCCCATATGGCCTTCCTGGGAACGGAGACAGCCGGCGAAGTAGCGGAAGTGGTCAGCGGCCAGGGGAATATCCGCATTCAGGGTTTCGCGGACAGCCTTGCCGTTGTCCCAGGTTTCGGCCACAGCCAGAGCTTCCAGGTTGGCTTCAATGCGGTCGGCGATTTTCAGCAGGATGTTGGAACGTTCCTGAACCGAGGTCTTGCCCCAGGCCGGTGCAGCTTTGTGGGCAGCGTCCAGGGCCAGATCGATATCTTCAGCTGTGGAACGGGGAACCTCACAGATCACCTCACCGTTAACCGGAGAGATGTTTTCGAAATACTGGCCTTTTACCGGTGCAACAAACTCACCGCCGATATAGTTGCCGTAACGGGATTTGAAAGAAACAACGGAGCCTTCTGTTCCTGGTTGTGCGTAGATCATCGTCTCGACCTCTTGTTGTGTTTGTCTGAGGGCAACGCGGCCTCTCGTGCTTACCCATTCAATGTAGACCCCAAACCCCGGTTGGTGAATGATTCCATAGGGGCGAAAAACTCGTCCATTGGTAGTAGTTGTCCCCCCCAGCCCCTGAACTTTCCGGCCGAGGAAAGCCGCACCAACCCCATGCCCAGAGCTGCACCAGATCTGTGCGCATGCCCGGAAACGAGGCATCGCGCCCCCATCACTGACCATCCATACATTTTAAAAACAACCACTTACAGACATGGCACAGGGCCTGCTATGGCCTCTGTACGCAGAGAGACGTCGGTTTCTGAAACCACAGTTCAACGCGCAACAATCTGACAAATGGTCGACTAGGGTTCCGGCCTGCACTAACCCTGCAGGTGACTGGTCCGAGAGTCGACGGCCTTTTCCAAGGCTACACGGCGGGACAAAAGCCCGGGAGGATCGATCAGTGACTGATGCCTCTCGTTGTTTTGAATTTCCCAGCCCGGAGGAAAGGCCATGCAATCCCTACCCGCCCCGCTCTATGACGATCTGATTCCCGGCGGTTCCCACTGGTCCTTTATCATGCGTCGAGGCCACGTGCTGCGCCTGATTGATGAAACCGGTGGCGCCAATGTGGGCATGTTGATGTACAACCCCGAGAACCCTCTCGAACGCTACAACATGCCCGATACCCTGAAGAACCAGCACACCTTCCTGCTCACCAAAGGCCATGTCCTGCTCTCCGACATGGGCCGGGTCTTTGCATCCATCGTCCGGGATGACCTGGGCTGGCACGATACGGTCACCGGCACCTGCAGCAAGGCTCTGGTGGAGCAGCGCTGGGGCACCAAGACCTATCAGGACGCCCACAACCATTACCACCGCAACGGCGTCTCCAGCTTTCTCAATGAACTGGCAAAATACGGCCTGGGCAAGAAGGACATTACTGCCAACCTGAACTGGTTCAGCAAGGTGCTGACCGACAGTGACGGCAACCTGGCCTATGTGCCCAACCATTCCCACGCCGGTGCCACTGTGGACCTGCGCTTTGAGATGGATACCCTGGTGGTTCTGCACACCTGCCCCCACCCACTGAATCCGGCCACCGAATACCCCAGTCATCCGCTGCGCTATCAGCTGTTCCGGGCCGCGCCGGTGACCGATGCCGACCCCTGCAAGGTGTCGTCACCGGAAGCCACCCGCGCATTCGCCAATACCGCCCTGTACCACCTGATGCAATAACCGGAGACTGGACATGATCAAAGCAAGCACCCTTACCCCGGAAACCGCCAGCTTCCGTGAAACCGTACCCGCCGGCGAATATTTTCTGCATGTGGTCAAGGCCGGCCAGACCCTGCGCATTCTGGATCTGGAAGGCAACCAGGCTGCGGACACCCTGTTCTACAACGCCCACAACCCCACTGAGCGCTACAGTGCCACCGACACCATCCGTGAGCAGGGCAATGTCTATCTGACCGCCGGCTCCCGTCTGATGTCCTCCGAAGGCAATGTCATGCTGGAAATCACCGCCGATACCTGCGGCCGCCATGACACCCTGGGCGGCGCCTGTGCGGCGGAAAGCAACACCACCCGTTATGACCTGGGCAAGAAATGCATGCA
>JBFHSI010000108.1:0-10523 GCA_041591245.1 Marinobacter sp.
GCAACACTGGCAGTGTTGAGGTCAGCGGTTCGATCCCGCTTGGCTCCACCAATTTCTAGTCCCCTTCGTCTAGTGGCCTAGGACTCCGCCCTTTCACGGCGGCAACAGGGGTTCGAACCCCCTAGGGGACGCCAATACGGCTTGACGGTTTAGTCCACCGGAAAGCCACAAAATAACCGCCTTCGGGCGGTTTTTTTGTGCCTGCAGAAAACTCAGGGATTTGTCAGGAATCCCGAAGCCGGCGGGCGCCGGCCCCGGAGAAGGCTCAGCGTGACGCTATGGCGCCCTTGCCGACGCCTTCGTAGGCTTTTACGCGAATGCTGTCGTCGGGGAACTCGGCCTTGAGCCGGTCGGCAATATGGGCGGCAATCAGTTCCACGGTGCTGTCGGTGTCGAGCATGTAGACTTTGGACTCGGGCAGCTCCAGAGCAAACTCGCCCTGATTGGCTTCGTACCCGAAGCTGACGTAGGGGACGCCAGCCTTGTCCACGTGACGGCTGATAACGTCTTCCTCTGAGCCCACATAGATGTCCTGCCACAGGGCGGCCCAGCGCTGCTCCAGCTCGTAGTCACGGCTGCCGTTACGGTCGATGCGGATAGGGGAGCGGTGGCCGTGGGCGATGCGCTGGCAGTTGCCCAGATGTTTTTTGAGGCCGTGCACGTAATGGTAGTAGGCGCCCTCGATAACATCTTCCCGCAGGCCGATTTCCATGGAAACCACATTGTCTGGCAGTACCGCTTTCAGTTCCTGTTCCAGAAGGGCGGCAACAGCTGACGGAACCACCCGTTCCGCAGACAGCCAGACCACCGCCTGATCCGGCGAGCGATGGGTGATCCGCTCGCCACTGGTCAGTGTCCAGGTAAAGGTGTCCGGAGTTTCCTCGTTCCAGCTGAGCCCGTCGTAGCCCCTGGGGATCACCAGCCTGTGGTCCACCCGTTCATCGATAATCCGTTTGATGGTGCGTTTCACACTGCTGAAATCGAAAACCATGCCCTGGTCGTCCAGCTGTCCTCCCAGCACCACGTCGGCAATCCAGCTTTCACCCACCAGTCCCCGGGCCGGGTCCAGATAGGCGAAATCAATGACGGTCAGGTTATCTACGAAAAGGTGGTTCATTAATGATCCGGACGGTATGGTTGAGTGATGGGCGAAGTCTAGCAAAATTCACGGTTCCCGGCAGTCTGACAAGGTGTCAGCAGGCCGGACATCAGGTTGTCGGAATGCATATCATAACCAACTCCTCTCGGGGGCACGATCAGGTAATTCCGGTACTGGTTCTGGCGGCAGGGGCATCAACCCGGATGGGGCGACCCAAGGCGCTGCTGCCTCTCGGTAACGGCATACTGCTGGACCGGGCTGTGGAGCAGGCGCGAATCCTGAGCCGGGATGTGCGGGTGGTTTGCGGGGCCGGCTACCCGCTGATCCGTTTCCGTTGTTCGCGACAGCCATCGGCCTGGGTGCCTGCACCGGACTGGCACAGCGGATTGTCGGCATCTCTGGTGGCCGGGCTTGAAAGTCTCGGCCCCGGAGTGCCCGGGGTGTTTGTGTTGCTGGCAGATCAGCCGCTGCTGGATCTGAAGGCGCTGGCGGCCCTGGGGGTTGCGGCCCGCTCGGTACCGCATCAGGCGGTTGCTGCGGATTACGATGGCCGTCCCGGGGTTCCCGCCTACCTGCCGCGCTGGCTCTGGCCCCAGGTCATGGCGCTGAGCGGTGACCGGGGCGCGGGAGCCGTGCTGGCGCAGGCAGGGGCGACACGGGTGGAAATCCCGGGGGTACTGGAGGATGTGGATACGCCGGAGGACTGGCTCCGGGTCCGGTCACGGCTGCTCCGGTAGCTTGTCCTTGTTCAGCTGCTCCCAGGACTTCATATAGATATCCGCTTCCTGGTCATAGGGGGAGCGGAAAGGCGTCAGTACCAGATCAAACACCAGGAAAATCAAGCCCACGGAGATCCAGGCAAACATCAGGGTGCTGGTGGTGGTTGCCTGTACTTCCGGATTGGCATTCACAAAATCCTGCAGATAGGGAATCAGGTGTGAGGCCATGACCACCGGGTTGAAGCTGGAAAACACAAACGGGATCCAGAAGGCAAAAAACACCGGGAAGAAGGCGAAGGACCAGAGCATCCGCCGCAACAGGTACTTGCCCAGTTCCTGCCAGTACTTCTGGCGGATCTCAGGCACCTTGCGGATGCGGGCTAGATAGTTGCGGCGTTCCGCCCAGTAGATGGCGACTTCCGGGGCATCCACATTCTTTGTTGATGAAGGGGTTGTAGTCATGTGAAACAGGGCTACCTTATCGCTGCTGGACTGTGCATGATAATCGATACTACGTGTTACCCTACAAGTCTCCAATAGTTAAAGACAGGATAGTTTGAATGGCGGCAGTGATCGACAATGTAACCCACCCGGCCTTTGAGAAGCTTCGCAGTCACCGGATTGACACCCTCAATCTCGAAGTTGAGGAGTATCGCCACAGGAAGACCGGCGCCCGCCACCTGCATCTGGCAGCAGACAACGACGAGAATGTGTTCTTTGTGGCGCTGCGTACCTTCCCCATGGATTCCACCGGTGTCGCCCATATCCTGGAGCACACGGCCCTGTGTGGCAGCGAGCGGTTCCCGGTCCGGGATCCGTTTTTCATGATGATCCGCCGTTCCCTGAACACCTTCATGAATGCTTTTACCAGCAGTGACTGGACGGCCTATCCCTTTGCCAGCATGAACCGCAAGGATTTTGACAACCTGCTGTCGGTATATCTGGATTCGGTGTTCTTTTCCCGGCTGGATCCCATGGATTTCGCCCAGGAAGGTCACCGCCTGGAATTCGAGAAGCCGGAAGATCCGGCCTCGGACCTGGTATACCGGGGCGTGGTCTATAACGAGATGAAAGGGGCCATGAGCTCTGCTACCTCCCAGCTCTGGCAGAACCTGAGCAGCTTCCTGTTCCCGACCACCACCTACCACTACAACAGCGGTGGCGAGCCGGACCAGATTGTGGATCTCAAATATCAGGATCTGCTGAAGTTCTATCGCCATCATTACCACCCCAGCAATGCCATTTTCGCCACCTATGGCAATATCCCGGCCCATGAGCACCACGAACGCTTTGAGGCACTGGCCCTGAGCCGTTTCGAGCGTCAGGAGATCGAGCTGCCGGTGCGGGATGAAAAGCGCATGTATGCGCCCATGCGGGTGGAGCAGGCCTATGCGGTGCACGAAGGCGAAAGCCAGCAGGGCAAGACCCATATTGTGGTGGGCTGGCTGCTGGGCCACAGTTTTGATCTGCAGAAAAACCTGGAAGGCCAGCTGCTGTCCGCAGTGCTGCTGGAGAACAGTGCATCTCCGCTGATGCGGGTTCTGGAAACCACCGAGCTGGGCAGTGCGCCTTCGCCCCTGTGCGGCCTGGAAGATTCCAACCGGGAAATGATCTTCGTCTGCGGTATTGAGGGCAGTGAGCCTGAACATCAGGGTGAGCTGGAGCAGCTGGTGGAAACCACCCTGCTGAAAGTGGTGGAAGAGGGCGTCAGCCAGGAACGGCTGGAAGCCATACTGCACCAGTTGGAGCTGCACCAGCGGGAGATCGCCGGCGACAGTTTCCCCTATGGTCTGCAACTGATCATGAGTGCCATTGGCCCCATGGTGCATGGCGGTGACCCGGTGGAGCTGCTGGATCTGGAACCGGTACTGGCCACCCTGAGGGAAAAAATCCAGGATCCGGACTATGTGCCGGATCTGATCCGCAGGAATCTGCTGGAGAACCCCCATCGGGTGACCCTGACCCTGCGGCCGGATACCGACCTTGAAAACCGGCGCCAGCAGACCATCCGGGAGGCACTGGCCCGTCGCAAGGCGGAACTGACGGATGGGGACATTCAGGAAATTGTTGAACGGGCCAAAGCGCTGGAACAGCGCCAGCTGCGCAAGGACGACGATTCCATTCTGCCCAAGGTGGACCTTTCCGATGTGCCCCTGCAGATGCCGGAGCCCGAGTACCGCTATGACGGGGATATTTCCGCCTCTGTCTATGCCCGGGGAACCAATGGCCTGGTCTATGAGCAGGTGGTTCTGCCGCTGCCGGCACTTGATGATGACGAACTGGCACTGCTGCCTTTCTACACCACCCTGATTTCCGAGGTGGGTTGCGGGGAGCTGGACTACCTGCAGATGCAGGACCGGATTTCCGCCCAGTCCGGCGGTATCGGAGCCAGCTTCAGCGTCAAGGGGCGCATTGATAATGTGCAGGATCTGTCCGGTTACATAGTGTTCAATGGCAAGTCGCTGGCCCGCAATCGCGGGGCACTGACCCGGCTGCTGAAAGATGTGTGCCGGGATGCCCGCTTTGATGAGCAGGCCCGCATCCGGGAAATCGTGTCCCAGATCCGTGCCCGTCGGGAACAGTCTGTTACCGGCAGTGGTCACGCCCTGGCCATGGGGGCGGCAGCCCAGGGCATGAGCCCGGGGGCACAGCTGTCCTTCCGCCTTGGCGGGCTGGCCGGTATCCGGGCCACCAAAAAGCTGGATGAATCATTGAATGATGCGGATGCGCTGGCCCAGTTCTGTGACCGTCTGAGGCAACTGCATGAAAAGGTTGGCGGACAGCAGCGTCAGTTCCTGGTGATTGGCGAAGACGACCAGCTTCCCGCCATGGTGGAGGATCTGAAATCCTGCTGGCAGGAAGTGCCGGGAACCGGGAACTCCCTGCTTGTGCGCGACCCGGTCAGCTACACTGCCCGGGAAGCCTGGCTCACTTCAACCCAGGTGAATTTCTGTGCCCGGGCCTATCCCACTGTGCCTATTGATCATCCCGATGCAGCAGCCCTGACCGTGCTCGGCGGCTTTTTGCGCAACGGCTACCTGCACCGGACCATCCGGGAAAAGGGTGGGGCCTATGGTGGCGGGGCAGGCCAGGACAGTGCCAACGGCACCTTCCGGTTCTTCTCCTACCGGGATCCCCGGCTGGCGGAAACCCTGGAAGATTTTGATGCGGCGCTGGAGTGGTTGCAGGCGACGGATCACCAGTACCAGGAGCTGGAAGAAGCCATTCTGGGCGTGATCGGTCAGCTGGACCGTCCCCGTTCGCCCGCCGGTGCCGCCCGTCAGGCCTTCCATAACCGCCTGTTCGGACGGACGCCGGAACAGCGTGCCCGGTTCCGGGAACGGGTACTGGCGGTGACCGTGGACGATCTGAAACGGGTGGCTGAAACCTGGCTGAAGCCGGAGCGGGCCAGTACCGCAGTGGTTACCAGTCCGGCCAACCGGGAGCTTGCCGAGCAGCTGGGGTTGGCGATCGAGGAGCTCTAGAGGTGTCCTGCCGCCAGGCAGGACCGGGTGCCCACGGGCTCAGCGGTTACGCTTGAGCCCCGTGGTGACCATTATCCGGGTGGAGATCTCTTCCACCGAATAGGCCGTTGTATTCAGATAGGGAATGCGTTCCCGGCGGTACATCAGCTCAATTTCCTCGATTTCATGCATGCACTGCTTCAGTGAGGAATACCGGGAGTTGGGCCGGCGCTCGTTGCGGATGGTTGCCAGCCGTTCCGGCTCAATGGTCAGGCCAAAGATTTTTTCCTTGTGGCGCTTGAGCGGTGTCGGTAACTGCTGGTCTTCAAGATCTTCTTCAGTGATCGGATAGTTCGCCGCCTTGACGCCATACTGCAGTGCCAGATACAGGCAGGTGGGGGTTTTTCCGCTACGGGAAGCGCCCACCAGAATCAGGTCTGCTTCATCATAGTGCCGGGTGCGGGCACCGTCGTCATTGTCCAGGGCAAAGTTCACAGCGTGGATGCGGCGCTCATATTCCCCCTCGTTGCTGATGGAGTGGGATTTTCCGACAGTGTAGGAGGATGAGGACTGCAGTTCCTGCTCCAGCGGGTTCAGGAAGGTGCCGAAAATATCCACCATAAATCCGTTGGCGGTGGAAATGATGTCCCGGATATCCCTGTTCACGATGGTGTCAAAAATCAGCGGCCGCTCGCCGTCGGTTTCTGCTGCCTTGTTGATGCGCTTCACCATGTCCCGGGCTTTGGCCTCGTCATCGATGTAGGGCACAGTCACCCTTTCAAAATCAATGGTTTCAAACTGGGCCAGCAGACTGTGTCCCAGTGCCTCGGCGGTCAGGCCGGTGCCGTCAGAAATGAAGAAAGCTGTGCGTTTCATGGTGTGGTGTCCGGTTTGGTGCCTGTCTGATTTCCGAAAATCGGCCCCGGAGCCCCGGCTACTTTATCGGTGGCTCCCTAGGTAATTTCCGCAGCTTACAGTATCATACACGCCAAGTTCGAGACTCCGCAGTGGATATTTCCCGCTTTCGGGCGGATCCCGCTGCCCCGGTTAGGCTCTTTGCTTCACAGACTCAAGGGAGACGCGCTTTGGAAGATTACATTATCTGGTTTGACCACCTGGGAATGTCTGATGTGGACCGGGTGGGCGGGAAAAACGCCTCTCTGGGTGAAATGATCAGTAATCTCGCCAACGCGGGTGTTTCCGTTCCCGGTGGTTTTGCCACGACGGCCTATGCCTACCGTGAATTTCTCGCCACAGACGGATTGAAAGACCGGATCGACCAGGTTCTGGATGTGCTCGACATCAACGATGTGAACGAGCTGGCCCGTGTCGGCGCCCAGATCCGTCAGTGGATTATGGATACCAGTTTCCCGGCGGCACTGGACGACGCCCTGGCCGAGGCCTATGCCCGCCTGCGGGACGGCAATGAGTCCATGGCTGTGGCCGTGCGTTCTTCCGCCACCGCCGAAGATCTTCCGGATGCCTCTTTTGCCGGTCAGCAGGAAACCTTCCTGAATGTTGTGGGGCTGGATCAGGTCAAGCGTTCCGTGAAAGAGGTGTTTGCCTCACTGTTCAACGACCGGGCCATCTCCTACCGGGTTCACCACGGCTTTGATCACAAGCTGGTCGCCCTGTCTGCGGGTATCCAGAAAATGGTGCGCAGTGAGACCGCCGCCAGTGGTGTCATGTTTACCCTGGATACAGAATCCGGATTCCGCGATGTGGTCTTTATAACCGGTTCCTACGGTCTCGGTGAAACCGTGGTTCAGGGTGCCGTCAATCCTGACGAATTCTATGTTCACAAACCCACTCTTGAGGCCGGCCGTCCGGCAGTATTGCGCCGGAACCTGGGCAGCAAGGCCATCAAGATGGTTTACCAGACCAATCCGGCTGCCGGTGAGTTTGTGGAAACCGTAAAGGTGGATCAGGAAGATCGCGGCCGTTTCTGCATTACCGATGCGGAAGTGGAAGAGCTGGCCAAGCAGGCCATGATTATCGAGAAACACTACCAGCGTCCCATGGATATTGAGTGGGCCAAAGACGGTGACGACGGCAAGATCTATATCGTTCAGGCCCGTCCGGAAACTGTGAAAAGCCGCGCTTCCGTCAATGTCATGGAGCGCTATCTGCTCAAGGAAACCGGCAAGGTACTGGTGGAAGGCCGCAGCATCGGTCACAAGATCGGCAGCGGTCCGGTGAAAATCATCACCAGTATCAAGGAAATGGACCGGGTACAGGATGGTGATGTTCTGGTTACCGATATGACCGACCCGGACTGGGAACCGGTCATGAAGCGTGCCTCTGCCATTGTTACTGACCGTGGCGGCCGTACCTGTCACGCCGCCATTATTGCCCGCGAGCTGGGTATTCCGGCGGTTGTGGGCTGTGGCGATGCCACTGAAATCCTGAAAGACGGCCAGCAGGTGACCGTATCCTGTGCCGAAGGGGATACCGGGATCATCTACGACGGCGCTCTGGATTTCGAGCTGCGGGAAAACACCATCGATTCCATGCCGGCCATTCCCTTCAAGATCATGATGAACGTGGGTAACCCGGACCGGGCCTTCGACTTCCAGGCTCTGCCCAATGAAGGTGTTGGTCTGGCCCGTCTGGAATTCATCATTAACCGGATGATCGGGGTACACCCCAAGGCGCTGCTGAATTTCGACGGCCTGCCCAGGGATATCCGTCAGACCGTGGAAAAACGCATTTCCGGCTACAGCTCCCCGGTGGACTTCTATGTGGACAAGCTGGTGGAGGGTATCTCGACACTGGCAGCAGCCTTTGCGCCCAAGAAAGTCATTGTGCGGTTGTCTGACTTCAAATCCAACGAATACGCCAACCTGATCGGCGGAACCCTGTATGAGCCGGACGAAGAGAACCCGATGCTGGGCTTCCGCGGCGCATCCCGGTATATCTCCGAGACTTTCCGTGACTGTTTCGAGCTGGAATGCCGGGCGCTGAGAAAGGTCCGCAACGAGATGGGGCTGACCAACGTTGAAGTGATGGTGCCTTTTGTCCGTACCGTGGGTGAGGCTGAACAGGTGGTGAACCTGCTGTCAGAGAATGGTCTGCGCCGGGGCGAGAACGGCCTGCGGGTCATCATGATGTGTGAGCTGCCGGCCAATGCCCTGCTGGCAGACGAGTTCCTCGAACATTTTGACGGTTTCTCCATCGGATCCAACGACCTGACCCAGCTGACACTGGGCCTGGACCGGGATTCTGGAATTATTGCCCACCTGTTTGATGAACGTAATGATGCGGTCAAGGTGCTGCTGTCCAACGCCATCCAGGCCTGCAAAAAGGCCGGCAAGTATATCGGCATCTGCGGACAGGGCCCGTCGGACCATCCGGATCTGGCCAAGTGGCTGATGGATCAGGGGATTGAATCTGTGTCCCTGAACCCGGATTCGGTGCTGGATACCTGGTTCTTCCTGGCCGACGAAAAAATCGATTGAGTTCATTTCCAGAAGAGGAGTGTGTCAAGGTGGCAGATATTATTACACCGGACCTGTGTGATGACTTTCCTGAAGTGCAGGTGGTTGAGCCGGGCTTTAACAACTACGGTGGGGTCAAGGCATTTGGCGGCGAGATTGTGACCGTCAAGTGCTACGAGGATAACTCCGTGGTCAAGGAGCAGGTGGGTCTTCCCGGTGAAGGCCGGGTGATGGTGGTTGACGGTGGTGCATCCACCCGTCATGCGCTGTTGGGCGACATGCTGGCGGCCAAGGCGGCCGACAACGGCTGGGCCGGGCTGATTATCTACGGTTGCATCCGTGATGTGGACGATATCGGAAAGACCGCGCTGGGTGTGCAGGCGCTGGGAACCCAGCCGCGCAAAAGCGAGAAGCGGGGTCTTGGTGATCTGAACGTTCCGGTAACCTTTGGCGGAGTTACCTTCCGTCCGGGGCAGTATGTCTATGCCGACAACAACGGCATTATCGTTTCGGAAAAACCTCTGATCTGAGGTGTTTCCCGATACTCCGGAGCCGGTCCCGGCTCCGGATATCTTCCTGGTTTTTCTGTCAGCTTACTTCATTGATAGCGGTGCCGAGCAGGTAACCGTCTTCTTCCTGTTGGCAACGAAGCACTTCACAGACCATTTCCAGTGGCGGGATTTGCGGGTCGCTGGAATGCAGAACTGTAGTCAGTTCCTCGCCCACCGCGACCGGCCGTTGTACCAGAATCTGCATGCCGCTGGCGCTGAGGTCACGGCAGGTGCCGCGGAACACTTCACCCTGAGCGTCGCTGAGTTCAATCTCCGCGTCGATCTGCATGCGCTGGAAATCACGCTTTTCGGAATAGTCCTTCATGGCTTCAGGCCCAGTTGTCGGTTTTCCTTGTGGGTTTCAGCATGGGAATCAGCACCGCCAGCAGTACGCCACCAAGAACCAGGCCGGCCCCCAGCAGCATGAAGTCGGATTCCTTGCTGGCTTCCAGGCGTTCGTTTTCCGCCGTCAGCACTTCCAGGTCGTTGCGGATTTTCTGGTTTTCTTCCCGCAGTTCCCGGTTACGCCGTTCCAGATTGATGGCATCGGCGGAAACCGCCTTGATCTGCTGGAGTTCCTTCTGCAGTGCCTGTGCCCGGCTGGACAGGGAGGACTCGGAACCGGCAAGACTGTCCCGTTCCCGGGTAACCTGCTCAAGCTGGGTTTTCAGCTGGCTCAGTTCGGCACGGGCCTTCTCCAGCTGCTGGTTCACCTGGCGCAGGCGCTCTGCCGCAATGGGCGTCTTGCTCAGGTACTGGCTGGCTACCCAGCCTTCAGTACCCTTGGGGGTGCGAACACGGGTGTAGCCTTCGTCGCTGGTTTCCAGCACCTCAAGTGGCGTGCCACTGGGTACGGCATTTTCGATAATCCGGAACTGGGTACCGGCGCCGGCCCGGACCGGCAGGTAAAGCTTGTCATCAACCCATGCCGTTCTGGCCTGAGCTGTTGCAATCGAGGACAGAATGAAAAGCATGCTGATAAGGAGACGGTAAGGCGTCACTGGATACGATCTCTGCGTTGGGCGTTAAAATACAATGGATGATCAAGGAAGCAATTCTGGCACAGATGTGTCGCTGTTCAAGCGGGGCATCATTACCAAAACCTCATGGGCAACACCGAAACTTTACGGCAGCACCAGCTTGAAAGGTTTTACCGTGACCTTGCTGTAGACGCCGGCATCCATGTAGGGGTCGGCATCGGCCCAGGCCTGGGCGGTTTCCAGAGAATCAAATTCAGCGACCACAAGGCTGCC
>JBFHSI010000109.1:0-10490 GCA_041591245.1 Marinobacter sp.
CCTGGCGCTGGCGATTTCTTTCGGCACCTACGGTCTGCTGCGCAAGCAGGTGGCTCTGGACGGGCTGACCGGACTGTTTGTGGAAACCCTGCTGCTGATGCCCCTGGGGCTGCTGACCTTTGCCTGGCTCGGCTATGAAGGTCTGTCCCATTTTGGCGGCAGCCGGGATACGGCGTTGCTGCTGATTGCCGGCGGTGTCATTACCGCCATTCCGCTGTTGCTGTTTGCCGGTGCCGCCCGGCGCCTGCGCCTGTCAACGGTGGGCTTTCTCATGTATATCAATCCCACGCTGCAATTTCTGATTGCCCTGTTTATCTTCCGGGAGCCACTGAACCAGGTGCAGCTGGTCAGCTTTGTGGTGATCTGGTGTGCCCTGGGCCTGTACAGCTGGTCATCCTGGGTTTACCGGCCACGGTTGCCGGCAAACCAGAATCCAGCCTGAGTTTCAGGCCATACCGGCCAGCAGCTTGTTGATGGCTTCGGCAAAGGCCGCCGGAGAGTCTTCCTGCAGAAAGTGCCCTCCGCGCAGTGTGGTGTGTTCCTGACCCTGGGCACCGGGAATCCGTTCGCGCATATAGCTGTCGCCGCCCCGGGTAATGGGGTCACCACTGCTGAAGGTGGTCAGGAAGGGTTTCTGCCATTGCTTCAGCACCTTCCAGGCCGCCCGGTTGGCATTGGCAGCGGGATCATCGGGTGTCAGCGGAACCAGCCGGGGGAAGGCCCGGGTAGCCGCCTTGTATTTCCTGCCGGGGAAGGGGGCATCGTAGGCCCGCAGTTCTTCGGCTGTCAGCTTGCGCGCAGTTCCGGTATTGACGATCCGGGCGATGGGGAACCAGGGGCTGTGCAGGGCGAAATTTTTCCAGATGGTAAAGGCGAGCGGAGGCTTCTGATCTCCGGTGGGGAGCATGCCATTGCCCACCACTATGGCCCGGAAACGGTCGGGATGTTCCGCAGCAAGCCGCAGTCCGATCAGAGAGCCCCAGTCCTGACACACCAGAGTGATGCTGGTGAGCTGCAGCTGGTCAATAAATGCCAGCATCCAGTCCATATGCGTCTGATAGCTGTAATCTTCCATCCGGGTGAGCTTGTCGGATTTGCCGAAGCCGATAAGGTCTGGGGCAATGACCCGGTGCCCGGCGCCGGCCACCAGCGGAATCATATGCCGGTACAGGTAGGACCAGGTGGGTTCCCCGTGCAGCATCAGAACCGGGCTTGCCTCGGCCGGGCCTTCATCAACATAGTGCATGCGCAGCCCGGAAACTTCGGCATAGTGTGGCTCGAAGGGGTAGTCGGGCAGGTTTTCGAATCGTTCGTCGGGGGTGCGCAGAAACTCCATGGTCATGCCTTTGGGTATTGTGGTCAGGGGCCGGGGCGGATTCTCCGGGTTGGCTTAACCATAGGCAGGGGCAGGGGCCGGCGCAACAGGTTTTGTAGGACAAATATACAAAATCCGGGGATATCCGGGGCGTCAGGGCTTCCTGCAGTACTTGCGCTCCGGCCGGCCAACGCTGCCGTAGGTGACTTCGGCGCTCAGTTCCCCGGTGCCCACCAGGTATTCCAGGTAGCGCCGGGCGGTGGTGCGGGAAGCACCCATGGCCAGGCCGACTTCCTCTGCGCTCAGGGCCGCGCCATCGGCCAGCACGTCCCGGATCCGGTTCAGGGTCAGGCTGTCGATGCCCTTGGGCAGGCGGTCATCCCGGGCACCCTGCTGGGTATCGTCGCCGGATACCCGGGGCAGCAGGGCGTCCACTTCGCTCTGGGCCACCTGGTCAAGGCCGGACAGGTGACGCAGATGCTCCCGGTAGCGGTTGATGGCTTCTTCCAGGCGTTCAAACACCAGGGGTTTGAGAATGTAGTCGAAGACCCCGCTGCGCAGGGCACTGCGCAGGGTATCCACTTCCTTGGCGGCGGTAATCAGTATCACATCGCTGCGGCTGTCGCAGGCCCGCAGTTCCCGGAGCAGGTCCAGGCCGCTGCCATCCGGGAAAAACACATCCAGCAGGATCAGGTCCGGTGCCAGTATTTCCACAAGGTCCCGGGCATCGGCCAGGGTGTGGGCGATGCCACAGAGTTCCACGTCCTCCAGGCGCTCCACAAATCTGCGCTGGATTTCCGCAATCTGGCGGTCATCCTCAACGATCAGCAGTCGGATTTGACTCAAGCGATCCCCCTTTTATCGGACTGTTTTGGCAGATACAGGGTGAAGCGGCTGCCCCCCTCGGGCAGGTTTTCCACAGTCACCGAACCGCCCCAGCGGTTCAGGAACTGGCGCACCAGGTGCAAGCCAAAGCCGTGCATTTCGCCACCCTTGCTGCTGACGCCTTTTTCAAAAATTTTCTGGCGTTCCTGTTCCGGAATGCCCGGTCCCTGGTCATCCACCTCAAATATCAGATCCTGCCCCAGGTCGGTCATGGACAGCTTCACCTGTCCACCTTCACCGGTGTGCTGCCGGGTGGCTTCCAGGGCGTTGTCGATCAGGTTGCCCAGTATGCTCACCAGCTGCTCCCTGGGCAGGTTGTCAGGGATATCCGCCATCTGGCTTTCGGGATCGATTTCCAGTTTCAGGCCCATTTCCCGGGCCCGGTTATATTTGCCCAGCAGGCAGCCGGCAATGACCGGGTCCGGTACCGAGTCCAGCAGCAGGTGAATCAGCGCCTGGTGGCCCCGCACTTCACTGCCGATCAGGTTCAGAACCTCATCGGTTGCGCCGATCTGGATCAGCCCGGCGATGGTGTGCAGCTTGTTGGAATATTCGTGGGTCTGGCTTCTCAGAATATCCGCGTACTGCTGTATCCGGGTCAGCTGGCGGCTGACCTGGTCCACTTCGTCCCGGAGCCGGAAACTGGCGACGGCACCGATAATCTCATCCCCCTGACGCACCGGCAAGCGGTTGACGATCATCAGCCGGTTGCGCAGCCACACCTCCCGGTCGAAATCCGGCAGCCCGGAATCCAGCACTGACAGCATGTCGCTTTCCGGTAACACCCCCAGAATCTGGCGCCCGGTCAGGTCGGTTTCCGGATCCAGCCCCAGAGTTTCCAGCGCGGCCCGGTTGACGGTGGTGATCAGTCCGTTCCGGTCGATAGCAATGATGCCTTCCCGGACCGATTGCAGGGTGGCCTCCTGTTCCCGGAACAGGCGTGCGATTTCCTCCGGCTCCAGTCCGAATATGGCCCGCTTGAAGCGGCCGGCAATGACGATGGCGGCAATGATACTGGCCAGCAGGATTACGCCGACAATGCCGTAAAGCACAAAGTTGTAGCGTTCTATGGTGGCCTCAACCTGATCGACGCTGTAGCCCACGGAGATAATGCCGATCACATTGCCGTCGTAATCCCATACCGGTGCCTTGCCGCGCATGGATTCTCCAAGGTTGCCATGGGCCCGGGCCACATAGGCCTTGCCTTCACTCAGGGCGGGGCTGCCATCATCACCGTCGTCGTCCGCCATGGAGTGGCCAATGCGTTCCGGGTCGGGGTGGGCCAGGCGGATGGACTGCCAGTCGCCAATCACAATGAACAGGGCTTCATTGGTGTGAGTCATGCGGCTGGCCAGGCGGTTCAGGGCACTGATGTCCCGCTTCTGGATGCCGGAGATGACTGCCGGTGTGGCGGCAACGGTTTTCGCCACCATCAGTGCCCGACGGCCGATCTCGTCGTACAGGGAGTTGCTGAGGAAGTAGCCGGCAAACCCGCCGATCAGCGCCGTCTGCAGGGCTGCAACAAGGCCCAGGGTAAGGATCATGCGGGTTTTGAGTTTGGGTTTATGGAGCACTGGGTCGTCGGAATCTTGTTGTATTTTGTCGCTCAGATTAGAGCACGGGCAGCCATTTTACCCGTGAACTTTATGAACAAAAGGTGTTTTAGGTTCTTTATAGGCAATACGGCCAGAAACTTCTGGCGCGCCTGGCGACCTTTTAACCTGTGGGGGATCTGATGAAACCGGGAATCCTGTAACTCACGGAATAATCCCGGAATGACCATAAAAACAAGCGAAAGGTGAAAATCATGTCTTTCAAGCGAATCCTGTCTTTGGTGGCGGCGTCCGCCTTCAGTATGTCAGCCCTGGCCTGGCAACCTTCCGGAACTGTTGAATGTATCGCACCGGCTGATCCCGGCGGCGGCTGGGACTTCACCTGCCGTAGTGTCGGTAACGTCCTGCAGACCCTCGGCCTGGTCGACGGCAGTGTGCAGACGGTAAACATGGCCGGAGCCGGCGGTGGCGTGGCCTATGCCCACACGGTGAGCAAGCGTGCCAAGGATAACAACCTGCTGGTTGCGGCCTCGACGGCAACCACAACCCGTATTGCCCAGAAGCAGTTTCCTGGCCTGACCGTGGATATGGTGACCTGGGTCGGAGCTCTGGGTGCTGACTACGGCATCATAGCGGTGGGCAAGGATTCCCAGTATCAGGATCTGAACCAGCTGCTGGCTGCGGTCAAAGCCAATCCGAAATCCGTCAAGTTTGCCGGGGGCAGTGCCCGGGGCGGATGGGATCACCTGAAAGTGCTGATGGCGGCCCGGGCTGCCGGCGTGGAAAAACTTCCGGCCATTCCCTACCTGTCCTACAACAATGGTGGTGAGGCCATGACCCAGGTGGTTGGCGGCAAAGTGGACGCCTTTACCGGGGATGTTTCAGAGGTGACCGGTTTTATGGAATCCGGTGATCTGCGGGTGCTGGCGGTATTGTCTGAAGAACGTCTGCCGGGTCTGTTTGCCGATGTGCCGACAGCCAAAGAGCAGGGCGTGGATACCCTGGCACCAAACTGGCGCGGTTTCTATATGCCCAGGGGGGCTTCGGCTGAAGCCAGGAAATACTGGGTGGATGCCATTGAAACCCTGTACGCCAGTGACGAGTGGAAAAAGGTGATGGCCAGCAACGGTCTGATTCCCTTCCATCCGGATGCGGACAAGTTTGATGCCTATGTCCGTAACCAGGTTCAGGAAATCGAAACCATTTCCCGCGAAATCGGGCTGCTGAAATGACAGGGCTTGGTGATCGCATTCTCGGCCTGGGCCTTTTGGTCCTGGCCGTTGCCTACGGCTGGGCGGCACAGCAGTGGCCGGAGCCATTTGGCGGTGCAGAAACGGTGGGGCCGGAAACCTTCCCCACCATTCTGTCGGTGATTCTGGTGGCCGGCAGCCTGTATCTGATGGTCAAGCCGGACCCGGATGCCAGCTGGCCGGTTGGCAAGTCCGCCCTTGAGCTGGTGATTGCCGTACTGGTGCTGGTGGTATACGCCTTCCTGCTGGAGCCCCTGGGCTTCATTATCTCCACCACCCTGGCGGTGGGTACCCTGAGCTGGCGCATGGGCGCGGCTCCGGTGCGGGCATTTGTCACCGGGCTGCTCAGTGCCGTGGTGGTCTTCGTATTGTTCAACTACGGGCTGTCCCTGAGTCTCCCCTCGGGCCTGTTGGAGATGCGCTGATGGAAACCCTTGGTTATCTGATGGACGGCTTTGCAGTTGCTCTGTCGCCCTACAATCTGATGTTTGCCCTGTTCGGCGCCTTTGTCGGAACCCTGATCGGCTGTCTGCCGGGTCTCGGCCCGGCCAACGGTGTGGCCATACTGATTCCTCTGGCCTTTACCCTGGGGCTGCCCCCGGAAACCGCCATGATTCTGCTGACCTCTGTGTATGCAGGAGCCATGTACGGCGGCCGTATTTCCTCCATTCTGCTCAATATCCCCGGCGATGAACCGGCGATGATGACCTGTCTGGATGGCTACCCCATGGCCCGCAACGGTCGTGCGGCGGATGCCCTGGCCATATCGGCAATTGCCTCCTTTACCGGCGGCCTGATCGGCACCATCGGTCTGATCATGCTGGCGCCGATACTGGCGAGATTTGCCCTGACCTTTGGCCCTGCCGAGTACTTCGCCCTGTTTGTGCTGGCGTTTGCGACCCTGGGCGGAATCACCGGCAAAAATCCGGTGAAAACGGTAATCGCCGCCACCATCGGGATCATGATCTCCACCGTGGGTATCGATATCTCCACCGGCACCCAGCGCTATACCTTCGGGGTTCTGGAGCTGTATGAGGGGATCGACTTCATCATCGCCATAGTCGGCCTGTTCGCCATTTCCGAGCTGCTGTTTTTTGTGGAGTCGCGGATGGGCGGAGGCCACAAGAAGGTGATTGTGGGCAAACTGACCCTGACCCTGAAAGAGCTGGTCAGTACTGTGCCTTCCCAGTTGCGGGGCGGGGTTCTGGGCTTTATTGCCGGAGTTCTGCCGGGGGCTGGTGCGTCTCTGGGCAGCTTTATCAGCTACACCCTGGAAAAACAGATCCTGGGCAAGAAGGGCAACTTCGGCAAGGGTGACATCCGTGGTGTTGTGGCTCCGGAAGCGGGCAATAACGGTGCTTCCTCCGGCGCCCTGGTGCCCATGCTGACCCTGGGGGTTCCCGGCAGCGGTACCACTGCGGTGCTGCTGGCGATGCTGATTTCCCTGAACATCACTCCGGGCCCCCTGATGTTTACCCAGAATGCGGATATCGTCTGGGGCGTGATTGCGGCCCTGCTGATCGGTAACGTGCTGCTGCTGTTGCTGAATATTCCCCTGGTGGGACTGTTCGTGCGGCTGCTGTCGATTCCGCCCATGTTCCTGCTGCCTATTGTCACCATGGTGGCTTTCGTCGGCATCTATTCCATCAGTCACAGCACCTTCGATCTCTACTTCATGGTGGTTTTCGGAATTGGTGGCTACTTCCTGCGCAAGCTGGAGATTCCGCTGGTTCCGGTCATTCTGGGACTGCTGCTGGGGCCGGAGATGGAAAAGAACCTGGGCCATGCCCTGATCCTGTCCGACGGTGACTGGAGTGTGCTCTGGTCCGGTCCTCTGGCCATGGGACTGTGGCTGGTTGCCGGTCTGGGACTGTTGCTGCCCTATGTGGTTGGGCCTTTGCTGCGCCGTCGTATGCAGGCGGCCATGAAAGAGACTCCGGTCAGTGACTGACCGGGTCTGAGGTGTTTGTTGTCAGTCATTGCACCGGGCTCTGCCCGGTGCCTTTTTATGGGGCGGCGGCAGCTGACCGCGGCCGTGATTACCTGCCATTCAGTATGCCGAAGGCCAGACGCCCGGCCAGTCCCACCAGAATGGTTCCGAATATCCGCTCAAACCAGATGGCCTTGCGCTTCAGCATTTCCAGCCAGCGGGGACTGGAGAACAGCCAGGCCACAATCAGATACCAGCCGCCATCCAGAACCATGGCCGTTGCCGCATAGCCGAACTTGGCCAGCAGGTCGGTATGGGTTCCCACCACCTGGCTGAACAGGGCCAGAAAAAACACGGCAATTTTCGGATTCAGGAAGACCACCAGAAAACCGTCCCGGGCCGCACTGGAGGTGGTTACTGTGGTCTGCTCAGAAGTGTCATCGCCGGCTTTGGCCATCAGTCCTTTTACTCCCAGCCAGGCCAGGTACAGGGCTCCGCCCCATTGCAGAACCGAGAATGCCATGGGGGAGGCGGTAATAACCGCGGCAAGCCCCAGAATGCTCAGGAAGGCATAAAGGCCGACGCCCAGGCAGTGGGCAAGGGCAGTAATCATGCCGTGGCGACGTCCGCCGTTAAGGGTCTGTTTCAGCACTATGGCCAGGGAAGGGCCGGGGGACATGGCACCGAGAATGCAGATGGTGACAACAGTGAGCCAGGTGGCAAGAGTCATGGCAGGATCAGTCCGTTTCTTCTGTAGGGTAAATGGATCGGGACAGGGTGGGTTGGCAGCCAACAACCTGTCTGGCCCGGGTCTGGGCGTGAAGATACCAGCGTTCACCGGGGCGAGTGAAGGTCTGGCGGGTAATGACAAAGTCGGCTTCCTCAACGGTGGCCGGTATGGCCGAGCCATCAGCCAGGCGGTAGACACAGCTGGTGTTGACGGTCATGGCAGTGGCCACCGGCAGTTCAATGAAACCGTCCTCCCGGATCTCCGGTGTATTGCCATTGATGCCGGTGACTTTCAGACAGGGGCCGTAATGAACCTTTTTCAGGTCATCCAGATATTCGCTCAGACAATGCTGTGCGCTCAGGAACACGGTGGTGCCGCTTCCGGTAGCCTGGGACTGGTCCGGAAGCGACTGGCAGCCCGTGAGGACCGCAACAGAGATCAGGGCAAATAGGATAGGTTTCATGTTGGTTGCTGGCCGGCCTCCTGCATCCGGCAGTCCCTGTAAGTTACTGGAAAGTTCTTGGCCTGAGGGAGTCCGGCTTCAGGAAAGGCTTGCTTCCCGTATTGTCGTGATCCCCCAGCAGTCTGCCATTCACCACTGTGCCGTAGTTGGTGAACTTGTGGAAGTTCAGGTATTTCTCCCGGGTTTCCTTCACATCCCCGGTATATCTGGGGTCCTGGGGCCGTTCCTGTGAGTTGATGAAGTTGGCCACCTGCCAGGCTTCCTCGTCGGTGAGGGATCCGGGTTTACCCAAAGGCATATTGTTCTTGATGAAGGAGGCGGCCGTGAACACCCGGGTCATGCCGGCGCCCCAGTTATAGGAGCCGTCGCCCCAGAGTGGGGGAAAGACACTGTGGCCATCGGCGGTTTGTTGCCCCTGACCGTCTTCCCCGTGGCAGATGGCGCAGTTTTCCATGTATACGCTTTTGCCTTTGTCGTAGTCCAGGCCCGGATGAGTCTTGCCCAGGTGGCTGAAACCCCGGCCGCCGATATTCTTTTCGTACACCGGAGCGCCGGTGGCCAGCCAGGTGTGGTAAGCCACCAGGGCCAGCATGTCGTCGCTGCCATAGGGCGGTGGTGTGCCATTCATGGAAAAGGCGAAACAGCCGGCAATGCGTTCTTCCAGGGAGTTGACGTGCTGGTTCTTGCCCCGGAAGTCCGGCAGGGTTGTGACCGCCGGCCATACCGGCCCGGACCAGTTCAGGCGGCCTTCGCCCAGGTGGCAGGATTTGCAGTTGAGGTCGTTGAAGACATATTTGCCCCGGAACTGCTGGGTATTCATGAAAATGTCGTGGCCCCGGAGAATCACCTTTTTCAGTTCCGGGTGAATGCTGTCATCGGTGTCCAGGTCCTCCAGTGTCGGCGCGGTATGGACATACTGGCCCTCGGCAAACTCCGGCAGACTGACCGGTACTGAGGGGGCCTCGGCAAACACCGGGGCAGACACAAACATCAGCAGGGTCAGGGCAGGCAGATATCGGTTTCTCATGGTATTGCCTCCGGTTACTGGCTGTCAGGGGAAAGGCTGCCCAGATAGGCAGCAACCGCTGTGATCTGGGCATCAGACAGGCGTTCAGCCACGGCGGCCATCAGCTGGTTGGGATCATTGTCCCGTTCACCTTTTTTCCAGGCCGTCAGCTGCTGGCGGATATAACCTGGATGCTGTCCGGCAAGGGCGGGAAAACTGCTGCCCACGCCCTGACTGTCCGGGCCGTGGCAACTGGAACAGGGAGGGATATAGTTGTTCCAGTCACCTTCTTTGACCAGCTTTTCACCGGAAGCCAGCAGATCGCCGGCAATATTGGCAGGTGCCTGTACCCCGGCGGTGGGCAGGCCGGCAAAATAGGCGGCTATATCGCTGATCTGCTGATCGCTGAAATTGTCAACATTGGGCTGCATGATGGCACTGATGCGGCGGCCGGCCTTGTAGTCCTGCATCTGCTTGGCAAGATAGCCGGCATCCAGCCCGGCCAGGCGGGGGAACCCCCCGGCATCGTTGCCCATGCCGTCAGCACCGTGGCAGACGACACAGGGCACTCCGCTGCCGTCACCCTGGCCAGCCAGGCTGGCGCCCAGCTCCGGATTGCCCTGTGCCGCCGTGGCCGGGGCCGTGATGACGGCCATGCCTGCCGCAATCAGAAAACAAGTGAGAGCGTGTTTCATCAGATCCTCCTTGATGATCACTGTCAGCGCTAATAACCCTGTTAACTGTCAGTATATGCCGTTATCCGCCGGTTGTGGTGTGGCACTGGCGCTCTGGGTTGTATTCCGGCGGTTTCCGGGGGCCGGATAGCCGGCTTCTGCCGGTGTTGAATACAGCCTTGCCAGCAGGCGGCCATCCCGGTTGTAGATATCGGGCCGGAACTGGCGCTGCCCGGAGTCGTCAACCCAGGCGGTCCAGTATTGCAGGTAAACAGGAACCGGCGTCTGCAGAACCGCTTTGCGGGATTCGCCGGAGCGGACCACTTCCCGCAGGGTTTGCGGAGTCCATGCCGGGTTCCCTGCCAGCAGGGCATCGGCCAGGTCGAAAGGCTGTTCCACCCGGATGCAGCCGGAACTGAAGGTACGCTCGTTATTGCTGAACAGACCCTGGCTGGGGGTGTCGTGCAGATAGATGGCGTGCTTGTTGGGGAACATGAATTTGATCCGGCCCAGGGCATTGCGGGGGCCGGGCTGCTGGATCAGCTGGTAGGGGAAGTTGTTGACGGACAGGCTGGCCCAGTCGATGGTTTCCGGGTCAACCAGTACCCGGTCTTTGCCCCAGCCCCTGTATACCCGGATGTTCATGCGCTCAAGATAGCCCGGGTCCCGGATGATCCTGGGGAG
>JBFHSI010000110.1:0-10435 GCA_041591245.1 Marinobacter sp.
CCTTATTGGTCTTTAGTTGAGAATATCAATGAATTACCCCTATTTGAGGGGGTTTCCCTGCCTATTATGTGGAGTTAGAATGGTCACATCTGATTTGCCCTCTGATATTTAGGGCTCATTTGTATGAATTAAAAGGGAAATCTAACCCTGCCACCAGAAGCCTGCCCGTTACGGGTGGGTTTTTTTTGTTGAAAAATCAGGGCAGGGCATGGGGTTATCTGTGACGGATTTAACAAAGCCGGAATTCTGGTAGGTGATTCGCTTGCTACGATTTTTGGGGGTGTTCTAATGCTTCCTGGAATAGCATTGTCGGATCTTGGATGCATTTAATCTAAATCCAGAACTGAGTTTTCAGGCTAAAAGGAGTAAGTTGTCTTTCATGCACTACATTTACTACATTCCCGAAAGGATTCGATTTCTGCTCGTCACGGTCATTCTGACTGTGGCCTACAAGTTTGGCATCAATCACGTACTGACTGGTTACGATACCGAAGACCCTCTGTTCTGGTTTTTTGCCCTGGTTCTGGCCCTGTTAACCCAGATTACATGGCGCGGTGCCCTGCGCCTGATTCCAAAACAGAAGAAAACCTGATCCCCCTGTTCCGGAATCCCGGGGTGCTTGTGCTTGCCTGCCGGAAGGCGCCAGAAATCAATCCCGGAACCGGACGGCCAGCATCTCTGCCTTCGCACAGATTTCCCCGTTTGCCTCCAGAGTCATATCGACCCACACCTTCCGGCCCTCAATGGAGCGCAGCTTTCCGGTAAGCAGAAGCTCGGTTTCGATTGGGGTGGGGCGCAGATAGTCCACCTTCAGGGACGCTGTGACAAAGCGTACCGGCTCTTCACTGTCATCCAGGCTGACACCCATTTCCCGGGCGGCGAAGGCGGCAGCCGATGCCGCACCGTGGCAATCCAGCAGTGACGCAATCAGTCCGCCGTAAACATTGTCCGGCACCCCTCCGGTCAGTTCCCGGGACGGGGTAAAGCGGGCAAGGGTGCGCTCACCCTCCAGATAGCTCTTGAGTTTGTGGCCGGCGGGGTTGTTCCTGCCACAGCCGTAGCAATGGCTGAATTTGTCTGCATAGCTATCCTGAATGGCACCGGACATATCATCTCCTTCTGATGTGGATGTGGCGGCATTGCCGGGCAAGGTCTGAAAACCGGCGGTGACCGTTACCATATCCCACCGGTTTTCCTCAGTAAATTGATGGCGGCGCTTTCATGTCACAGCCATCCTGCTGCCAGGTTTCCGCCAGAAAGTCGATAAAGGCCCGGACCAGAGGCGTCTGGTAACTGCGGGACAGGTATACCGCCCAGAGTGCACTTCCGGGCAGCTGGTAGTCCGGCAGCAGGCGCACCAGTTTCCCCTCCTTGAGCAGCGGATTGGCCAGATCACAGGGCAGTTTGGAGACCCCCTGATGATGCTCGGTCGCCCGCCGGATAATCCCCATATCACTGGCTTTTATGGTGCCTTTGACCCGCACGGTTTCACTGTAGCTGTCGCGTATGAAGCTCCAGCGGTCCTGGTTCAGGTGCACAAGGCAGTTGTGGCCGGTAAGGTCCGCAGGTGTGCGGATAGGGGGGTGGCTGTCCAGGTATTCCCGGGTAGCGCAGATCACGCTGTCGATCTGTATCAGCTTGCGGCCCAGCAGGTTTTCATCAGGTTGTTTCACAAAGCGCAGGGCAATATCCAGGCGCTCATCCACCAGCCGGGACAGGTGATCCGAGGCTTCGATTTCGATCTGTACCTGGGGGTGCTGGCCGGTAAACTGCTCGACCGCATCCAGCAACAGATTCTGCGCGAAACCGATGGGAGAGGACACCCGGATCACGCCGACCAGGGAGCTGGCCCGCTCCTGTGCCCGGGTCTCAAGTTGTGCAATCTGCAGCAGTATCTGCTCACAGCGCTCCAGTGTCTCAGCCCCGGCATCGGTCAGGCTGACCTTGCGGGTTGTCCGGTGCAGCAGCCGTTGCTGCAGCCAGCTTTCCAGTTCCTGGACATGACGGGAAACCTGCAGCCGGCTCAGGTTCAGGGTATCGGCTGCCCGGGTAAAACTGCCAGCCCGGGCCACTTCAACAAAACTTCGGATGGCTTTGATTCGGTCCATTTTGGCTATTAGTAACTTATTTGTATGCAATTTGAGTCAATAATCGCTGTTTATCTCGAGATGGGCAATAAATATTATGGTTCCATCACTTAACTGACTGGATTCACACGAGGAAAACCATCATGAAAATTGCTGTTCTTGGCGCTACCGGATGGATTGGCGGAAACATTGTGGCGGAGGCGAAGTCCCGGGGTATGGAGGTGGTGGCCCTGAGCCGGACTGCACCGGAACACAGCCAGGAAGGAGTGGAGGTGCGTACCTTCGATGTCAGCGATTCCGGTGCCAGCCTGGCTGAAGCGGTGCGGGGTTGTGATGCTCTGGTAGTGGCCATTGGCGGCCGGGCCCTGGGCAACCATGAGGTGGTGCCCGCGGCTGCCGCACGGCTTCTGGAACAGTTGCCGGCCGCTGGCTGCCAGCGCCTGGTCTGGGTAGGGGGTGCCGGCTCCCTGGAGGTGGCGCCCGGGGTGCAACTGCTGTCCTCACCGGACTTCCCGGATGAATTCAGGGCCGAAGCCCAGGCCCAGGGAGAAGCCCTGGAGCTGTTCCGCAACTACACAGGTACGGTGAACTGGACCTTTGTCAGCCCGGCAGCCGATATCTTCCCGGGCGAGCGGCTCGGACACTATCGGGTGGGGGGCGACCAGCTGCTGGCTGACAGCGAGGGCAACTGCAGGATTTCCGTTGCGGACTACGCCCTGGCGCTGGTGGATGAGCTGGAAAACGCAAGCCACCCGAGTCAGCGCATTGGTGTCGCTTACTGAGCCCCTGGGCAGTAACCCATCACTGAAAATGATGTAACGAATACGGTTATAGAATTTTTTAACCGGGTCGGGGAGGCGGATACTTCCTGACATCTGGTTCCGGCCCCAGCTTTGAGGGCCGGACGCCAGCAAGCCAACTACTTATGAATCTGGAGAAAACTATCATGCGTAAACTGACTGTTGTTGCCTTTGCCCTTGCTTCCACTGTCCTGGCTTCCCTGCCGGCCCACGCCTCACTGGCGGATCGCAAGTCCGATCAGGCAAGTGAAGTTCCTGCGGTTGCCAGTCCCTTCAGTGGCCACTTTGTCAGCCGCGGTGAAACTGCAGATAAAGGCAGTGATGTGGCAGTGGCTCCAAGCCCTTTCAGCGGCCATTTCGTCAGTGGCGGTGAAGTGGTTAGCAACGGTGCCTCAAGCTGATTGCTGTGAACCTGCCGGTGGCAGGGTGTGTTGTGCCGGGTAATGGGTCAGACGATGCGGAGCCCGGCACTGTTGGCTGCAGAATTTTCCGCAGCCATGTTCTGTTCAATCAGCCTGGCTTCTGCTGAGAGTTTGCGGTAATCCGAGGGCGTCATGCCCTTGAGGGCCATAAACCTTCGGTTGAAGTTGGAGATATTGGTAAACCCCACCTCAAAACAGATATCGGTAATGGCCATTGGGCTGTGGGCCAGACGGTCGCAGGCGCGGTTGATACGCAGGCTGTTGACGAACTCCACAAACCGGCGCCCGGTAGCCTGCCTGAAGAAGCGGGAGAAGTAAGTGGGTTGCATATCCAGTGCTTCGGCCACCTCCTCCAGACTCAGATTTTCCTGATAATGCTCGAAGATGTAGTTGACCGCCTGGTTGACTCGCTGCTGATTTTTCTCGCCGTTACTGGACAGATAGTTGTCGCTGGAGAGCAGCCGGTACTCGTCGGTGGTGGCGAGCATATTCATGAATACGAGAAAGTGCCCCAGCCGTTCCAGGCCTTCCGATGCGGCGATCCTGTGCATCAGTTGATGGGCTCGTTCAATGGTCTCGCGTCCGGAAAACTGGATGCCAAAGCGCGCGCGCTGCAGCAGGCTTTCCAGCTGATCGAATTCCGTCAGTACCTGACGCGCTGCCTGTATCACCTCATCGGTAAATAACACCACCCGATCCCGCTCCGGAAATACCTTCTGCTCATCGGTATGACTGATCCAGTTATGGGGCAGGTTGGGGCCGGTCAGAATCAGATTGCCCGGGTAGAAATTGCCGATGTAATCCCCGACAAACACCTTGCCCGAGCTGTGGGTGATCAGGTGCAGCTCGTATTCCTTGTGGTAATGCCAGCGCACCAGTTCATCGGGAAACCCGTGCTGGCGGTAGCGGATGGAGCTGTTGCCCTCGGGACCGATCAGTTCACAGGAGGGGTCGGACTGGCGTGATGGAGAGTGATTCATAAGGTTGGAGGTTCATTTCCCGAGGCTCATCTATACTCAAAGATAGGAAATGGATGCCAGCTTGTACACTGCTGTGGACGCGAATTCTGTAACCGTCGGGCAAGCAAAGAAGAATCTGTTCGATTTCCTGCCGTCTGGCCCTGTTCCTGCGCCCTTGGTCATTGCCCATGGGGCGTATGGCAGTATCCGGGTAGTGCAAAAAAGTACAGGTTTTTTGGCAATTATCAATTTGTTTGCCAGCAGGCGTTACAGTGTAATTGGCGGACTCCCGATCCTGGCCCCGTGTCAGCTGTCACTGGGGCAGGGTTAAAACAATGATAACAAGCCGCCGGCTGACCTGATCGCCGGTCAAGGAGTGATAGCGATGGATAAGCGTTTGATTCCTACCCTGATGGCAACCGCCATTACCTTTTCAGTGGCAGCCCAGGCGGCCACCACTGTCACCATTGGAACCGTTAATAACGGCGACATGATCCGAATGCAGGAACTCTCTGGCGAGTTTGAAAAGACCCATCCCGATATCCAGCTGGACTGGGTGGTGCTGGAAGAGAACGTACTGCGTCAGCGCCTGACCACAGATATTGCCACCAAAGGCGGACAGTTCGATCTGATGACCATCGGCCTGTACGAAACAGGTATCTGGGGCGACCGGGGCTGGCTGACTCCCATTGAAAACCTGCCGGACAGTTACGATCTGGGCGATATCCTGCCTTCCGTACGGGAGGGCCTGTCGGTGCAGGGCAAGCTCTATGCGCTGCCGTTCTATGCCGAAAGCTCCATGACCTACTACCGGGCCGACCTGTTTGAGGAGGCCGGGCTGGAGATGCCGGAGCAGCCCACCTGGGAGCAGATGCGTGAGTTTGCCAAAGTCCTGCACAAGCCGGGCCAGGAACAGTACGGTATGTGCCTGCGGGGCAAGGCCGGCTGGGGCGAGAATATGGCGCTGGTCACCACCCTGGCCAATGCCTTTGGTGCGCGCTGGTTTGACGAGCAGTGGCGGCCGGAGTTCAGCGGCAGCGAGTGGCGCAATGCACTCACCTTTTATGTGGACCTGCTGGGCAACTACGGCCCGCCCGGCGCCTCGTCCAACGGCTTCAACGAGAACCTGGCCCTGTTCAACTCCGGCAAATGCGCACTCTGGGTGGACGCTACCGTGGCCGGCTCCTTCGTGACCGATACCAGTCAGAGCCAGGTGGCTGACAAGGTGGGCTTTGCCCTGGCACCGAAACAGGTGACCGAAAAAGGTGCCGGCTGGCTCTGGTCCTGGGCACTGGCAGTTCCTGCCACCTCTGATGCCAAAGAGGCGGCACTGGCCTTCGCCACCTGGGCTACCTCAAAAGAGTATGCCGCACTGGTAGAGCAGAAATACGGCATTACTGCCATTCCACCGGGTACCCGTCTGTCCACCTACGACAACGAGGCCTACATGACTGCGGCGCCCTTTGCCGAGAGCACCCTGAAATCCCTGAAGCGGGCGGACCCCAATGATTCCACACTGAAACCCTCGCCCTATACCGGGATACAGCTGGTTTCGATTCCGGAGTTCCAGTCCATTGCCACCCAGGTGGGCAAGATGGTGGCCGGGGCTCTGGCGGGTCAGATGACGGTGGAGCAGTCCCTGAAGCAGTCCCAGTCCCTGACCGAGCGTGAAATGAAGCGGGCCCGCTACATCAAGTAATCCGGACGGATTCCGGGCCTCTGACGTGAGGCCCGGGTTCCACGCTTCGCACAAAAAGAGAATGTCCTATGGCTATCTCAAAAACAGAAACCGGGGTGGGCAAGGTACGGCGGCCAGGCAAGAGCCGGATCGGTCTGGCCATGGTGTCACCCTCGGTGGTGGTGCTGCTGGTCTGGATGGCCGTACCCCTGGCCATGACCCTGTACTTTTCCCTGATCCGTTACAACCTGCTGTACCCGGGGGATAACGAATTTGTCGGGCTGGAGAATTTCCACTTTTTCCTGACGGACGCGGGCTTTGCCGCCGGTGCCTGGAACACGCTGGTGCTGGTGCTGTCGGTACTGGTGATCAGTGTGGTTTCCGGGGTGCTGATTGCGGTGCTGGTGGATACCCCTTTCTTTGGCCGCGGCCTGGTGCGGGTGATGCTGATTTCCCCGTTCTTCATCATGCCCACGGTGAGTGCCCTGGTGTGGAAAAACCTGATTCTGCATCCGGTATCGGGGGTGCTGGCGGCGATCTGGCGCTTCTTCGGTGCAGAACCTATCGACTGGTTCACCACCTATCCCATGGAAGCCATCATCATGATTGTGGCCTGGCAGTGGATTCCCTTTGCGGTACTGCTTTTGATGACCGCCATTCAGTCCCTGGATCAGGAACAGAAGGATGCGGCCCGTCTGGATGGAGCCGGTCCACTGGCCATTTTCTGGTACATCACCCTGCCGCACCTGGCTCGCCCCATTGCCGTGGTGGTGATGATTGAAACCATCTTCCTGCTGTCGATCTTCGCTGAGATCTTTACCACCACCGGTGGCGGACCTGGCTATGAAACCACCAACCTGGCATTTCTGATCTACAGCCAGGCGCTGCTGCAGTTCGACGTGGGTATGGCTTCTGCCGGCGGCCTGATCGCCGTGGTTATCGCCAACATTGCCGCCTTTATTCTGGTGCGCATGATTGGCAAAACCCTCACCGACAAGGCGTAACCGGAGGTATTGATTATGATGACCCTGAAACAGAGCCGGCGCCTGCAAACCCTGCTGTTGGGCACACTGGCCTGGCTGGTGGCGCTGATCATATTTTTCCCCATCTTCTGGATGCTGCTGACCAGCTTCAAGACGGAAATCGACGCCTTTGCCAGTCCGCCCCAGCTGTTCTTTACGCCAACGCTGGAAAACTATGCGGAAATCGATCAGCGCAGTGATTATTTCCACTACGCCTGGAACTCGGTGGTGGTGTCCTTCGGTTCCACCTTCCTGGGCATGCTGCTGGCGGTATCGGCGGCCTATTCCATGGCTTTCTTCGAAACCAAACGTACCAAGAACACCCTGCTGTGGATGCTGTCCACCAAGATGCTGCCCCCGGTTGGGGTGCTGGTGCCTATCTATCTGCTGTTCAAGGACTTTGGCCTGCTGGATACCCGCCTGGGACTGGTGATTATCTACACCCTGATCAACCTGCCGATCATGGTCTGGATGATGTACACCTACTTCAAGGAGATCCCCAAGGACATCCTTGAAGCCGCCCGTCTGGACGGTGCCAGTGCCGCCCAGGAGATCTACCGGGTGTTGTTGCCCATCTGCAAGGGCGGGTTGGCGTCCACCATACTGCTGTCCCTGATCCTGAGCTGGAACGAGGCCTTCTGGTCCCTGAACCTGACCGCCTCCAGTGCCGCGCCGCTGACTGCGCTGGTGGCGTCCTATTCCAGTCCTGAGGGTCTGTTCTGGGCCAAACTGTCCGCCGTTTCCACACTTGCCTGTGCGCCGATTCTGGTGTTTGGCTGGGTGAGCCAGAAACAGCTGGTGCGTGGTCTGTCTTTTGGCGCCGTGAAGTAATGCTCCCGAATCCAGTGAGGTTGTTCCCATGTCCGATCTGACGATCAGCAATCTGAAAAAAGTCTTCGAAGGCACCGAGGTCATCAAGGGGATCGATCTTGAGATCAAGGACCATGAATTTGTGGTGTTTGTAGGTCCTTCTGGCTGCGGTAAATCCACCCTGCTGCGCCTGATTGCAGGGCTGGAGGAGGTCACCTCCGGCCACATCTACCTGGATGGTGCCGAGATCACCGACATGGCACCGGCCAAGCGTGATCTGGCCATGGTGTTCCAGACCTATGCCCTGTATCCCCATATGACGGTGGCCAGGAATATGTCCTTTGCCCTGGATATTGCCGGTGTGGACAAGGCCGAGGTGAAGAAAAAAGTGGCAGAAGCGGCCCATATCCTGGAGCTGGAACCTCTGCTTGAGCGCAAGCCCAAAGCCCTGTCCGGCGGCCAGCGTCAGCGGGTGGCCATAGGCCGGGCCATAGTGCGGGAGCCAAAAATCTTCCTGTTTGACGAACCACTGTCCAACCTGGATGCGTCCCTGCGGGTGCAGATGCGTCTGGAGCTGGCCCGTCTGCATCAGGAACTGAACGCCACCATGATCTATGTGACCCACGATCAGGTGGAAGCCATGACCCTGGCGGATAAGGTGGTGGTGCTTAACGGCGGCCTGATCGAACAGGTGGGCTCGCCCCTGGAGCTGTACCACCATCCGGTCAACCAGTTTGTGGCGGGCTTTATCGGAACTCCGAAGATGGCGTTTCTCCGGTCGAAGGTGCTCAAGGCGGGTGCCTCCTCCGTGGAAATACAGCTGGAAGCCGGGCCCAGCTACAGCCTGGAGCTGGATGGCAGCAGCCTGAACCCGGGGGATGAGGTCACCCTGGGTGCCCGGCCCGAACATATTCAGGTAACCGAGGCGGATGCCAGCCCATTCCAGGTAACCCTGGAGGTGACCGAACATCTGGGGGCCGACACCTACTGCTATGTCAAAACCGGAACCGGGGAGTCCCTGACCGTGCGCGCTGCCGGCGATTTCATTGGCCGTTACGGGCAACGGGTGGGGCTGATGCCGGAGCTGCCCAACTGTTATCTGTTCGATGCCGGGGGGCGGGCGATTCCCAAGCCCGGGGCACCGACCCAGGCGGCCTGATCGCCTGTTTTTCCAGAGTGACTAAACATGAAACTGAATAGCGAGAATCTGCCAAGGCTGCCGGCACGGGTGCAGCGCCCCGGTTACGATCGTCAGTCGGTCCGTCAGGGCATTGTGCATATCGGGGTGGGCGGATTTCACCGCTCCCATCAGGCGGTCTATACCGAGCAGCTGCTGAACCAGGGCCATTCATCTGAGTGGGGCATCTGCGGCGTGGGTCTGCGCCCGGAAGATCGCGCCATGGCCGATGCCCTCAAATCCCAGGACTATCTCTATACCCTGTATGAGCTGGCGGACACGGGCAATCCCGGCATCCAGGTGATCGGTGCCATCGGCGACTTTATGCTGGCGGATGAGGGCCGGGAGGCGCTGCTGGAGAAACTGGCCGACCCGGGCACACGTATTGTGTCCCTGACCATCACCGAAGGTGGCTACTGCACCGATGACAGTACCGGTGAGTTTCTGGCCCAGCGGCCGGAGATTCAGCAGGACCTGGCCAACCCCGGACAACCGGTGACCGTATTCGGATTTCTGACCGAAGCCCTGGCCCGGCGCCGGGCCAGGGGAATTGCTCCTTTCACCGTCATGTCCTGCGACAACCTGCCCCATAACGGCAAGGTAGCACGCAATGCGCTGCTGGGCTTTGCGGCTCTGCGTGATCCTGAACTGAGGGACTGGATCGCGGAGCAGGTCAGTTTCCCCAACGCCATGGTGGACCGCATCACCCCCATGACCAGCCCGGAACACCGGGAACAGCTGCAGCAGGAAACCGGAATCGAAGATGCCTGGCCGGTGGTGGCTGAAACCTTTACCCAGTGGGTTCTGGAAGACAAATTCTGCAATGGCCGCCCGGCCTGGGAACAGGTGGGTGTGCAGTTCACCGACGATGTCACCCCCTACGAAGAAATGAAAATCGGGCTGCTGAACGGCAGCCATCAGGCACTGTGTTACCTGGGCCTGCTGCTGGGCTTCCGCTATGCCCATGAAGTGATGCAGGATTCCCAGCTGAAAGCCTATGTGCGGGCCTATATGGATTTGGACGTAACCCCGGTGCTGGCACCGGTACAGGGCATTGATCTGGAGGCTTACAAGGACACCCTGATCGCACGTTTCTCCAATACCGCCATCAGCGACCAGCTCAGCCGCATCGCCTACGACGGCTCCTCCCGCCTGCCCAAGTTTGTGCTGCCCTTTGTGCAGCGGCAGATAAAAGCCGGAGCACCACTGCAGCGTAGCGCACTGATTCTGGCGGCCTGGTGCCACTATCAGCAGGGGGTGAATGAGCTGGGCGAGACCTACGAGGTGCTGGACCCGAGGGTGGGTTCGGTACAGCCCGCAGCCCGGCCCGGGCCGGACCAGGTGAGCCGGTTTCTGGCGCTGGAGGAAGTGTTCGGGCGCAGCCTGCCGCAGTCATCGGCTTTTGTTGAAGCCTTCAGGGAACAACTGGAGCGGCTGCAGACTCTGGGGGTACGCAAGACCCTGGAGCGGGTGATGGCCG
>JBFHSI010000111.1:0-10418 GCA_041591245.1 Marinobacter sp.
AAGGAGCTGTCATACTGTCGACGATCCAATGCCAGAACCGAGGCTGCAGCCTTATCCACTACCAACTGCATTCGGTACTTATTGAAGAACAGAACCCCATAGGCTGCAGAGCCGTAGACCACGCCGATGATTAGCGGGAAAATCATCAGAAATTCCAGGGAAACAACGCCCTTGGCACGTTTTCTGACTGATCCCATAGTAGCCCCGCAATCCAAACTCATCGCCTGTAAAACCTCCCTACCCAAAAGCCTGCCACACCGGGGGGAGCCATCCGACTCTGCCCCGGCGACCACCTGATTGACTATGGTGTCGGGTCAGCCTCGTTGAACAGGTCAGTGAAGATACCTTTCACAATGGTTCCCAGAGCATCGCCATTGTTAATAAACAGAAGGATCGCGATGATCACTGCCGCAAGGATCATGTACTCCAGAGACGAAGCGCCACGCTCTTTCGCCAGCGGAGTTGGCTTACAAAGCATTTTAATCTTTCCTGACTCACTCATAGTATGACCTCATATATTCAAACGTTATTTTCTTACAATCAAAAAGCCAAAACCGTCCATGTCGCGCCTGCTTCAACGCTGCCAGAACCACCGAATAGTGTAGCTTATTAGTACCTATTCGATAATTCCTGACAAACATCATACCTGAAGCCTATGTGCAAAACTCATCTAGCACACGGTTAAAAATGCAAGTGTTTGTAACAGAATTTATCAGCTTCGTTGACCCAGGTTAACCCCGAGAGTCATTCTCGTTACCCGACAAGTCAATTTTGATCAGAATTCCACCAAAATTCGAGTCTGACACAAGCCGAAAACATGACCTCAAGGTCATGATAAACATGGATATTATTAAAAAAGGATGTTAACAAATGGATTATTTAAAACAATAAGAAGTGACCAGCACTATTACCTGTAATCCCCCATCAAGACGACATATTCCAATTAATTCAGAGGCCATCATATCAGGCCAAACGTCTTTATGACAAAATCATGACACCTTAACCGGGTGACCGGGCGCCGGAATCTCTGAAAACCGATACTGCCCCGGCTCCATCAATGGTGCCAGCGGCCGTCCCGCCAGAACTGATCACGATCCAGCCCGCGGGCAACAATTTCATCCTCCACACACTCCCGAAGTTCCTGATAGATGGGACGGCCACGGACGGACTGACGGTGGAAAATGGTGGCCAGTCGGCGCGCGAAAAAGGGACAGGGCAGCTGGTCATTGGCAAACCCGTAACTCATCACCCGGGAAGCGCCAAAAAGGGGCGCCAGCTGACTCAGGCGGAATTCCGGATCGTCTTTCTGGATCTGCGCGAGGATTTCGCTACCCGCGGGAGGAGGCTCTATAAACAGACGGATATCTTCCGGATAACGGTAGAGGTAGCGCACCAGAATGGAAGTTGCCGCATCAATCCGCTGATTGGCCCTTTGCCGGAACCGGTAAAACGCCTTGATCTGGATTCCCAGCGCCCAGTAGGCCTCGGCACTGGTCAGCTGAAAACTCTCCCGGAACATGGAAAACAGGCTGTCACTGCGCCCCAGGATGGGCTTGGTGGCCCGACTGTATCTGGCGAACTCTTCGTCCGTAACCGGCGACGTATTGGTCCACTTGCCTTTCTGAATAGCCACCAGCGGCTCTATATCCCGGGAAATGGCCTCATCCCGCAACACTTCCAGATAACACTCCGAGAACCACTTTCGCCATTCCTCGTGGACTTTTTCCACAAAGCTGGCATAGACAGAATCACTCATCCAGTCCGTCAGGTAATCCCGCTGCCTGAGCAACTCCCAGCCGCTTTCAAACATTTCACCGGCCGGAAACGTCTGGGCCTGCTCCGGATGGGCAGAGACAAACTCACTCAAAACGGATTTATAGAGCTCGGCAAATTTGCCGATGATCAGCATCTGCAGGCGCACCACCGCCAACCCCGTATTGGCAGTCCCCGAGTCCTCTTCCGCCAGCATCTTGTAGGAAGAAATGTAAGAGCGACCGAACAGAGGGGCGAAGCCCAGCTTCCTGGGCTGGCCCGAAACCTCCTTTTTGCCGGCAGCCCCCACGACATCCATTACCGGCGCAATCAGATCCAGAATCTCCACATTCGATGCCCTTACAGGCAATGGGGCATATTCAGGATGTTTCAGCAGCAAGCGGGTAAGAATGGCCTGACTTGGACGCAGGCTAGGGACCTCATCGGCGCCGTCTTCACTGTCACCATCCGGCTCGGACTCAACATTTCCCAGAACAAAAATGGAAGACTGTGCCCGTTTGAGCTGACTTAACCGGTTCACCGGAACATTCATCAGCATGGCCAGATCCAGATCCCGGACTTCACCGCCCCCAATCCGGCTTTCCAGAACGGCTTTCAGATTCAGGAGTGACTGGCCCTTGATAGGTTGGCTTGGGTGGGTCAGTTCATTTTTCGGCATATACATATTCCAGCCTGATGGTAACATGGGTCACAACCTCGTCATTACCGGGCCCGGCAATGGCGGCAGGCTCGTTCCTTGGAGGCTGTTTCGATGGTACCATAGTACTTTTATACAATAGTGACAATCACTTGCATTATGGAAGATACCCACACTTCCCAACGGAAAGGTGTCGCAGACTGTGTCCGTAATTGGTGCCAAAACATTTTTCTTCTTTGACGGGGAAGACCAGCCGTCCGAATTTGTGATCAGTACGCCTGATTACTTTCAGGGGCAGGATTTCTGCCTGCCTCAAAAAGGCATTACCCTGCTGTACGGCCACAAGGGACCGGGCAGCCTGATAGGTGCCGCTGTGCGCAAAAGCGCCACATCAGGCCAGGGTGTCTGTTTTGCCGACATAAAGATTGAGATTGGAACCTGGGACAGCAACAAGCAGAAGCTTTCAGGCTTTGAATCCTGTCGTTTTCTGAACCTTCCTCTGCGGGCCAACAAGGAGGTTCTGGATGACATTAACAGCCACTGGAACCGGTGGCTGGATGAGGAATGCGAGCCCAGGGAGGATTTTCCACGAAAGCCTTCCAGGCGGATGGACCTGCTGGACAAACTGATACTGCTCGAACCCTATCGTCAACTGAACGCCATCGCCTATGACGCTGTGACCCAGTTCGGAACCGCCAAATTCGTCACTATCTACAATATGGACGCCATTCTGGAAGACGAAATCACCGTTATTCCGCCCCAGACGAAAATCAGTTTCCGCCTTCCTGACGCCTGAGTTCCGGCGCTCAGTGATCGGAGGCAGCTCCCCCACTCTCCAGTACCACACGATTCCGACCGCCGTGCTTGGCCTCGTAGAGTGCAAGGTCAGCCCTTTTGACCAAAGTATCCGGCAGGTCATGCTCATGGAAGCGGGCAACACCGATACTGACCGTTACCGGCCTGTCCAGACCGTAGTCACCACTTTCCACTGCCCGACGCACACCTTCCGCCACGATCATGGCGTTTTCCTTGTCAGTTTCCGCCAGGATAACCAGGAATTCTTCCCCGCCCCAACGCCCGATCAGGTCCACTGAACGCAGCTTGTTCTGGGTGCGCAGGGACAGTTCCCGCAGAACCTGGTCCCCCACATCATGCCCATAGGTGTCGTTGATGGATTTGAAGTGATCGATATCAAACAGCAGAATCGTCAGGGGGTGCGCATAGCGGCTGCAACGGTTGATTTCCATCCGCAATGCCTCCTCAATGTGCGCCCGGTTACACAGCCCCGTGAGCTGGTCATACAGCGCCTTTCGGGTAAGCTCACCTACCAGACGCTGTCGTGCCAGGGCACCAGCGATACTGGGAGCCACCCTGGATATTACTGACAGACTGGACTGAACCAGTGCGGTCCCGGTACGGAATACCAGTACCCCCTCCAGCTCCTCACTGACAAACAGCGGGAAGGCCACCCCTTTGGATTTCGAGGATGACGAATTGCCTGAGTCGCCATCCGCAGCAGGGAACAGGGAGCCATTATCCAGACGTACACACCCGAACTCGGTCTCCAGCGATAAGCCCCGGGACTCCCCGTCAGAGACCTGGGATACCGGATGAGCAGACAACCAGCTGCGCATGGCGTTCACCGACACATCCCCCACCCGGTCACTGGTGTTTTCATGCCCCGCCAGGCAGAACCTGTCCTGCTCATCGGACAGGTACCAGAGCTCAAAGCAGCCGGGGCCCGGGCCTATGGCCGCGCACAGGGGATCCAGAACACCCAGTATCGACGCCCGCTCATGGCTTCCGGCCGCCGTCAGCAACTGCTGATTCACCCGGCGCACCAGCCTTTCATCCATTACCATCTGCTGCACGGACACCATGGACTGATAGCGCTCAACGGTTGCCGCAATCAGGTACATCAGATTACTCAGGGTGTGGGACTTTATGGGTGTTGCCGGCTGGCCCTGAGCCAGCAGATCCAGCGTGCCTACCACTTCACCGCCAAGGCCTATCACCGGATAGGACCACCAGCGTTCAACCTTATCCTGGGAAAGCATTTCCCCAAGCTGTTCCGGAATAACATGCTCCGGGTTCTTCAGATCTACACACACTTCCTTGCACAGCACAGCAGCGGTGGCATTTGCCCCACGGCCGAACACCACCGGTATCCGCCGCAAACTTTCCTTCAGCCTGTCGGGAAACCCGAAATCGGAGATAAGCTCAAGTTCACGGGTCGAGGGATTCAGGAAAGTCACCCCCACCATAACCTCTGCCATGGCATTATCGTGGACCAGCTCGGCCAGGTTTGACAGGGCCTGGGACAGATTGGGCTCGGTCAGTATGCCTTCAACTGATCGGGAGTAGCGGTCGGCATTCATGTCCCGGGAGCCGGCACCGGCATCCTCTATGACTACCAGGGTCCGGCGTTGCAGGTCTTCGCCGCCGGGCAGCACGGAAACCGACACCTTCTTTTGCAGGTTACCCAGCCAGCTGTCACTGGTCGCTTCAATTCTGTCGTCGAAGGGCTCCACCCGTTCCGGGAAGCCTTTAAGACACTGCCGAAGCCCTGGCAATACATCCGGATCCAGGTCATCGTCCCGCAGCAGACTGGTAAAATAGATGGTCAGAGACGAATCATTGGTAACCGAAAGGTAGTTCGCCAAACGGTCCGTCAGCGACAGAACGTTCTTTCGGCTTTTGTCCACCACCAGCAGTTTCACCGGCAGACTACCGAGAATAGCTTCCACATCCCGGTGCTGGGTGACCAGTTTCCGGCTCAGCAAACCCGCCTGCCCCAGTAACCGAATCGACCGCTTCCGGACATGGGAAGCCCGGGATGTGAGTACAATGATAAGTATCAGGGAAACCGCGAGGCCGCCACACAACAGCAGGACCGCGGTGCTCTCCAGTGGCGGCACGGGGAATGTCATTGAGAATCTGCATCCGTGAGTAGGGCCAGGGAAACAACCTCGCCGTAGACTTCCGTGGTGGTGCGATTCCTTTTGATTTTAAGGCGGTAATTGACGCGGATATTATCGTGAGGCATAAGCTTCCGATACCCTGGCTTGAGGCTGTCTCTCCAGATTAGCTGAAAACCCTCGCCCAGTGTTGCCCTATCGTCTTTTATCATGTCATCCACCGTCAGCGCCTGATGGGACTCCATGACAATGCGGCTTTGTCGCACCCTGAAATTCTGCTGGAAGATGGGCTCCGGAAACCCCTTGCCCCAGGGCTGGCGTTCCAGCCAAAGGGCCAGCGCAGACGTACGCTGGTTGACGCTGAGGGCCCGGTCAATAATCAGGGACTGGGCAACCGGTTTTCCGGTTTTAGCCAGCCCCTGCACACAGGCAGTGATGGCAGACCGGAAAGCATCCAGGCGGGACACGGGAAGGGTAATATCCCCAAAAAATGCATCGGCCCAGAACACACCGTTGCTGGCTTCCACCGGTATGGTATAGGTGGCCCGGACAATGGCATCACACACGTTGATTACGTCAGAACGGATAAAGCAGCGACAGGTATCGTCATCGCCCCGGGAAACAACCACCTGGGTTGTCCCCAGCTCGGCATTCCGCTGCTCAGCAATAATGGGCAGCAACCTGGCATCCGCATTGGACACTTCTTCAATATGGCACTGGTAAATGGCCTCAGGGTCCAGCCTGTCCGGTGTTCCCGAAACCGCATCCATACTCTGCTCTTCCCGGGCCAGGTCCCCCAGGTGTTTCAGTGACGGGAAATAGGTCTTGGCCTTGACCAGGGAGGCCCTCGCCGCCTTGTCATAGGCAATACGCCGCTCTTCACACAACAGAGTTTCAATCAGGGTATCCGCATAACCGGCATAGCAGACGGCGCTGAACATGGGGGTCAGCTTGAGCTGTAGCTCCCTGGCAGTAAACGGATGGCCAATATCGCATTCGGTCAGCAGTGCCCTCAGCCCGTAACACAGACTGCCCTTGGAATGGGAGGTTCGGGGCTGGAACACCCAGCCCTTGTTGATTCGTTCAAGGCCGCCGGTAACCAGATCCCGCACCGGAGCCGTCATGGCCAGGTCATCCAGCAACAGTGACAGAGCCACAAAACCGTCGTTGGTCTCCAGTGGCGCATCATTCAGCTGGGCCATCAGTGCCTGGGCCCGGGGGTAGTCCACCACCCGCTGGATGGCCTGTTCCCGGCACCTGAGCGTCAGGTAATGGGCAATGGCACTCAGAGTCAGGCTTTTTTCACCACAGACCTCGGCATCTTCCGGGACAACACCCAGGCGCAGACCGCAGGCGATTTCCTGCTCGGGGAAAGCACCGGCCACCAGGGAAATAACCGTAGGGCCCTCAGGCTGGTCACCCTTTACCAGCTCCGGAAGCCCGAACACAGGGTCCAGAACAATAACAACGCTGGGACGGGTTTGCCAGAGCATCTCTTCAAGGCTGTCCCGCTCCTCACTGCAGAAACGGGCCGATTCACAGGTGTGGTAGCTGACCAGGAAGTCCCCATGGTCATTGCCGATGCTTCCCCGTTCAGTCTTGATCACATCGCGGGTCCGATGCATGGACCGGGACATAAGATTCATCGCCCGGACAAAGGTCGAAATCGCCAGCACATGGTCCGAGGTGCCCCGCCCTATCAGAAGAATATGCTGGCCGGACAGAAAAGCATCCACAATGGCTGTGGCAGCCAGCTCCAGAGCCTCTTCATCCAGCATGCTCTGGAAATCACTGTAAGCCGAGTCGTCGATTCCGGTATCCACCCGTTTTTGCAGGATATCCAGTTTGACCGGTTCCAGAGCACTGCTCAGCTCACCCGCCGGCCGGTGTTTCCGGTGAAGGTTTTCCTGCTCCGATGATTTGGAGGATTCCAGAATTCCGGTATTTTCGATTTGCGCCACCTGACACCTTTTGTTATTGCTGAACCTGATGACTGATCTGACGATCCAGAGCCCTGTCAACAAAGGGTTCCAGAACATCCATTAATGCCGGACAGTTACGCTCGGAGGCCACCTTGCAGACGGTGGCAACGGCGCCATCCGGCGCCCATGGGCCTGACCCCGACAGGGCTTCCCCAACCGGCGTCAACACATCAAGCGCATGGTGAAAGTCATTCCCCAACAGAGCCTCATCATCCAGGTTCTGACAGATATATTCGATAACATGGTGCTGATCACCGTAGGCCGCCCAGGCGATACCAAAGCTCTTTTCAAGCAGCTGTCCGGACAGGGGCGCCAGGGATGCCGGCAGCCCATCGAGAAAATAGGACACCCGCTCCAGATCCCCCTCAAAACACAGGCGACAAAACGCTTTTTCAACACGGAACTGCAGACAGAGAGCGTCTCTGGCCGTCATACGGCGGGACAAGCGAACCAGCTGCCGCTCAACCTCTCCGGGAGGCAGACCGACCAGATCCTCAACACTGGGAATCCTTACTTGGGGCACGAAACTCTCCCGGGACTAACTCCATTGAATGTAGTTAGGATATATATATCTATCCTATGACTCCAGCTGAAAATTGAAACATAATGTCAATTCCTGTCGCCGAGACCACCAGAGTCTGGGGCATAATACCGGGCAACCCGATACTCAAAACTCCAATGCGAAGACACAAGCCTATGAAATACAGGATCATTCCCGTAACAGCTTTCCAGCAGAACTGCACTCTTATCTGGTGCGAAGAAACCCTGAAAGCGGCGGTAGTGGACCCAGGTGGAGACCTGGAGCGGATTCAGTCCGCGGTGGCGTCCGAAGGTGTACAGGTGGAGAAAATCCTTCTCACCCACGGGCATATCGACCACGCGGGCGGAACCGCAGAGCTGGCCCGAACCCTGGGCGTGCCCGTGGAAGGCCCGCACAAGGACGACAAGTTCTGGCTGGATGCCCTGCCCCAGCAGGCCCAGATGTTCAATTTCCCGGCAGCAGGATTATTTACCCCGGAGCGCTGGCTGGAGGACGGGGACAAGGTCACCGTAGGAAATGAAAGTCTGTCAGTTCTGCACTGCCCGGGGCACACCCCCGGGCATGTGGTGTTTTACCAGCCCGCCGCAAAACTGGCTTTGGTGGGAGATGTTCTGTTTCAGGGATCCATCGGTCGCACCGACTTCCCGAAAGGCGACCACGCCACCCTGGTGCGTTCCATCCGGGAAAAGCTTTTCCCCCTGGGTGACGATATCGCCTTTATACCGGGGCATGGCCCCATGTCCACATTCGGACAGGAGCGGGCCACCAACCCCTTCGTGTCAGACCACCGGGGCTAACGCCCCGCCAGCCGGAACTGCTCGATGGTCTGCCGCAGTGATTCCGCCATTTTCAGCAGATCTCCGGCAATACTGGCGGTTTGCTGGGCATCCTGGGAGGTCTGCTCCGCAGAGCGGCTGATTTCAATCACATTCTGGTTGATGGATTCGGACACGTCGCTCTGCTCATTGGCGGCGCATTCCATTTCCTGATTCAGGTCGGTAATTTCCCGCACCGCCGCCGCAATGGCCTGAAGCTCCGCTTCCACCCGGAGAATGGCCTGCACCTGATGCTCAGCCATTTCCGAGGCATGACGCATGGTACCCACACAGTCCACAACCTCGTTTTTCAGGCCGCCGATGGTATTGCGGATTTCCTCCGTGGAGTCCTGGGTCCGGGAAGCCAGCGCCCGCACCTCTTCGGCAACCACCGAGAAGCCCCGCCCCTGTTCACCGGCACGGGCAGCCTCGATGGCAGCGTTAAGAGCCAGCAGATTGGTCTGATCAGCGATGTTGGAGATCACCTCCAGCATATCCGCCATCTGACTGGTACGTTCATCCAGCTCACCAATACGGCGGGCACCATCCTGTACTTCCTGGTTAAGCGCCTCTATGCCCTCAACCGCATTTCTGGCGAGTTTTTCCCCGGTGGCTGCGGACTCCGCTGTTGCCTCCGACTTGCGGGAGGTATGAACGGCATTTTCCCGCACCTGCACCGCAGAAGCCGCCATTTCCGTGGTGGCACTGGCTACCTGATCGGTATTGTCACGCTGGGCCAGCACCTCTTTTTCTGTGGTTTCCGACTTGTCGGCAATACGGCGGGCCGCCTGCTCCACCTGCTCCGCATTGTCCATCACCGTGTGCATGCTCTCGCGGATTTTTGCCATCATCCGGTTAAAGGCCCGGGATACGGACCCTATTTCGTCGTTCCGGCTTACTTCCAGCTCAATGGTCAGATCGGAATTGGTGGAGATCTCATCCATCCGGTCATGGAGCCGACGCAGCCTTGAGAACACCAGTCGCCCCAGCACCACCGATGTGAGCAGGAACACTGCAATAAAAATACCCACCTGAATGGCGCCACCAGTCAGCAGCTGCCGGTTCAGCCGGGCATCACTTTTCGCCAGAGAATAATCCACTCGAATGGCTCCCAGCACGGTTCCCTCAGGCACCTGATGGCAGCCCAGACAATTCACACCCTGGTAGTTTTCCCGGGCAATAACCGGCTCCACCCGGGTGTACACCCGGCCACTGTCATTGCGGCTGTATTCTTCCACCAGCTCCCCGGCCAGGGCTTTCCGGTCAATATCTTCCCGGGTCTGCTCGGCCTCGGTTCCGGTACCGAACATGCGGTTCAGTACATCGCTGCGAATCACCCGCACATCCAGAACATCCTCTGGCGCCATCACCTTGTCCCTGAGCATCTCCCGGTTTCCGATGGAGCCAGTGAGCATCATGGTGTTGAGACCATCAAAATAGGATTTGGCAAGACCCCCGACATATTTTCGGCTGTACTCTTCCATATGGTCCCGCTGGGTGCTGGCCGAATAGACGACCGAGAGCACCAGGGTAAGAGAAAAAGCAGTTGCCAGCGCAGCAAGCAGAAGAAAGCGGATGGAATGTTGTTTTTTCATGGCTCCCCGGCCGAAAGAACCCCTCTGCAGGGCTCTGTTAATATGGTTGTTTATGTACGCATGTGACGGCGGATTGGCCCGAAACTTTATAGATATCCGTCAATTTTTTTCTGATCTGAATCATGTGCCCTGCATTTCACCAGCCAGTCGTTCCCGA
>JBFHSI010000112.1:0-10409 GCA_041591245.1 Marinobacter sp.
TAACGTTCAGTCTTGGATTTGGCTACTCGGCATTGATAGGATTTAGGCTAAATAAGATAGATTCAAAGTGAGTCCGGATAGGGCGTTTAACTAGCAATTCTGAACCGAACTCTACAAAGACCAATTAGATTATTTCCCGGTGGACCTCGAGTATCACCGCATCGACTTTTTCCTGAATGGCTTTTTCCACCTGATCCAGCCTCTGGGTGATTTGCTGTGACGAGGTGCCAAGGGCCGCAATGGTCCAGGTGGCGCAATCGAGGGCTTCATGATCGGCGGTTTCTGCTACCGCCAGGTCCGGTTCTTTGCCCCATAAGGCACGCAGCGGAGTGAAGATTTTGCGTTTGGCTTTGGTGTCTTCGCAACCGTAGATCTGAAAGTGCAGGGTCAGTACGCCTACATGGGGTGTAATCGAGGTGTTGTGTTGGGGCGCTTTGCCTTCTTTAAGCAGTTTTCTCAGTGCTTCAGACATAGGGGGATCCGGCAGTGGTGCTGGAACCGACGGATGGAAGGCTGTTCTAAACACGCTCCTTGCGGCACATCCCTGTGGCGCTTGAGCTCCGCCATCCATGGCTTCGCACAGTTTTGAACAGCCTTCCGTCCACCAATTCGCGAACAATTCAGGTGAAGTCCGTAAGCGTCTTTCCGCTCTAATGGACATTGTCCTAGCCTACTACAGGCGTAGCCCTCTTGATAATAGCCGTTGCTCCGGTGCCGGGCGGCAGGTTGCCGTAGTTGGCGCCGCCGCCGGAGACCAGGCGGGATGCACAGAAGGCATCGGCCACGGCTTTGTTACCGCTGCGTATCAGTAGCGATGCCTGCAAGGCCAGGGCCATCCGGTCCACCAGATTGCGGGCGCGGTACTGGAGGTCAGTGGTGTTGGCAAAGTCGTTCTGCAGCTGCATCAGGAACTGGTCAAAGCGGCGGTCTACGCCTTTGGCCTGGCGGGCCTCATGGAAGAAAGCCTCCAGAGTATCCGGCTCCTTGTGGATGGCCCTCAGGGTATCCAGGCACTGCACATTGCCGCTGCCTTCCCAGATGGCATTGACCGGAGATTCCCGGAATAGCCGGGGCATGATGCAGTCTTCCATAACGCCGCTGCCACCTATGCACTCCATGGCCTCGTAAGCATGGTTGGGCGTGCGTTTGCAGATCCAGTATTTTCCCACCGGGGTGGCGAGCCGTGCCAGCAGGCGTTCATGTTCCTGATCCTGATGATCCAGAGCCCGGGCCACCCGCAGGGTATAGGCCAGGGCGGCCTCACTCTCCAGCGCCAGGTCGGCCAGAACATTCTGCATCAGCGGCTGCTCGCTCAAGGGCGTGCCGAAGGCACTGCGGTGGCGGCAATGATGGGAGGCCTGGGCCACGGCCTGGCGCATGCCTGCAGAGCTACCGATCATGCAGTCGAAGCGGGTCATGGCCACCATATCGATGATGGTGGGGACACCACGGCCTTCCTCTCCCACCATCCATGCCAGAGCACCACGGATCTCCACTTCGCTGGAGGCATTGGCGACATTACCCATTTTGTTTTTCAGGCGCTGGATCTGCCAGGGATTCTTGCTGCCATCCGGTCGCCAGCGGGGCATCAGGAAGCAGGACAGACCCTTGTGGGTCTGTGCCAGAACCAGAAAGGCATCACACATGGGGGCGGAGACAAACCATTTGTGCCCCACCAGTTCATAGGCCTGTCCAGGACCTTCGGCTGCTACCGGGTAGGCCCGGGTGCTGTTGCTGCGGACATCGCTGCCGCCCTGTTTCTCGGTCATGGCCATGCCTATGGTGACCGAATTTTTCTGCGAATCCGGCACATTGCGGGGATCGTAGCTGTTGGCAAGGATTTTCCCTTCCCAGAGCCGGGCAAGGTCCGGCTGTTTGCGGATGGCGGGGATGGCAGCAAAGGTCATGGTGACCGGGCAGCAGTGTGCCGCTTCCACCTGGGAGTGCATGTAGTATTTTGCCGCCCGGGTTACATGGGCACCGGCGCCGGGGTGGGTCCAGGGCGAGCTGTGCAGGCCGTGCTCCAGGGCTAGGGTCATCAGCTGGTGGTAGGCGGGATGGAAGTCCACCTCGTCAATACGGTGACCAAAGCGATCATGGCTGTTGAAAACCGGTTTGCTGGCGTTGGCGCGAAAACCCAGATCAATGGTGGCGGCGGCACCGGCAAGAGCGCCGAACTGCTCCAGCTCTTCTCTACGGTCCGCCGGACTTTCCCGTTTGCAGGCTTCCTGCAGAGGGATGTCCTGAAGGAAAAGGTTGTAGTTTTCCAGTGCGGGCGGCTGGTTCAGGACTTCGTGGGTGCTGGCCAGAAACCGGTCAGTGGCGGGCGTTGCCCCATGCTCCGGTAGCTGTTGGTGCGAGTTCATGGCTATCTCCTCGTGCCGGTCAGGCCCTGCAAACAGAAGCGGATGATGGTGTCGACCAGCCTGTTGTTATTTGTGTTGTCTGCCGGTTTCTGTCCGGACTGGGCCGGGGACAGTGGACCTACTAGACTTTCGGCAATGGCACCGACCAGGCATGTGCTGCTCTGGCCGGCATCCTGATCGGGAATACTGCCTTCCTCAATACCTTCCCGGATAGCCTGTTCGAACAGGGTGGCGTAGGCCTTCCTGTATTCCAGCCGTTCCGAGTCCAGCCGGGAATCCACGGGCTCGGCAATCAGGGCCCAGGCCATGGCCGGTGCCTTCAGGGCCCTTTGAGCAAACTGGCGCAGGGCCGACTCCAGCCGGGTCAGGGCATCGCCAGGGGTGGCCAGGGCGCTTGCTACCTTGTCCACTTCCCGCTGGGTGGATAGCCGGAACACTTCGGTAAACAGCTCCTCCCTGGACTCGAAATGCCGGTATATGGTGCCTGTTGCGACACCTGCCAGGCTGGCAATCCGGGTGATTTTGGTGCTTTGAAAGCCACCTTCGGCAACGCAGACACAGGTGCAGTCAATAATGCGTTGCCGGGCCTCGGCCTTGCGCTGGCGCATTTTTTCCGTTTCACGATAGGCCATGCCGGATCTCCGTAAGCAGTGAATCACCATTCATTTGTTGTGTCAACGAGATGGCTTTGATTAGGCTTTAAATTGCGCATTTAAATTCAATGGCTTGCAATAGGTTACAAAAAGTTACAAAAAAGTGTTTGCCGGTAAATAGCCCTGCCATAAAAACCGGATTATAAAGACGCCAAGACGATACCAAAGACTGTGGTTCGTCGATACGGAGTGTAGTCAACCCGCGGGGTTGCAGCACTCGACCTTGTGTTTTCGTTGCTGGAGATAAAACATGAGTGAACTCGACGAAAGCAGCCTGGAGCCGTCCGCAAACTGGGGCGGTGAGGCAGAAGATGCGCACTCTGTTGCGGGGCGCGCGCGAATTCGTGCGCAGCTGCAGGCGGATATCGAAAAATACCTGAGTCAGGGTGGCAAGATCCAGGAAGTGGATACCACCTTCCGCACAGATCACCCCCGCAAGGTGGATGTGGGGTTCAATAACAGCTCCATATAACCCTTTCCGGACGGGGCGGGGCACCAGTCCCCGCCTCCGTTTCTTTTCTGTCCCGTCTCTGTGGCCTGTCCGGTACTGTCACCGGACGGTCATGCTTCCTGTTTAAGCTGTTCCGGAGCCTGCAACCGGTGGCTCCGGGCGTGTATGATGGTCTGGCAGGGCGGTGTAAGGTCCTGCCACCATTCAAAAGACCTTGTTGTATCCATCTGGAGGTTACCCGTGCCAAGTCCAACTCCCCGTATTTTTCCGGCGACCCGTATGCGTCGCAACCGGGCCAGTGATTTTTCCCGTCGCCTGGTCAGGGAAAACCAGCTGACGCCAGACAATCTGATCTATCCTGTTTTTGTGCTGGAAGGAGAGGGGCAGCGGGAGGCTGTGTCGTCCATGCCTGGTGTGGAGCGTCTGAGTATTGACCTTCTGGTTGAGCAGGCGGGGGAACTGGTACAGCTGGGTATTCCGGCCATTGCCCTGTTCCCGGTAGTACCGGCAGAGAGGAAGAACCTGTCCGGTTCCGGGGCGTGGGATTCCGACGGTCTGGCGCAGCGGGCCGTGCGGGCCCTGAAAAAAGCATATCCGGAACTGGGTGTGATTACCGATGTGGCTCTGGATCCGTTCACAACCCATGGCCAGGACGGCATTATCGACAATGACGGCTATGTGCTGAATGATGTCACCGTGGAGGCGCTGGTGAACCAGGCGCTGTCCCATGCCGATGCCGGTGCCGATGTGGTTGCGCCGTCTGACATGATGGATGGCCGGATCGGTGCCATTCGTGACGCGCTGGAAAAGGCTGGGCACATAAATACACGGATTCTGGCCTATTCTGCGAAATATGCCTCCAGCTATTACGGACCTTTCCGGGATGCGGTGGGTTCCGCCGGCAACCTGGGCAAAAGCAACAAGTCTACCTACCAGATGGATCCTGCCAACAGCGATGAGGCGGTCCATGAGGCTGCCATGGATCTGGCTGAGGGGGCGGACATGGTGATGGTAAAACCGGGCATGCCCTATCTGGATATTGTGCGCCGGGTGAAAACCGAACTGCAGGTGCCCACATTCGTGTATCAGGTGAGTGGCGAATATGCCATGCACATGGCAGCTGCAGAAAATGGCTGGCTGGACGGTGATGCCGTCATGATGGAAAGCCTGATGGCCATGCGTCGGGCCGGTGCCGATGGCATTCTGACCTATTTTGCAATACGAGCTGCCCGCCTGATGCGGGACCAGCAAGGCTAACAGTGTATGCGCCGGCAGATTCCTGTGCGGCGCTTTTGACTGGACTGAGGGACTATGACAAAGGAAACGGTGACGGGGCGGGAAACCGATGGCGGGCAGTCTGTATCTGTTCAGGGCAATGAACCTGCAGTGGCTGAAGGCATCAATCTGGACGCCAGTGAAAACTACTTTAACCGGGAACTGAGCCAGCTCCAGTTCAACTACCGGGTCCTCAAGCAGGCTCTGGACACCACCCATCCGCTGATCAACAGACTCATTTTCTGCTGTATTTTCAGCAGCAATATGGACGAGTTTTTCGAAATCCGGGTTGCCGGCCTGCGTCAACAGATGAAGTTCGGCCGGGAAACCGTGGGTGTCGACGGCATGAGCCCGGAGCAGGTGCTGGCGGAAATCAGCCGTGTTGCCCATGACTACATCAATGAGCAGTACGACATACTGAACAATGTCCTGATCCCGGAGATGGAAAAGGAAAATATCCATTTCGTCCGGCGCCGTGAATGGACCCCGAAACAGGCCGAGTGGGTACGCACCTATTTTGAGGAGGAGATTCTGCCGGTGGTCAGCCCCATCGGGCTGGATCCATCCCATCCTTTCCCCCGTCTGGTGAACAAGAGCCTGAACTTTATTGTTGAGCTGGATGGCAAGGATGCCTTCGGGCGGGAAACCGGGATGGCCATTGTGCCGGCACCCCGGTCACTGCCCCGTCTGGTGCGCCTGCCGGATGAGGTGTGTGAAGGTGGCGAGAATCTGGTGTTCCTGTCCTCCATGATCCACGCCCACGCCGACGAACTGTTTCCGGGCATGGCGGTGAAAGGCTGCTACCAGTTCCGGGTAACCCGTAATGCGGATCTGGAGCTGGAAGACGATCTGGAAGATCTGGCCTCAGCCCTCCGGGGCGAGCTGCTCAGCCGCCGTTTTGGCGACGGCGTGCGACTGGAGGTGGCGGACAACTGCCCACAGGAACTGGTGCAGTTCCTGCTCGCGGAATTCGGTCTGACCGAAAGGGATCTGTATCAGGTGCATGGTCCGGTGAACCTGACCCGTCTGATGGCTGTGGGTGGCCTGGTGGATCGTCCGGATCTGACCTATTCCGGTTTTACCCCGTCGATCCCGAAACAGATCCGCAGCAAGAACTCCATGTTTGAAAGTATCCGCAGACGCCCGGTTCTGCTGCTGCATCCCTATGAGAACTTCAGCCCGGTGGTGGACCTGTTACGCCAGGCCGCCAAGGATCCCCAGGTGCTGGCCATCCGTCAGACCCTGTACCGAACCGGTGCCGATTCGGAAATTGTGGAAGCGCTGGCGGACGCCGCCCGCCGGGGCAAGGAAGTGACCGCAGTCATCGAATTGCGTGCCCGCTTCAGTGAGGCGGAGAACCTGGAGCTGGCGAGCCGGCTGCAGGAGGCCGGGGTGATCGTGGTGTACGGGGTGGTCGGGTACAAAACCCACGCCAAGATGATCCTGATTGTGCGCCGGGAGGAAGGCCGGTTACGCCGGTATGTGCATTTGGGAACTGGTAACTACCACGCCGGTAATGCCCGTCTGTATACTGACTACAGCTTCATGACCTGTGATGAGTCCATCGGTGACGACGTCAACAAGCTGTTCCAGCAGCTTACCGGTATGGGCAAGGCGCTGAAAATCAAGAAACTGTTTCACGCCCCGTTCACCCTGCACCGGCGTCTGCTCAGTCTGATTGAGCGGGAGGCCGGTTTTGGCAGCAATGGCCGGATCATCATCAAGTTCAACGGGCTGACCGAACCGAAAATGATCAAGGCCCTGTACCAGGCCTCCCAGGCCGGTGTCAGTATTGATCTGATTGTGCGTGGTATCTGTTGTCTGCGGCCGCAGGTTCCCGGCCTGTCCGACAACATCCGGGTGCGCTCCATTATTGGCCGTTTCCTGGAACATACCCGGGTTTACTACTTCGGTAATAACGGTCACCCGGAGGTCTACTGTTCCAGTGCGGATGGTATGGAGCGGAACCTTATGAACCGTGTCGAAACAGCTTTTCCCATAGAAGACCCGGCTCTGGTGACCAGACTTCGCGAGGATCTGGAGACCTATCTGGCGGACAATTGCCAGTCCTGGATACTGCAGCCGGATGGCAGCTACATCCAGAGCCAGCCGGCCGAAGGTGAGGAGCGGTTTGCATCCCAGCTGGTGCTGCTTGAGCGGTTAACCGGAAAAACCTGAAAGGGAGAATATTCTTGCACAAGAAATGGATTATTGGTGGCGTTGCAGTACTGGTTGTAGCCGGGGCCATGCCCTGGGCCGTGGGGTATGTCACCGAGCAGCAATGGCAACAGGCAACTCTTGAGGTCAACAACTCCCAGCCGTTTGTGCAGCTGGAAACCGATGACTACCGCCGTGGATTTCTGGGGGGCGAGCTGAACGGTTCCCTGGTACTGGTCAATCCGGAGACCGGGGAAAGCTATCAAGTGGGCTACCACGCCACCATCAGTCATGGTGTGACCGGCAGCCTGCTGAGTTTCGAACCGAAGGATGGCTGGGCTCCTGAGGGGGCTGACTGGTTCCCCGAAGAGCTTCCGGAACTGACTCTGGAAACCCGTTTGTGGGGCCGGGCAACGATGGATTTCCGTGTCCCTGTGACCCGGATTACCGATCCGGATAGTGGTGAATCCCTGAGCACCTCCGGTGGCCTGATCCAGATTGGCATCTCCGATGCCGGAAACCAGGCGCAGGCGCTGATTGACTGGCCGGAAATCACCGTCAGCAGCCCTGAACTGGAGGTCCGTATTGCCGGAGTGCATATGCTCCAGGACATGGCTCACCTCACGGGTGAGATCTGGACAGGTAAAGGAAATCTGGACATCGGATCCCTGGTGGTTGCCGCCAATGAGATGCCTCCGGTTTCCCTGCAGAACTTCTCCATGGTGAGCAGCAGTGAAGCCCGGGATGGTGACGAGCGCCTGGATACCCGGGTGACCATGAACCTGCAGAGCCTGACTCTGGATCAGGAAGGCTATGGCCCGCACCAGCTGGTCTTTGCCCTGGATAATCTGGAAGTGACCAGCTGGAACAGTCTGAGTGAGGGTATCTCAGAACTGCAGAATCAGGCCCTTGACCAGGCTGGTGCCGGAATCGAGCAGCAAATGGCCACAATGATGAAGGTTAGCAGTGCTGCCCGGGATCTTGCCGCTGCCGGTTTCTCTGTAGGGATTCCTGAGTTCAGCCTGACCACTCCTGAAGGCCAGGTCACCGGTGATTTTGTTATTGCTCACCCGGAACTGAGTGCCGACGAGAAAGCGGAAATGCTGATGGTCATGCAGGGTATGACCGGGGCGATGAACCTGAGTCTGCCCGCCGCGCTGGCAGAAAATTATCCGGATGTGCGTGCCCAGGTGGCGCCGATGATCAAGCAGGGCTTGCTGGTTCAGGACGGGGACCGTCTGGAAATGAAAGCGAGCATGAAGGATATGCAGGTGGATGTGAATGGCACAGTGATGCCATTGCCACCGGTATTCTGAGCCTGAGATGTAAAAAAGCCCCGAAAGGGGCTTTTTTTGTTTCAGCTGCCGGTCAGCTGATGATATTTCTCCATCAGCTGGTCTTCAGTTTCTTCGTGTTCCGGATCCTTGGGAATACAGTCTACCGGGCATACCTGCTGGCACTGGGGTTCATCATAGTGTCCGACGCATTCGGTGCACTTGTTCGGGTCTATTTCATAGATTTCGTCACCCGGAGAGATTGCCTCGTTCGGGCATTCCGGTTCACAGACATCGCAGTTGATGCATTCGTCAGTAATCATCAGGGCCATTTGCTGGTACCTCAGGCTGGTTTAAATTTCTTTTTCAGCGCAGCCGCAACGGCAGGGTCAACGAATTCTGATACATCCCCGCCCAGGGAAGCTATCTCCCGGATCAGGGTGGAGGATATATAGGACAGGTGATTCGCAGGCGTCAGGAAGACGCTTTCCACTTCCGGGGCCAGGCGGCGATTCATATCCGCCAGCTGGAATTCGTACTCGAAGTCGGAGACGGCACGCAGTCCGCGAAGAATCACGGTTGCACCCTGGTCACGCACAAAGTCCGCCAGCAGGTTACTGAATCCGGTAACACTGACATTGGGAATGTGGGCCGTGGCCTGCCTGACCAATTCGCAACGCTCTTCGAGATTGAGAAGCGGTTGTTTCTTGGGATTGTAGGCAACCGCCACAACAATGTGTTCGAACATGCGCCCGGCACGTTCGATCAGGTCGGTGTGGCCATTGGTAATGGGATCGAAAGTGCCTGGGTAGATAACTTTAGGCATGCACAGCTCCTTTCTTCAGGAGAGCATAGGATACCAGTTTACTTGCAATCCCAAAATGGCGGGATACTAACTAACCCGTAAGCCGGCCCGCCAGATGGGTGCTGTTTCTCGCCGCCAGGGCATACACCGACAATTGTGGGTTGGCGCCGATGCTGGTGGGGAAAATCGAGGCATCGTGGACACTCAGGTTGCTGACCTGATGGTGTTCTCCGAAGCCGTTGACCACGGATTCTTTCGGGTCCGAGCCCATGGCGCAACCGCCCATCTGGTGCGCAGTAAACAGCCTGACCCGGTGCGGAGCCATGGCCAGGTCGGCGATGGCAGCTTTGGCTTCGGCCCAGCTGCTGTACCAGTCTGAATCCAGGTGCACCGGCCGGACCTGCTCCGCGCCTGCGGCAAACTGTATCTCGGCCATGGTGTGGAAAGCTTCCCGGATCGCCGTCCACAGATAGTCGGATATGGTGTAATCCAGAACCGGGCTGCCGTCCTTGCGCAGGGAGACAGTGCCGCCCGGGCTGTCCGGATGAAAACCGTCCCGGACCAGTGCCAGAACCGCCTGGGTCCAGGGCAGGTTTTCCATGACTCCGGCCTGGGCTTCACCGTGGCCCGGAATCACCCCGGCAGAAATGCCCGGATGCAGCGGCGGAACTTCCAGCTTGTAGCCGGCAGGGCCATCCACACCCTTGCTGAAGTTGAACTCATCGGAATAGACAGACTGGGGTGCGCCGTAGAAAGGGTCCACTTTTTCCGGCATCCGGGCTACTGAGGCATTGACCGGATGAATAAAGGAACGTTTGCCGATGCGCTCGTAAGGGTCGGGAATATCTGAGCGCAGCAGCAGCCCCGGTGAACCTATGGCACTGGCCGCCACCACAAAATGCCGTGCTTTCAGGCGTACAGTAACCCCTGAGGGGGTAACGCCATCGGCTGACATGGCACTGGCCTGCAGGTGGTCGATCCGGTCCTGGTCCATTACCAGGCGCTCGGCCCGGAGGCCGTGGAACAGCCGGGCGTCGTTGTCCAGAGCGCCGGGAATGGTGGTGAGCAGGGCGCCCTGCTTGGCGTTGACCGGACAGCCCATGCCGCAATAGCCCAGGTTCCAGCAGCCTTTTACGTTGCGCGGAATGATGTGCCACTGGTAGCCGAGCTTGTCACAGCCCTGGCGCAGGATATCGTTGTTGATGTTCGGGTCCATCTGCCAGGGCGCCATGGAGTGGCGCTGCTCCCGGCCCTCGAACCAGGGAGCCATGGCGTCTGGAGTCAGCCCGTCCAGGCCGAAAGTGTCGGCCCAGTAATTCAGGGTGGCATCCGGAGTCCGGAAGCTGGAGGTCCAGTTGACGGTAGTGGATCCGCCCACGCAACGGCCCTGAAGCACAGAAATGGCGCCGTCTTTGGTAACCCGGCTCA
>JBFHSI010000113.1:0-10394 GCA_041591245.1 Marinobacter sp.
ATCATTTACCGGGACTGGCTGCCGGTGGTGGTGGCTGCAGGGGTTATTGCACTGCACCACCTGCTGCTTACGGGTTTGCAGTTGCACCAGGTGTCCATTGGCGATCTGCCGGTCATGATTTTCAATTATGGCTGCAGCTGGTCCATCGCCTTCCTGCATGCGGCCTTTGTGGTGTTTGAAAGCTCCGTGCTCATGTACTTTGCCATACTGATGGGGGCGGAAAGCCGTCAGGCAGCCCGGATGATCGGAATTGTCCAGGCATTTGCGGAGGCGCAGGACCTGACCGGGCGTTTGCCCGGGAAGGGTAACCGGGTGACAGCCCGTTCCTTCAACGAAATGATGGACCAGTTCGCCGGGCTTATTGCCCGGTTACGGGATTTGTCGGTCCAGCTGAGGGAAAATGCCCATACCCTTACACAAACCGGTGAGAGTACCGGCTGCATTGTGCATGAGCAGCAGGTACAGACGGATCAGGCGGCAACGGCGACCAATGAAATGACGGCCAGCATCCAGGAAGTGGCCACCAATGCCCAGACCGCTTCCGAGGCCGCGACCAGTGCCGCCCGGGCGGCCAGTGAGGGCGCCGGTTACATGGAGCAGGCTTCGCGCCTGACGGGTGCCACCCACGAGGCTCTGGAAAACAGCAACCACATGGTGCGGCAGCTGGCAGACAAGGTACAGTCCATTGCGGCGGTTACCCGTTCCATCAACGATATTTCGGAGCAGACCAATCTGCTGGCTCTGAATGCGGCCATAGAAGCGGCCCGTGCCGGGGAGCATGGGCGGGGCTTCGCCGTGGTCGCGGACGAGGTGCGTTCCCTGTCCCGGCGTACCCAGGAATTTACCGACCAGATCCGCTCTACCATGGACCAGCTGCAGGAGCTGTCTGAGGGGACCCTGGAGGCCATTGCCATGGGCCAGACCCGTTCCACGGAATCCACCCGGGCGATGACGGAAACGGAAAATGCCATCCACCAGATTGAGCAGGCAATCGGGCAGGTGTCCAGCATGAACGACCAGATTGCCTCCGCCTGCGAGGAACAGGCCACCACCTCCCTGCAGATCAACGAGAACATCCATTTCGTGGCCGGCCGCAACACCGATGTCTCGGCTGAAGCCGAGCAGGTCCGGAGCATTGCCTCCGGTCTGGAAGCTGCCACCGCTCAGCTCAATGAACTGGTGAGCCGTTACCGGGTGTGACCGGCTCCGGGACCATGAATCCGAGTTATTACGGAGATTCATGGCCCCACCCTTGAACTGGGGGCAATCGGTGCAATAGTTAGAAGTGACTTCCCTGGCGGAGTTCTTTCCGCCAGCCTGTGTGTGATCTCCAACGAACCTTTATGGAAGGAGGCTCCCATGTCACTTGCCGGATCCGGTCTGGATTCCCTCAATACACTCTCCACCCTGACTGCCGGTGGTAACACCTGGCACTACTACAGTCTGCCCAAGGCCTCGGCAACCCTGGGCGATCTTGACCGACTGCCATTTTCCCTGAAGGTGCTGCTGGAAAACCTGCTGCGCAATGAAGATGGCAGCACGGTGGATCGCAGCCATATCGAGGCTCTGGCCGGCTGGCTGGAGCACCGGCGTTCCGATACCGAAATCCAGTTCCGCCCGGCCCGGGTGCTGATGCAGGACTTTACCGGTGTGCCCGGTGTGGTGGATCTGGCGGCCATGCGCGACGCGGTGCAGCAGGCGGGCAAGGACCCGGCCCTGATCAATCCTCTGTCCCCGGTGGATCTGGTGATTGACCACTCGGTTATGGTGGACCGTTTCGGAGATGCATCCGCCTTCCGGGACAATGTGGCCAGGGAGATGGAACGCAACCGGGAGCGCTACGAATTCCTGCGCTGGGGCCAGCAGGCCTTTGACCATTTCCGGGTGGTGCCCCCGGGCACCGGAATCTGCCATCAGGTCAACCTGGAGTATCTGGGACGGACCGTCTGGCACCGGGAGCAGGACGGAAAACACCTGGCCTACCCGGATACCCTGGTGGGGACCGACTCCCACACCACCATGATCAATGCTCTGGGGATTCTGGGCTGGGGCGTGGGTGGAATCGAGGCGGAGGCCGCCATGCTCGGCCAGCCGGTGTCCATGCTGATTCCGGAAGTCATCGGCATGCGCCTGAGCGGAAAGCTGCGGGAAGGCATTACCGCCACCGACCTGGTGCTCCGGATTACCGAACTGCTGCGGGCCCGGGGCGTGGTGGGCAAGTTTGTGGAGTTTTTCGGCGATGGCCTCACCGGAATGCCGGTGGCAGACCGGGCCACCATTGCCAATATGGCTCCGGAATATGGCGCCACCTGCGGCTTCTTCCCGGTGGATGAACAGACCATCCGTTACCTGAGACTTACCGGGCGGGATGACAGCCTTGTGGAGCTGGTGGAAGCCTATACCCGGGCCCAGGGCCTGTGGCATGAACCAGGACATGAAGCTGCCTATACCGATGTGCTGGAACTGGACCTGGGAGAGGTTGAGGCCAGCCTTGCCGGCCCCAAGCGGCCCCAGGATAGGGTGCCCCTGAACCGGGTGAAGGAAGCCTTTGAACTGACCCTGAGCACCGGGGAGGGCGCAGATGCATCCGCCTCGGAACAGGACGCTGTGGCTACCGGTGAGCGTTTCCGCCATGCCCGCAGTCAGCCCCTGGACATGAACGGTGAGAAACTGTGGCTGGATCCGGGTGCTGTGGTTATCGCCGCTATTACCTCCTGCACCAACACCTCCAACCCCAGTGTCATGATGGCGGCCGGCCTGGTGGCCCGCAAGGCGGTGGCCAAAGGGCTGAAGGTGCCGCCCTGGGTCAAGACCTCGCTGGCTCCCGGCTCGAAAGTGGTCACCGACTATCTGCGGGCCGGCGGATTCCAGGAAGATCTGGACAGACTCGGCTTCAACCTGGTGGGCTATGGCTGCACCACCTGTATCGGCAATTCCGGGCCCCTGCCGGCGGCGGTGGAAACTGCCATCAACAAGGGCGATCTCACGGTAGCCTCGGTGCTGTCAGGCAACCGCAACTTTGAGGGCCGGGTACATCCGCTGGTGAAAACCAACTGGCTGGCTTCCCCGCCACTGGTGGTGGCCTATGCCCTGGCGGGCAATATCCGGGTGGATCTGACCCGGGAGCCCCTGGGCCATACGCCGGATGGCGAGCCCGTGTACCTGAAGGATCTGTGGCCCAGCCAGCAGGAAGTTGCGGAGGCTGTGGGTCAGGTGCAGACCAGCATGTTCCGCAAGGAATACGGACAGGTGTTCGATGGCGATGCCGAATGGCAGGCCATCCGGGTACCGGGAAGCAAGGTGTACACCTGGTCGGAAGACTCCACCTACATCCGCAAACCGCCCTTCTTTGAGGGCCTGAAGGATGAGCCGGAGCCGCTGGCGGATATCCGGGGTGCGAGAATTCTGGCCCTGCTGGGGGACTCCATAACCACCGACCATATTTCCCCTGCCGGGGCTTTCCGGGGCGACAGTCCTGCCGGCAAATACCTGCAGAGCCTGGGGGTGGAGCCGAAGGACTTCAATTCCTACGGTTCCCGTCGGGGCAACCACGAAGTGATGATGCGGGGCACCTTTGCCAATGTGCGTATCCGCAATGAAATGCTGCAGGATGTGGAAGGGGGCTATACCCGCTTTGTGCCCACGGGCGAACAGATGGCCATTTACGATGCGGCCATGAAGTATCAGCAACAGGGGGTTCCCCTGGTGATCATTGCCGGTCGTGAGTACGGCACAGGCTCCAGCCGGGACTGGGCTGCCAAGGGCACCCGGTTGCTGGGGGTGAAAGCGGTGGTGGCGGAATCCTTTGAACGGATTCACCGCTCCAACCTGATCGGTATGGGGGTCATTCCCCTGCAGTTTCCCGAGGGAACCAGTCGCAAGACCCTGAAGCTGACCGGAAACGAAACCATCGATATTGAGGGGCTGACCGGGGATATCCGCCCGGGCCAGACCCTGACCATGACGGTGCTTTATAACGATGGCTCACGGGTCAGTTGTAAGCTTCTGTCCCGGATAGATACCGCCAATGAGGCTGTCTATTTCCGCCACGGCGGCATTCTGCACTATGTGGTGCGGGACATGATCCAGCGCGCCTGAGAGCGGCGCACTGAGGGCCCGGCGCCTGCCGGGCCCTAGCTTTCGGCCGTATCCCCGGCATCCTGATGGGCAATGGCTATTTCCAGCCAGAAGGTTGCCCCGTGTCCGGGAACGGATTCATAGCCCACATTACCGCCCATATTGGTCATCAGCTCCCGGGTAATGGCCAGACCCAGCCCGGTTCCACTCTTGCTGCGCTGATCCGAGCTGTCGGCCTGGGAGAATTTCTGGAAGATCCGGTCGTGGAACTCCAGGGGGATGCCTTGTCCCTGGTCGCGAATACACAGCCGGATGTTGTGCCCCATCCGACGGGTGAACACCTCGACGCGGGCATCCGGAGGGGAGAACTTGATGCTGTTGGACAGAAGATTGGTTATGGCCTGGCCAAAGCGCTGCCGGTCAACCTGAACCTGCACCTGGGCCAGCTCGGTGATCTGTATGGCTATCTTGCGCTCCCGGGCGAAGGGCTGGATGTTCTCAACGGACTCCTCAACGATGTCCGCCAGAAGATAGGTACCGGTAACAAACGGCATCTTGCCGGCCACCAGTTTTTCAATATCCAGCAGATCATTGATCAGAAAGCTCAGTTGCTGACTGTTCCGGTAGGCAATTTTCGCCAGTCCCTGGGCTTTTTCCGGCAGTGGCCCGGCGGCGCCGTTGGTGATCAGGCCCAGAGCACCGGTAATGGAGGTCAGGGGCGTGCGCAGCTCATGGCTGACGGTGGAGATGAACTCGCTTTTCATCCGGTCCACCTGTTTCCGCTCGGACATATCCTCGGTAATCAGCCAGATCACCGGATCGGTATCACGGTTGTCGATGCGCATGCCCTGCAGCATCACCGGAAACAGGGTCTGATCCGGCCTGCGGTAGTAGCCTTCCAGGCCGCTGAAGCGGATACCGGTACGCAGCCGTTCCCGGATGTTCGGCTGTTTTGCCAGAGGCTCCCCCTGCCGGTCCAGCATCGTCTCGAAATAGTCGAGATTCTCGGCGGCCCTGCCGAAACTCCGTTCAAAGGTGCGGTTGGCCCGGATCAGGGACTGGGTTGCCACGCTGTACAGGGCGACACCGATGGGGGCCAGTTCGAACAGTCCCCAGAACCGGCGCTGCATCTCCCGGTCCTTGAGCATGAAGCCGCTGAGCCAGAAGGTGGCCCAGGTTCCCAGCAGGATCATCAATAGCAGGGCAGTGCGTAGCAGCCAGGGATTTTTTGGATGGTTGGGCCAGCCAGTATGGGGTTCGGCAAACAGGGTCCAGGAGGCATTGGACATGGTCAGGTTGGCTTTTACCGGGTCCTGCCAGCCGGTACCTGTGTCACCGAAAAACATGGCTCGGGTGTTACTGACCCGGTCGGACAGGGAAATGCTCAGGCGCATGTCCTCATCGGCCGGCACCAGTCCGGCGGTCTGGTACAGGCGGTCCAGATCCAGAATCACGGAAATGACACCCCAGAGTCTGTCGCTGTTCTGTTCAAAAACCGGCATGCGCCCCGCCAGTCCCTGGCCGCCCTGAATCAGGCTGATGGGGCCGGAGTATATGATCTTGCCGGTTTCGCGCATGGCCTGGACCTGTACCGGGGTCAGGGATGAGCGGGTCAGATCAAGGCCCACAGCTGCCTCGTTGCCGGCCAGGGGATAGATGTCCCGGATAATGAAGTCCGGCGCCAGACCGATATTTCTCAACTCCGGAGCCATGCGGGTAATGACCTGGGCCAGATCCCGGAACCGCTTGTTATCCATATCTGGCTGCACCGCAACGTTGGCGGCCATCCCCCACACCGTTTGCATGTTGCGGAGAATCACGCTTTGCAGGTTCAGGCTGATATCGTCGAGCCGGGACTGCCACTGTTGGCGGACTTCGACCAGGTTGCGGTTCGAGGCGGAGGAATCCAGGGTCAGGGCAAGGATCACCAGAAGCAGGAAGGTGCTGAGCCTGGAGCCCCAGATCAGTGCCAGGAAAAATCTGTCTCTGCTGTTCAGGTTCATGGTGCTCAGTCCTGTGCAGCCGGGAGGGTCAGCCAGAAGCGGGCACCCTGGCCTTCCTCTGATTGAAAACCCACATTCCCGCCCATCTGGGTCATGATTTCCCGGGTGATGGCCAGCCCCAGGCCAGTCCCCCGGCCACCCCGGGTGTCCGAGCTGTCGGCCTGGGCAAATTTCTGGAAAATTCGTGGCCGGAATTCCGCCGGTATACCCGGCCCCTGGTCACTTACCTGAATCCGGAACTGGTCATCCCGGAGTTCTGTGGCGACCACCACTTCACCGTTCTCGGGTGAAAACTTGATGGCATTTGACAGCAGATTGGTGACTGCCTGGCCCAGCCGCTGGCTGTCAACGCTGGCCTGATAGCGGGGGTGCCGGTCGTCAAAGCGGACGCTCACGTTCCGGTCTTCGGCATAGGCCGACAGGCGTTCGATGGCTTCCTGGACCAGCGGGCTGATCCGCTGTGGGCACAGGGACATGGCCATGGTGCCGGAGACCAGTTTTTCCATGTCCAGCAGATCATCAATCAGCCGTTTCAGCTGATCGCTGTTGCTGGCGGCGATGGCGACCAGCCTGTTCACCTGTTCCGGCAGGGTTCCCAGAGCCCCGCCGGCGATCAGCCCCAGGGAGCCGGCAATAGCAGTCAGGGGGGTGCGCAGTTCATGGCTGACGGTGGAAATGAACTGGTTCTTCATGAGTTCCACTTTTTTCCGCTCGGAAATGTCCTCAACCAGGGACCATACCAGGGGCCGGCCGGCAGCGTTGATGATGCGCCAGCCCTGGACCAGTGCCGGGAAGGTGGAGCCGTCCTTGCAGATGATCTGTTGTTCGTAGGGCCCGTAGCGACCGGTGTCGTGGATCTCGGCAAGGGCCTGCTCCCGGATGCTGCCGAAACCTCCGGGACGCAACTTCCCCAGGTCGAGATCCAATATCTCGTCCCGGGTGAATCCGGTGGGGCGCAGGAAGGCGTCATTGACGTCCACGAAGCGGGCAGTCAGGAAGTCGGTCAGGGCGATGCCTATGGGGGACATCTCAAACAGCCGGCGCAGCTCGTCCTCGCTTTCCTGAAGAGCAAGCTGTATCCGCTTTTTCTCGTCGATATCGGTGATGTACCCGTGCCACATGATGCTTTTGTCTGCCAGTTCCTCCGGTGTGGCCCGGCCTTCAACCCAGCGCCAATGGTCCTTTTCCGGAGCGACGCGATACTGGTGATTCCACACCGAAAGGTCCAGGGCTGAGGATGCAATGGAGAGTTCCAGCATGGGCAGATCCTCCGGGTGTATCCGGCTGAAACAGGGGGTTGCATCGTCCCGCACCTCTTCTCCGGAAATACCGTAGATTTCCTCAATGCCCTGGCTGCAAAACGGAAATGCGGAAGCCCCGTCCGGCCACAGGCGATACTGGTACAGCATGCCGGGGGTCTGCTGTACCAGCTTGGTCAGTGTTTGCATGCTGGTTCTGCGTTCAATGACCCCGGCAATCCACCGGGCCAGCAGGGTGACAAAGGTAATCTCCGTATCCGAAAAACCTTCCGGCCGGGGGCCGGGGGAGGAGAAATTCAGGGTACCGAAGAGCTGGTTCTGGACATGGATGGGCGCGCCCAGATAGCTTTCCAGGCTGAACCGTCCGTAGCAGGGCTGGGTCCGGTAGGGGGACTGGGCCATATGGCTGATAGCCAGGCTGTCGTTTTTTTCCACCATGATGGCGCAGTAGGTATCGGCCAGGGGGAACGACAACCCCTCCTTTAGCTCTGAGCCCTCCGGTGCATCAAACCAGAGCACGGTATAGACGTCGCCGGTAATCTCGCTGACGATGGCCAGGGGCAGCCTCAGATAGCCGGCCCCCAGGCGCAGGGCTTTGCGGATACGTTCGTCGTCGTTGGCTTCCGGGTCCAGCGCCAGATCATTGAGGATACCCAGGGCTTCGTTCTGGTGGCGGATCCGTTCCAGGTTGTTCTTGAGGGTGGTGATATCCGCAGTGGTGCCATACATGACCCTGGGCTGGCCTTCCCGGGACCACTCGAAAATACGGCCACAGCTGTGAACCCATATCCAGTGCCCGTCCTGATGCCGTATCCGGTACTGGCTGTCGTACTGCTCGGTGGCCCCGTCGATATGGCGCTCCAGAAGATGCAGAGTTTCCTGCAGATCGTCCGGGTGCACCATTGCGCGCCAGGTATTCATATCCATGGCTTCCGGTGCCGCCGGATCTAAGCCGCAGATTTCCCTCCAGCGCCGGTTGACGACCATGCCCCCGGTTTCTATGTTCCATTCCCAGGTGCCGACCCGGGTACCCTCAATGGCGGCCCTGGCCCGGCGTTCGCTCTGTTTCAGTGCCTGGTGAATGCTGGTTTCGGACTGGCGGGTAATTTCCCTTTCCACACAGGTGGCCAGATCCCGTAGCAGGGCCTGGTTCTCGGCACTGAAGGCCCTGGGGCTCTGGTCGATGATACACAGTGTGCCGAGCCGGTAGCCATCACTGCTGTGCAGCGGGGCGCCGGCATAGAAACGGATGTGAGGGGCACCGGTAACCAGCGGGTTGTCAGAAAACCGGTCGTCGGCCTGGGCGTCTTCAACCACCAGCACGCCGGAGTAGCGAATGGTGTGGTTGCAGAAAGAGATGTTTCTGGGGGTTTCTGTCGCCTCCAGGCCCTGACGCGACTTGAACCATTGCCGGTCACTGCCTACCAGACTGATCAGGGCAATGGGTACCCCGAACATGCCGCAGGCCATGCGGGTGAAACGGTCGAAGCGTTCTTCCGAGCCGGAATCCAGCAAGCCCGAGCGCTCCAGTGCGGCCAGGCGTTCGTGTTCGTTGGCGGGAACATCAGGTTTTCTGGTCATCAGGTCCATTCCTTTGTTCCGCCAGCGGTAATTCCACCCAGAAATGGGCACCCTGATCGTAGTAGTAGCCAATGTGTCCATGCATCAGGGCTGCCAGTTCCTGGCAGATGGCCAGACCCAGGCCGGTACCCCGGACGGACCTGGTGGTTCCCGCCTCGGCCTGGGCAAAGCGGTCAAACAGTTTAGGCACAAAGGATTGAGGTACACCTTCCCCGTTATCCTGGACGATGATCCGGGCACGGTCCGGACCACTGGGTTCCACTCTCACCATAACCCGGCCCTGGGCCGGAGAGAACTTGATGGCATTGCTGATAAAGTTATCGAGTATCTGGCGCAGGCGCAGGCCGTCCGCCATCAGGACCAGGTCCGGGTCACAGGAGCCGGTCAGGGTAATCTGGTGTTCGGCGGCCATGGCCTGGTTGCCGGAGACGGCTGACTCGATAATGGGTTGCAGGGATTCCTGCTGCAGGGTGACCGGCATCTGCCCGGAGGTCAGTTTGCTGAAGTCCAGCAGGTCTGAAATCAGCAGCTGCAGCCGTTCGCCATTGCGCAGTGCCAGGCTGGCCATGTTGCTGGCCTGTTCCGGCAGTTCCCCCGCAGCACCGGAATCCATCAGGCGCAGGGCTCCGTTGATGGAGGTCAGGGGGGTACGCAGCTCGTGGCTGACGTTGGAAACGAAATGTTCTTTCATGGCTGCGATGGCATCCTGTTCATCCATCAGGTGGTTGAAGGCCTGCGCCAGGTTGCGCACTTCTCTGGGGCCATCCTGGGGCAGACGGCCGGCCTGGGACGGGTTGCGGACCATATGCTGGATACGCTGGGTCATCCGGTCCAGTTTCATGGTGGCAGAGCGGCTCAGCATAAAACTGGCTATGGCAATAACGACGGCTATGGCCAGGCTGACCCAGAAAAAGTGCAGAAAGGATTCTTTGGCGGGAGCTGTGGCCAGTTCATAGGGCACTGCCCGTACGAACTGCCAGCCCAGTCTCTGCAGGTGGCTGGAGGCGTAAATCAGTTCCCGGCCGTGCATGTTGTGGATGCGGCCGAAACTTATGCCGGAGAGGGCGGCGTCGATCAGCGGATCCACACCGGGTGAGGGCAGGGACTGGATTCTGGACCCGGATTCGGTGCCGCCTTCTATATACAGGAAGTTGTCGGAATCAATAACGGTAAAGATGGTGCCGTTGTTCTGGGTTTCACTCAGTAACCGTTCCGGGATGATACTGGTCTGGCCCAGGTTGATGGTGCCGGACAGCAGGCCCAGAAGATCACCGTCGTCGGTTTCGATAGGGGCCACAAAGGCAATCAGGGGAACGCCGGTGGTGCGGCCCATGATGGCATACTCACTGCCATCCAGCGTGTCTGTCCAGCCCCAGATATCATTGCCGCTGCCGCCGCCAATCGTCGCCAGGGGCATAAAGGCTAACAGGTCTACCTTGTCGCAAGGATAGACTCCGGCCATGCCCGCGACACA
>JBFHSI010000114.1:0-10385 GCA_041591245.1 Marinobacter sp.
CATGCGCCATCGGTATACACAATTACCTTGCCGGTCATCACTGCTCCTGTCATGTCATGGTTTGGGTGGTCAGGCACTCTTGTCCCGGCTGCAGCCGCGGGATGCACCAACCGCGCCCCGCCCCGACAGCGAAATCACCTTGGACTGATGCCACGCCGGTCGCCTGGGAAGCCTGGCCGTTACCCGCTTGCGCGCAAGAATACAATAATACGCGCCCATCGGCAGGAATCTGTTGATATCTCCACCATCGGAACCCGCCTGCAAGGATGCCGCGACCCCGCGCTGTACAGGCAACCGGTAATAGCCGGTCACCGTTTCCTCGACACAGAACCCCAGCAGATACAGCCAGTCTTCCATACGCCCGCGCAACAGGAAGCGCCCGCCCCAGGGGCCCTCGCGGTGCCTGGAAACCAGCCTGCGCACGCCCCACAAGCTCATCGGATTGAATCCGATCAACGCTACCATGCCCTCCCCCCGAAGCACCCTGGCAGCCTCCCGCAGTACCTGGTGGGGATAAAGGGAAAAATCCGCAGTATGGTGCAACAGCACCAGATCCATGGAATCTCCGGGAAAAGGCAGTTCATCGGCATCACAGACAACAACACCGTCCGGCATATGGGGAAACCATTCCGGCGTGGTTATGATCTTCTGGGAATAATCTGTGCAGGATGCCCGGGGCAGACGGTGGCTGACACCCACCTGGAGCTGACGCGCCCCAGTCCTGTCCCCGAGCACCTGTTCCAGCAAGCGGCGCTGGTCCGCCAGCAGGGAGCGTCCCAGAGGGGTCTGAAACCACCGCTCAAAGCTGGCGAGCCGGGCGGGGTAATCGATTGCTGAAGATTTACTCAAACGACCGCACTCCCCTGGCCCGAATCAGATGTTGGGGCCATGTGTTAATTGCACTATCATATCAGTCACTGCCCTTTAACACATGCCGGAATCCTATGCTGACCATCTCTGCCATTTCCGCGTTCAGTGACAACTATATCTGGTGCCTGTCAGACTCCGACAGCAGCAAGGCTCTGGTCGTTGACCCGGGCCAGGCCGAACCGGTTCTGGACTTCCTCACCCGCAACAACCTGACTCTGGACAGGGTGCTGATCACCCACCATCATGCCGACCACGTTGGTGGCGTCGCGGCCCTGCGCCAGGCGTTTCCGGAATGCCAGGTAACTGGTCCGGCAGACTCCCCGTTCACCGCCAGTGACCGGCAAGTCCACTCGGGTGATGAGGTCCGGTGGCAGAATATCAGCTTCCGGGTGATCCCGGTGCCCGGCCATACCCTGGACCATGTGGCCTATTACACAGAAACAGAAATTGATGGACGCCCGGTTCTGTTTTGCGGAGACACACTGTTTGTAAGCGGCTGCGGCCGGGTGTTCGAAGGAACACCGGAGCAGATGCGCCAGTCACTCCAGAGACTCAGGGACCTGCCAGACAACACCGGAGTTTATTGTGCTCACGAATATACCCTGGCCAATCTCCGGTTTGCCCGCTCCGTACTGCCGGACGACCAGGCCCTGGCAGACTTTGAGACCCAATGCCTGAGCAGGCGCGAGGCCGGTGAATCTACGGTACCCTCCACTCTGGGGCTGGAAAAGCGTTTGAATCCTTTTCTGCGCTGGGACGATCCAGCGGTTATCGATGCCGCCCGGGAGCGCTTTATCGGGGACGAGATACCGGAGATATCGGCCGATCTGGTATTCACCGCCTTGCGGCGCGCCAAAGATGGTTTCTGACTTTCCTGACAATTCCTCTCAAGGATGTAACGCGGGGTCCCTTGACCCCTGGAAATGGCATCCCCTAGAATCGGCCTGATTTTTGTATCTGCGATTTACCCAATAATGCCGGATTTCCAGACATTTGATTCGGCTTAGTCACCAAGCCGGAAGTACCCTATGTCCGCCAAGAAACTTCACCTCCTCATGATCGCTGCGGCCCTGACCAGCGGCTGCAGTTCTCTCGGTCAGGCACAGGTCGTCGACGGCGCAGAAACAGGTTCCTGGTTCGGAAACTTCAGCCTGTCCGAAGCCCTGGGCATAGCCACGCCTGCGGATACTGCCCCCAGCCAGGCCCAGGACGTAGCCGACGAGGCCAATGAGCCCCAGCCCGACCAGCAACCCCCTGAACTGCTGGCGGCGCCCACGGATACGGAAACAGCCTCGGACCAGGCAGGACAGCAAAGTGATACTGCTGTTGCCGGATATGATGACCTCTGGCAAAGACTCAGGGCCGGCTTTGCCCTTGACCACGACATTGATAATGAACGGGTCCGGGAACAGCTGAAATGGTATGCATCCCACCCCAGCTACATCCAGCGGGTTGCCGAGCGCGGCAGCCGCTACCTCTACCATATTCTTTCCGAAACCGAGAAACGGGGACTGCCCACCGAGTTTGCCCTGCTGCCTGTGGTCGAAAGCGCATTTGATCCCTTTGCCTATTCCCACGGCCGTGCCGCAGGTCTGTGGCAATTCGTGCCCGCGACCGGCAAACACTTCGGCCTGACCCAGAGCTGGTGGCACGATGACCGCAGAGATGTCATCGCTGCCACCGACGCGGCGCTGACCTACCTGGAACGCCTGACCCAGCGTTTCGACGGCGATTATGTACTGGCCCTGGCGGCATACAACAGTGGTGGAGGAACTGTTTCCAAGGCCATGCGCAAGAACCGCAAGAAGAACCGGGCCACCGACTTCTGGGCACTGGATCTTCCCCGGGAAACCCGCCACTACGTTCCCAAACTCATCGCCCTGGCGAAAATTTTCGATAATCCGTCAGCCTACGGTGTCCAGCTTCCCCCACTGGACAACAAGCCCTATTTCGAAGTGGTTGATACCAGCTCCCAGCTGGACCTGGCACAGGCTGCAGATCTGGCCGGTGTGGATGTCAATGAGATCTACCTGCTGAACCCCACATACAATCGCTGGGCCACCAACCCGGACGGTCCGCACCGTCTTCTGGTTCCCCAGGAAAATGCCGACACCTTCCGCCAGGCACTGGCGACCCTGCCAGCCAGCCAGCGGGTATCCTGGCGCAACTACAAGGTTAAATCCGGGGACACCCTGATAACCATTGCCCGCAAATACGCCACGACTCCTGCGGTCATCCGCCAGGTCAACAAACTGGACGGCAACCTGATCCGGATTGGTCAGTCACTGATGATCCCCGCTGCCACCAAGGGTTCCGATGCCTACGTGCTGAGTGCATCCCGTCGACTGGAGAAAAAGCAGGGGCAGAAGCGCTCCGGCACCAAGCTCCAGTACACCGTACAATCCGGGGATACCTTCTGGGACATTGCCCGGGAACACCGGGTATCAGTACGTGAGGTCGCTGCCTGGAACGGCATGGCGCCGGGCGATCCGCTGATCCCCGGCAAGGAACTGGTAATCTGGTCGAAATCAGATACTGCTGCTATCCAGGCCTCAAGCAGCGCACGTAACAAGGCCATGGTGCGAAAGGTCGGTTACCGGGTCAGAAAGGGTGACTCCCTGTCCACCATCGCCAGCCGCTTTTCTGTGAACGTGCGGGACATCGCAAACTGGAACAGCCTGAACACCAGCCGTTATCTGCAACCCGGACAAAGTCTGGTACTCTACGTTGATATCAGGAACAGTCACTAGGAGCCGTATCGCCCGGCCGATGGAACTTTCCCAAACAACAAAAATCACAAGGTATTGCCAGGGGTTACCTGGCATACCAGCCGGACAACGGATTGACACACCTGCATGTGCGAAACTATGACTAACGAACGGACACTATTCCCCCTTGCCGCAGTCCTGCTTTTTCTGACATCCCTGATCACCCCCTCACTGTCCCTCGCCACCGGGACCGGCTCCGGAAAAGTCGCCCCCGTCCACGGCATCGCCATGCACGGAGCCCCGAAATATCCGGCCGGTTTCAGTCATTTTGACTATGTGAACCCGAAGGCTCCGAAAGGTGGCACTCTGAGACTGGCGGTGGTGGCCAACGGTTTTGATTCCTTCAACCCTTTTGACCTGCGCGGGGTTGCCGCAGCCGGTATCGGTACCTACCTGTATGACACGCTGCTGGAATCCTCCGACGACGAGCCCTTCTCTGCCTACGGGCTTATTGCGGAATCCCTGGAAGTACCGGAAGACCGCAGCTATGCAATTTTCAATCTGCGTCCCCAGGCCCGGTTTCAGGATGGTCAGCCCATTACCGCCAAAGACGTGGAGTTTTCATTCCAGATTCTGACCACCAAGGGTCACCCCTTCTTCCGGAATTACTACGCCGGAGTATCCCGGGTCAGTGTTGAAAATCCCCACCGTATTCGCTTCGATTTCGGGGAAACAGAGAACCGGGAGCTGCCCCTGATTCTTGGCCAGATGCCAATCCTTCCCGCCCACTACTGGGCGGACCGGGAATTCGGCCACAACGGACTGACTCCGCCAGTGGGCAGCGGACCCTACCGGATTGGCCAGTTTGAGGCTGGGCGTTCCATCACCTACGAACGGGTGCCGGATTACTGGGCAGCCGATCTCGGAGTGCGCAAGGGCCGGTTCAATTTCGACAAGATAAGATACGACTATTACACCGATGACACCGTAGCACTGGAAGCCTTCAAGGCCGGCAACTTTGACTTCCGCCTGGAGTCTTCCGCCAAAAACTGGGCGACAGCCTACAAGGGCGACAAATTCGATGATGGCACCATTATTACTGATGCCATTGAACATCACCGTCCTACCGGCATGCAGGCGTTTATCTACAACACCCGCCGCGAGGTCTTCCGGGACCCGAAAGTGCGCCAGGCCCTGGCCTATGCCTTTGACTTTGAGTGGGCCAACAAGAACCTGTTCTACGGCCAGTACACCCGCACCCGCAGCTATTTCGAAAACAGCGAACTGGCATCTTCCGGACTGCCCCAGGGCCGGGAACTGGAAATCCTGGAGCCTTTCCGGGACCGGCTGCCCGCCGAGGTATTTACCCAGGCTTACGAGCCACCCCGGACCATTGGCCAGAAAGGTACCAGAGCCAATCTGCGCACCGCCCTGGAATTACTGCGTTCCGCTGGCTATGTCATTCGTGATGGAAAAATGGTGAATGCAGAAACGGGAAAACCACTGGCGTTTGAAATTCTTCTGGCCCAGAAATCCTTTGAGCGGGTGGCCCTGCCCTTCAAGAAAAACCTGGCCCGGCTGGGTGTTGATGTATCCGTGCGCATGGTAGACAGCAACCAGTATGTCCAGCGCGTCCGCGAGTACGATTACGACATGATCACCCAGGTCCTGGGCCAGTCCGACTCCCCGGGGAACGAGCAGCGGGAATACTGGCATTCCACCAATGTTAACGCCAATGGATCACGTAACTATGCCGGGGTTGCAGACCCGGTGGTGGACCAGCTGGTAGATATGGTCATTGCCGCTCCCGACCGGGACGAACTGGTGTACAGGGTGCGGGCTCTGGACCGGGTTCTGCTGCACAGCTATTACGTGATTCCCCAGTGGTATCTGGCCACAGACCGGGTTGCCTACTGGAAGCACCTGAAACGGCCTTCCGTAACACCGAAAAATGGCGTTGATCTCAACAACTGGTGGGTACAGCCCTGAGCAGATGAGTCTGAACCGGTTAACCGTAACGGAAGGAAATATCTGCTAGATGGGCAACTATATACTCCGCAGGCTGGCACTGATTATTCCGACTCTGCTCGGAATCATGCTGTTGAACTTTGTCATTGTGCAGGCAGCGCCCGGCGGGCCGGTGGAACAGCTGATTGCCGAAATGCAGGGGCTGGGTGGCGGAGCCCTGGCCCGGGCGTCCGGTGGTGGCACTGGCGGTGAGGTGTCTGCAGCACCAACCGACAGCCGTGGGGCAAGGGGTATTCCCGACGAACTCCTGAAGGATATCGAGGTGATGTACGGCTTTGACAAGCCTGCCTACGAGCGCTTCTTCAAGATGCTGGGTGACTACGCCACCTTCAATTTCGGGGATTCCTTCTTCCGGGAAAAAAGCGTGATCGAGCTGATCGCCGACAAGATGCCGGTGTCCATTTCCCTGGGGCTCTGGTCCACCCTGATCATCTACTTCATCTCCATCCCCCTGGGTATCCGCAAGGCGGTCAGCGATGGCTCCAGGTTTGATGTGTGGAGCAGCTCGGTCATTGTCATTGGTTACGCCATACCCGGCTTCCTGTTTGCCATCCTGCTGATTGTGGTGTTCGCCGGTGGCAGCTATCTGGACTGGTTCCCCCTGCGCGGACTGACCTCGGCCAATTTTGACCAGCTACCCTGGTACGGAAAAATTGCCGACTACTTCTGGCACCTGGCGCTACCGGTGACGGCCAATGTTATCGGTGGCTTTGCCACCCTGACCCTGCTTACCAAGAATTCGTTTCTTGATGAAATCAACAAGCACTATGTGGCTACTGCCAGGGCCAAGGGACTGGATGAGCGCCAGGTGCTGTACGGGCATGTATTCCGCAATGCCATGCTTATTGTGATTGCCAGCATGCCCGGCGTGCTGGTGTCCCTGTTCTTTACCGGCTCCCTGCTGATCGAGGTAATATTCTCCCTGGACGGACTGGGGCTGCTGGGCTTTGAGGCTGCCCTGAACCGGGACTATCCGGTTATCTTTGGAACCCTCTACATCTTTACCCTTATGGGACTGATTCTGAAACTGGTCAGCGACATCACCTATGTGCTGGTGGACCCCCGGATCGACTTTGAAAGCCGGGAGGGAGGCTGACCATGAAACCCCTGTCCCCGATCCAGCGCCGCCGCCTGCGGAATTTCCGGGCCAACCGCCGGGGCTACTGGTCCCTGTGGCTGTTCCTGGCCCTGTTCGGCCTGTCCCTGCTGGCAGAAGTGATCGCCAACGATGCTCCCCTTGTGGTTTCCTATAAAGGCGAGCTGTACTTTCCCGTTGCCCAGGCCATTCCTGAAGAAACCTTTGGCGGTTTTCTTCCCACCGAAGCCGACTACCGGGACCCCTTTATTTCCGAAGAAATCGAAGCCAATGGCTGGATGATCTGGCCACCCATCCGTTTCAGCTACGACACCATCAATTACGACCTGGAGGTGCCCTCGCCGGCACCACCGAGCCAGGAAAACTGGCTGGGTACCGATGACCAGGGCCGGGATGTGGCAGCCCGGGTTATCTACGGCTTCCGTATTTCCGTGTTGTTCGGCCTGACCCTGACCTTTGCCAGCTGCATCGTGGGGGTGGCCGTGGGCGCCGTGCAGGGCTATTTCGGAGGCAAGATCGACCTGTTTGGCCAGCGCTTTATCGAGATCTGGTCCGGACTTCCGGTCCTCTATCTGCTGATTATTCTGTCCAGCATTGTGCAGCCCAGTTTCTGGTGGCTGCTGGGAATCATGCTGCTGTTCAGCTGGATGGGGCTGGTGGATGTTGTCCGCGCTGAATTTCTCAGGGCCAGAAACTTTGAATACGTGAAGGCCGCCAGGGCCCTGGGCCTGGATAACCGGAAAATCATGTGGCGACACATACTGCCCAACGCCATGGTCGCCACCCTGACCTTTCTCCCGTTTATCCTGACCGGAGCCATTACCGGGCTTACATCCCTGGACTTCCTGGGTTTCGGCCTGCCGGTGGGATCGCCTTCACTGGGGGAACTGATTGCCCAGGGCAAGGCCAATCTGCACGCCCCCTGGCTGGGCATTTCAGCCTTTGTGTCCCTGTCGATCATGCTCACCCTTCTGGTCTTCACCGGGGAAGCCACCCGGGATGCCTTTGATCCGAGAAAAAACTGACATGACCGAGCTGTTGCAGATTTCCGGCCTTTCCATCTGTTTTGATCAGGGTCCCCGGGTGGTGGACGCCCTGTCCCTGACCCTGCACAAGGGCCAGACCGTGGCCCTGGTGGGCGAAAGCGGCTCCGGCAAATCCGTATCTGCATTGTCCATACTGCGTCTGCTGGATGAACGCCATGCCAGCTACCCCTCCGGGCAGATCCTGTTCCGTGGCGAGGACATGCTCCAGGCTTCAGACAAACGCCTGCGCCAGATACGGGGCCGGGAGATCAGCATGATCTTCCAGGAGCCGATGACCTCCCTGAACCCCCTGCATACGGTGGAGAAGCAGATCAGCGAGACCCTGACCCTGCACAAGGGACTGCGGGGCCCCGAGGCCCGCAAACGCTGCCTGGAACTGCTGGACATGGTGGGTATCAGGGATCCGGAATCCCGCCTGGGCAGCTACCCTCACCAGCTGTCAGGGGGTCAGAAACAGCGGGTCATGATTGCCATGGCGCTGGCCAATGAACCCGATCTGCTGATTGCCGACGAACCCACCACAGCCCTGGACGTCACCGTGCAGAAACAGGTGCTGGAACTGCTCTCCGAACTGCAGAAGCGGCTGGGAATGGCCATCCTGCTGATCACCCACGACCTGGGTATTGTGCGCCGTTACGCGGACCGGGTCAGTGTGATGGAACAGGGCAAGCTGGTTGAGGAAGCCGATACCGAAACCCTGTTTACCAACCCGCAACATCCCTATACCCGCAGCCTGCTGGATGCGGAACCGCCCCGGGCACCGGTAGCCCTTGCCGGCGACACCGATGTGCTGCTCAGGGTCACCGATCTGGATGTCCGCTTCCCTGTCCGCAAATCCCTGTTCGGCAGAACCCGGGAGTACTTCCACGCGGTTCAGGGAGCCAGCTTCAGCATTCAGCGGGGCGAGACCCTGGGCATTGTCGGTGAAAGTGGCAGCGGTAAAACCACCATTGGTCACGCCCTGCTCAAACTGATCAACAGCACTGGCAGTATCCGGCTGGACGGGGAAGAGCTGTCGGCCCTGAACCAGAAACAGTTCAGGCCCTGGCGCAAGCGTGTCCAGATTGTATTCCAGGATCCTTTTGGCAGCCTCAATCCGCGCATGTCCATTGAGGAGATTGTCCGGGAAGGTCTGGAGGTTCACGATGCCGAAAACACTGCCAGCCATTCCCAAAAGGTCATTCGCGCCCTCACCGACGTTGGCCTGGACCCGGAAGCCAGGCACCGTTATCCTCACGAATTCTCCGGTGGCCAGCGCCAGCGCATTGCCATTGCCCGGGCACTGGTTCTGCAACCGGAACTGATTATTCTGGACGAACCCACTTCAGCCCTGGACCGCAGCGTACAGAAACAGGTGATCGAACTGTTGCGGGACATACAGATGCGTTATGGTCTGAGCTATATTTTTATCAGTCACGACCTGGCCGTGGTTCGGGCACTCAGTCACAAGCTGCTGGTTCTGCACCATGGCAAGGTGGTCGAATACGGATCGGCTGAAGACATTTTCCGCTCCCCCGCTCAGAACTACACCCGGGAGCTGCTTGGAGCGGCATTCTTCTACCAGAACCGCCCTACGACCAATTGAGCGTTACCCGCACCCTGCAAGTTCAGGGATAATGCACCAACTTCAGGAACACAGGGAGAATTACCCATGGGATTACTCAGTGGCAAACGAGCACTGATCGTCGGCGTCGCCAGCAAACTTTCAATCGCCTACGGCATCGCGGAAGCTTTCGCCCGTGAAGGCGCCGAGCTGGCCTTTACCTACCAGAATGAAAAACTCCAGCCCCGGGTGGAGAAATTTGCCGCACAATGGGGCAGCGAGCTGACCTTCCCCTGTGACGTTGCCAGCGATGAGCAGATCGAAAATGTCTTTGCCGAACTGGGCAAGCACTGGGACAACATCGATATCATCATCCATGCTGTTGGCTTCGCACCGGCCCACGAACTGAATGGCAACTATGTGGACGTGACCACCCGTGACGGCTTCCGTATTGCCCACGACATCAGCTCCTACAGCTTTGTGGCCCTGGCCAAAGGCGCACGCAAGATGATGCACGAAGGCAGCTCCCTGCTGACTCTCAGCTATCTGGGCGCCGAGCGGGTACTGCAGAACTACAACGTCATGGGACTGGCCAAGGCGTCTCTAGAATCCAATGTCCGCTACATGGCTGCCAGCCTGGGCAAGGAAGGTATCCGGGTCAACGGCATCTCTGCCGGGCCGATCAAGACCCTGGCCGCCTCCGGTATTGCCAGCTTCCGCCGCATGCTGGCAGAAAACGCCAAGCGTGCGCCCCTGCGCCGCAACGTCACCACAGAGGAAGTGGGTAATGCCGCCGCCTTCCTGTGCTCTGACCTGGCCAGCGGTAGTACCGGCGAGATCATGTATGTGGATGCCGGTTTCAATATTACCGGTATGGCCGAACTGGAAGACTGACGTCACCGGATTTCTCCAGTATTAAAAAAGCCGGCAACTTTGCCGGCTTTTTTAATGGGCATTCATGGTCAGTTCAAGGACCATGCTCGCCGCCCCGGAGCCCCGTGCCCATGATCCCGCGCAACCGCCTGGTGGTCGTCACCGGCGTCTCGGGCTCGGGCAAGTCCTCCCTCGCCTTCGACACCCTCTACGCCGAGGGC
>JBFHSI010000115.1:0-10306 GCA_041591245.1 Marinobacter sp.
AAGAGACCCCGGAAGATCTGGGACTGCTGAGCTACACCTACCTGATGGGGATTACCCAGAGCTGGCTGTTCTCACCCCGGCTGTTTTCCCTGAAGCAGACGATCCCCTTCTTTCGCCGGCAGTTCTGGGTGCTTGTGGGCCGCCCGTAAGCGCTCCAGCTCCAGCAGCCGCTGTTTGCGCTCCAGTCCCCAGCGGTAGCCCCCCAGGCTGCCATCCCGGCGCAGAACCCGGTGGCAGGGAATCAGCACGGCAATGCGGTTGCGGCCACAGGCGGAAGCCACTGCCCGCACCGAATCCGGCCGGCCCAGGCGTGCCGCCAGCTCGCTGTAACTGACCACTTCTCCGTCCCGGATACTGAGCAGGCACTGCCACACCTGCACCTGAAAGGCGGTACCCCGCAGATCCAGAGGAAGATCCGGACAGGGCCCACCAGTGCCCAGATACTCATCCAGCGCACCTATCCAGGCATCCAGTTCCGGGCTGTCGGCGGCGGCAGAAGGCACCAGTTCGGCCCGGGGAAATTCGGAACTGAGGCGTTCCAGCAGGGATTCCTGGTCGGAGCCGAACTCCGCCAGGCAGACACCTTTTTCCGTGGCCGCCATCAGCAGCAGGCCGGCAACGGTTTCCCGGCAGGCCCAGGAAATCCGTTCCCCGGCGCCCTGATTGCGATAGGCCGCAGGCTTCATGCCCACCTGCCGCTCCGCCTGTCCGTAGACCCGGCTGACGGAGCCGAAACCGGCGTCGTAAATGGCCCCAGTCACACTGTCCCCGTCCCTGAGCGAGTCCCGGAAAGCGCGCATGCGCAGACCGTCCTGATAGGCCCTGGGGGAAACACCGAAGACTGACTTGAATACCTTCTGCAGACGGCTGGGAGACAGGCCGCAAAGGGGCGCCAGATCCTCAAGGGTCAGGCGCTCACTGAAATGGGCCTCGATATGGCGGGCGATGCGGGTCATTTTTTCGCTGGCAGATTCAGAAGGCATCGGCAGGTTTCCGGGGTTATGGCGGTTACAGATCACTGTTGCCACTATGCCGGTTAACCGCCGATGCATCCATCCGCTTCTTGCCCGGATCAGAACATTTTCAGGTAACGCTCCACTTCCCAGGACGACACGTGGTTCTGGTAGCTGTCCCACTCACCCCGCTTGAACTCGATAAAGCTGGTGAACATGGCCTCGCCAAACACCTCCTTCGCCAGCGGGTCGGCCTCGAACGCATCCACCGCTTCCCCCAGATTCCGGGGCAGGTACTCGATACCCTGTTCCGCAATTTCCGCATCGCTGTAGTTGTACATGTTTTCGTGGTGGGGAGCTCCGGCATCCAGACCCTCCCGGATACCTTCAAGGCCGGCAGCCAGAATCAGGGCGCCGCCCAGATAGGGGTTGCAGGCAATGTCGGCGGCCCGGCATTCGATGCGTCCACCGACACCGGGAATCCGGATCATATTGGTGCGGTTGTTGGAGCCGTAGCACATGAACACCGGGGCCCAGGTGGAGCCGGACATGCTGCCCTGGCGCACCAGGCGCTTGTAGCTGTTGACCGTGGGGGCAATTACCGCGCTGATGGCGGCTCCATGCTTGAGGACACCGGCAATAAAGTGGTAGGCCAGCTTGCTGATACCACACTGGTGCAGGTCATCCCCTTTTGGCTCAAACAGGTTGTCACCGGTGGCCAGGTCCGCCAGTGACATGTTGTAGTGGGCGCCACTGCCGGTGCGGTCGGCAAAGGGTTTGGGCATGAAGCTGGCAAAGGCACCGTGCTTGCGGGCAATCTCGTTGGCCATCATGCGGAAGAACACCAGGCGGTCAGCCATGGTCAGGCCGTCGGCAAATTTGAAGTCGGTTTCAAACTGACCGTTGGCATCCTCATGGTCAAAGGAATAGACGCCCCAGCCCAGTTCGTTCATGGCTTCCACCAGCTCATCGACGATCTCCAGATTGTCCATCAGGGATCTGGGGTCGTAACAGGGTTTGCCCAGGGTATCCCTGTCACTGAGGGGAGCAAAGCTGCCGTCTTCCTGATCCCGGAACAGGAAAAACTCGGTTTCAATCCCCAGATTGAAGCGATAGCCCATGTCTTTGGCCGCATCCAGCTGGCGCCGGAAAATATTGCGGGAGCAGGCCTCAAAGGGTTTACCGTCCAGATACAGGTTGCCCGGGAACCAGGCCAGCTGCCGGTTCCAGGGACAGATGGCCAGGCCCTGGGCATCCGGCATGGCGGCAACCTCGTTGTCGGCAATGTCCTGGGGTACACCGTCCAGTGCTGCTCCGGTATAGAGTTCGGAGCCTTCCATCATCCGGTCCAGGTGTGCCACAGGGACAAACTTGCCCTTGGTCACACCGTGGATATCCACATAGCTGGCGATGGCATATTTGACGCCGGCGTCAGTGAGTTTCTGTTTCAGGGCCTGGTTACTGGTCAGGTCAGTCATGTCTGTTCCTCTTTGCGGCCTGACAGTGCAGGCAGTCATTGAATATTTGTGGCACGGAACTTCCATTCAACTTACATGCCAGCATGTATGTATAAATTCCGGAGAAGCCTGTATCCGGCCCCAGAACCCATTTGCGGAGAGCAAATAAAATGACTGAACAACAATGGCTTAGGAAAACTTTCGAGGCCGGCGACCTGCCCCTGGCCAGCGGCAATACCCTGCCCTCTGCCCGCCTCCACTACCACCAGATCGGGACACTGAACGCACCAAAAGACAACCTGATACTGCTGCCCACGTACTATGGTGGTGCAGCCACAGGCAATCATCCCTGGGTTGGCGGCGACAGCCCCCTCGACCCTGAGCGCTACTGCATCATCATTCCGGCGCTGCTGGGTGCCGGCGAGTCCTCGTCGCCCTCCAATACCACCGGCGCCCAGGCCGGCTGCCGCTTTCCCCGTATCACCCTGTACGACAATGTAATGCTGCAGAAGCGACTGCTTGATGAGGTATTTGGCGGTGCCAGCCTGGCTCTGGTGATGGGCTGGTCCATGGGAGGCATGCAGGCCCTGCAATGGGCCAGTCTATTTCCACAGCGGGTGTCTGCTGTACTGGCCAGCTGCTGCACCGCCAGATGCTACCCCCACAACCGGATCTTTCTGGAAGGGGTCAAGGCCGCCCTCACCTGCGACCAGGATTTTCAGGACGGGCACTACCGCACCCCACCACAACGGGGACTGAAAGCCTTTGCCCGGGTCTATGCCGGCTGGGCCTATTCCCAGGCCTACTTCCGCCGGGAACTCTGGCGGGACCAGGGCTTTGCCTCCGCCGAGGAGCTGCTGGAGTTCTGGGAGCAGGACCATCTGGCCCAGGACGCCAATGATCTGCTGGCGGTACTCAATACCTGGCAAACCGCCGATATCAGCGATAATCCGGTCTTCGGTGGCGACTTCCGGCGGGCCCTGGCCGCTATCACCATGCCCACCTGCCTGATGCCGGGCAGCACCGACCTCTACTTCACCACAGAAGATGCCTGCGCCGATGCCCGGCTGATGCCCGGTGCCCGCATCGAAATACTGGCTTCGGACCTGGGCCATACCGCCGGTGGTGCCGGCCGGGCCCCGGAAACCCACAAGCAGATCCTCACTGCGGCCCGCAACCTGCTGGCGCACCGGGAACCATAAGTGTGCAGCGCATTTTCCGGCGCACCCTTTTCGCGCACAAATGCCGGAGCTGGCCCGGGCTCCAGCCCTCAAACCCGGGGCCGGACAGAAGTGGCACGCACCCTGCAATGTTTCGGGAAGACGGCGGGAGACGGTGCTGAAACCGTTACCGCAGCCACCAACACAACCATTCAGTGCGGGGTAGAACAGCGGATACCAATGGGTGACTAGGGTTCCGGTCCGGGCATGCACGATCAGCCCGGATGACTGGTCCGAGAGTTGCCGACCTCTGGGAGGTTACACGGCGGGACAAAAGCCCGGGAGACAGAAACATATGTGATGCCGCTACCGTGTTGTGCGACCAGAGGAGATTCCCCATGAGACTGATCAACCACCATCCCGGACGAACGTCCGCGGTCCTGCTGGGGCTGCTGCCCTTTCTGCTGATCATGCTGGTTTACAGCCTGGCCTCCCAGCAGCGCCTGGCGGACAACCCCAACGACAAGCTGCTGCCGGGCCTGGAGCAGATGACCGCCGCCGTGGACCGCATGGCCTTCAAGGAAGACCGGCGCAGTGGCGACTTCCTGATGTGGCAGGACACCCGGGCCAGCCTGCAGCGCCTGGCCATGGGCACTGGCATTGCCGCCCTGCTGGCCCTGACCGTAGGCATTCTCAATGGCGTACTGCCCATGGTCCGGGCCGGCCTGGCCCCTCTGGTGTCGGCCCTGTCCATGGTGCCGCCCCTGGCCATACTGCCAATTCTGTTTATCGTGTTCGGGCTGGGTGAACTGTCCAAGGTGATGCTGATTGTCATCGGCACTGCCCCCATCATGATGCGGGACGTGGCCCAGCGGGTGCGGGAACTGCCCGGGGAACAGCTGATCAAGATCCAGACCCTGGGCGCCAGTTCCTGGCAGGTCATCATCCGCATGGTGCTGCCCCAGGTACTGCCACGACTGATTGATGCCATACGCCTGAGCCTGGGCTCCGCCTGGCTGTTCCTGATTGCCGCAGAGGCCATTGCCTCCACCGAAGGCCTGGGCTACCGCATCTTTCTGGTCCGCCGCTATCTGGCCATGGATGTGATCCTGCCCTATGTGATCTGGATTACCATCCTCGCCATTGTCATCGACCAGTGTCTGCGCCTGGCCAATCGCCGGCTGTTTCCCTGGTACAACGCAGGAGCCCACTGATGAGTTTCATAACGGTCAACAATCTCTGGAAGGAATACGGCAGTCAGGTCGTTCTGGAAAACCTCAGTCTGAATGTCGCCCAGGGGGAATTCTGTACCCTGGTCGGGGCCTCCGGCTGTGGCAAGTCCACCTTTCTGAAAATGCTGCTGGGCCAGGAGACCCCCAGCCGGGGTGAACTGCTGCTGGAAGGCCAGCCCTTTCCCGCAGAACCGGACCGCAACCGGGGCATTGTCTTCCAGCGCTATTCCGTCTTTCCGCACCTGACGGTACGCCAGAATGTACTCATGGGCCTGGAGCTGGAGCAGAAACCCTGGCTTGGCAAACTCTTTGGCAGCGCCCGTGCCGAAGCCCTGGAACGGGTGGACGCCATGCTCGCCGCCGTCGGCCTGAGCGCCTCCGCCGACAAATGGCCCCACGAACTGTCCGGCGGCATGCAGCAGCGCCTGGCCATTGCCCAGTCCCTGATCATGCGCCCCCGGGTATTGCTGCTGGATGAACCTTTCGGTGCCCTGGATCCGGGCATCCGCGGCGACATGCACGATCTGCTGCTGAAACTCTGGCAGGAAACCGGCACCACCATTTTCATGGTGACCCACGACCTCCGGGAAGGCTTCTACCTGGGCACCCGGTTGCTGGTGTTCGACAAGATCCGTCATGACCCCCACGATCCCCAGGCCTTCGGCGCCACCATCACCTACGATCTGCCCATTGGCCGCAGTGATCAGGCCCTGCTGGATGATATCAACCAGTCAGTGAACGCCACGGCCCGTAGCCAGGCGGCCTAGACAGTCACCCAAACAGGCAGGCACAAAAAAAGGCCCCGAATGGGGCCTTTTCTGTTTACAGCAGCCAGATTACTTGCTGGCTACCCGGTCCTTCGGCAGTTTGAAGGTCCAGACTGAAGCACCCTGGTTGAAGTGCTTGACCACCTTGGCCACTTCACCACCCCACAGAGGTACAGCACCACCCCAGCCGGAGGCGACGGAAACATACTGCTCGCCATCCATTTCCCAGGTAATCGGAGTGCCGACCACACCGGAGCCGGTGTTGAACTTGTACAGTTCCTTGCCGGTGCGGGCGTCAAAGGCTTTCAGGTAGCCTTCCGGAGTACCGGTGAACACCAGGTTACCGGCAGTGGTCATGACACCACCCCACAGAGGCGCCTTGTTTTCATAACGCCATACTTCCTTGCCGTTTTTCGGATCGATGGCGCGCAGGACACCGATGAAGTCGTCGTTGGCAGGCTTGATGGTGAAGCCGGCACCCAGGTAAGCCGCACCTTTCTTGTAGGAAACCGGCTCGTTCCAGATATCCATGGCCCACTCGTTGGAAGGCACATAGAACAGACCGGTATCCCGGTTGAAGGCCATGGGCATCCAGTTCTTGCCGCCCAGGAAGGCCGGCTGTACCAGAACTTCTTTACCTTTGCTGCCGGAGGTTTCGCTGGGATCACCCGGACGACGGGCCTCATCGTAGATGGGACGGCCGGTCTTGGGATCCAGGCCCTTGGCCCAGGTTACCTTGTCCACAAACGGGAAGCCGCGGATGAAATCACCGTTTTCCCGGTTCAGCACATAGAAGAAACCGTTACGGTCTGCGGTAGCTGCCGCCTTGATGGTCTTGCCCTTTTCCTTGTAGTCGAAGGAAATCAGCTCGTTGACACCATCGTAATCCCAGCCATCGTGAGGCGTGGTCTGGAAGTGCCATTTGATGGAACCGTCGTCAGGATTGATGGCCAGACGGGAAGATGAGAACAGGTTGTCCCCGGGACGCAGGTGCGAGTTCCAGGGTGCCGGGTTACCGGTGCCGAAGAACAGGGAGTTGGTGTCCGGATCGTAGGTGCCGCCCAGCCAGGTTGCTGCGCCGCCGTTTTTCCACATATCGCCAGGCCAGGTCTGGCCCGCCTTGCCACCGGAAATGCCGTTTTCTATGGCTTTGCCGTCCTTGTAGACGTAACCCATATGGCCTTCAACAGTCGGACGGGTCCAGAGCTTTTCACCGGTGTTGGCGTCATAGGCTTCCACCTTGCCGACAATACCGAATTCACCACCGGAAACCCCGGTAATGACCTTGCCCTTGACGATGATCGGGGCGGCGGTGATGGCGTAACCGGCCTGATAGTTTTCCACCTTCTTGATCCACACCGGCTTGCCGGTGTCTTTGTTCAGGGCAACCAGTTTGGCGTCCAGAGTACCGAAGATCACCTTGTCGCCGTACAGGGCTACACCCCGGTTAACCACGTCACAGCAGGGCATGATGCCGTCCGGCAGACGGGCGTCATACTGCCACAGCTCCTCACCGGTCTTGGCGTCGATGGCATACACACGGGAATAGGAAGCGGTCACATACATGACGCCGTCTTTCACCAGTGGCTGGGACTCCTGGCCCCGCATCTTCTCGCTACCAAAAGAAAAAGCCCATACTGGCTGCAGGCTGGTAACGTTGTCGGTATTCAGGTCATCCATGATGCTGAAACGCTGGCCCTGGGTGCCCATGCCATAGGTCACCACATCTTCCGGGGTCTTGTCGTCGTTCAGGATGTCTTTGTCAGTTACCGCACTGGCTCCGCAGGACACCGACAGTGCCAGGGCACTGACAGCCATACGGATCCCCAACTTGTTTATTCTCATGGTTGCGCTCTCCAATTCTCTTGTTTTCGGTTTCTCGGCTAACCGGGAACTTTTCCCGCTTCCACAGTGATTCTTCGCTCTGGGGGGAAAACCGGCAATTGCCCCCCGGGACAGGTTTTCTCATCACTTGGTCGTACTACCCATAAAAAAAGCCCGCGACACAGTCGCGGGCCAAACTCGAAAACAATATTCAGGGCAAGGACTTACCTTCAGCCCGGGCAATATCTTCCGGGCTCAGAAACTCCCGGTAATAACCGGGAACGCTGTACCCCAGTCCCAGGCTGGAAAACACCTGATGCATTTCCCCGGTTTTCACCAGTCTGGAAACAATTTCCTCCAGCGCATAGCCCAGCTGCCGGTGGTTCTGCTTGATGGCCATGCCCACATCCCACACCTGCTTGCCCAGCCCCGGAAAACCGTTTTCTCCCCTGCGCAGGGACGAGTATTCCGGATTCGCCAGTTCATGATCTATCTCCGCACGCATGCCCATCACCGCGCTGACCTCACAGCTGGCCATGGCCCTGAAGGCTTCCCGGACATTGCGATAATGCCGGACCTGGTCACGGATACGGCCCTGCAGCCCGGAGCTCAGATAGAAATCCGGCAAGGTGTCGATTTCCACACCGATCGGGTGATACTGGAACACGGCAATGGTGGGGACAGATTCCAGCTCCCCGGGGTTATAGGCAATCTGCCAGGATTCCTGCTGGTAGGGGCCGAACAGCACCACCTGCTCGTTGATATATTCCCCGGTGGAGTCCTGCATATAGGCGTAGGCCTTGTCGTAAGGGACCCGCATCATCACATCCGCCAGCCGACGCTTGGCCAGGTAGTGCCCCTTCCACACATTGTTTCTCAGATCATCCCCCAGCTCTTCGTCGGGAGTGATCCAGTGCACCCGGAATTCCAGCCCCATTTCCCGGGCCAGCCGCTTGCCCAGCTCCACATCGATACCCCGGGCCTCGCCATTGTCTTCCCAGGAATAGGGGGGAAAGTTCTCGTAAACACCCACTTTCAGATAGCCGGACTCCATGATGACATCGTAGGTGCGGTCGGCAGGACGGTTCAGTAACTTGTCGCCATCATCCACTTCCTGGGCCACCGCCAGCTGAAACATCAGCAGCAACAGGAAGAACCGGGTCATTGTTTTCATTTTTGTTTCCCCCAACGGTATCGGGCCGGCATAAAGCCGGCCCTCGATCAAACCTGAATGTGCACCTTTCCGGACTGCTTATTCCGGCTTCGGCAGGGATTCCACATAAGTCTTGATGGCCCACATGGCATTCTGGTTCAGAGTCTTTTTCCAGGACGGCATGCCACGGTCGGTACCGTTGCGGACCCGGGTAATGAAGTATTCGTCGTCCCACTCTTCCAGTTCCCGCAGGTCCGGAGTCAGACCGCCGGACATGGCCCGGATGCCATGGCAGCCAGCACAGTTGCCGGCGTAGGCGCTCTCACCGATGCGCACAGCATCCGCATGCAGATCACCATGACTGTTGCCTTCACGGAAGGGGTTCTCGGTCAGCACTTCCTCGCCGAGATCCGGGAGATTACCGGTATCGACAGGTTGTGGCGTCACATTGCCATGGGCCATGGCCAGGCTGGCGAAACCCAGCTGAGCGGCGATGATCACGGCCTTGAGTGGATAGGAAGTTGCCATTGCGTATACCTCTTTTTTTTATTCCCCGTACATTGGCCGCTGATTTTATCGAGTGCCAACTTGCTGATCCCCAGTCTAGAAACCCTGGCCCCCAATCCGAATGCCACTTTGGGGGATTTGGCTTAGTTCCTTGGTAGTAGACGGTGAGAGCGAAGGCCAAAGCAGGAGACCGGGGTGAGCCTGGGCAATTCCGGCGAGTTTTCAGTCACAAGCAGGCGTGACGGGAAGTTTTCCCGGTTTTTCCTGCCATTTTCCCGAATCCGGAGAGACTTTTTCCGTCGCAGTCACTCCGGAATCACGCCAATACTCCTGCCGTCGACGCCAAAAGCACGACGTCACAACAACAATCAAGGGGAGTATGTATGAACATCAGCACACGAAAACGGCCGCCTCTGCGCGCAATCAGCCTGGCGCTGATGCTGGGCTCGGCTTCAGTACTGAGCACCCAGGCACTGGCCAAGAACGTTACCTGGGACGACATAGTCAACGATGCCAGCACACCGGAAAACGTGCTGGCCTATGGCATTGGCCCCAAGGCCCAGCGCTACAGCCCGCTGACCACCATCAACCGGGATAACATCGAACGGCTGGTACCGGCCTGGTCCTTCTCCTTCGGCGATGAAAAGCAGCGGGGGCAGGAATCACAGGCTCTGGTCCACGACGGCATTATCTACGTTACCGGCTCCTACTCCCGGCTCTATGCCCTGGATGCAAAAACCGGCAAACGCATCTGGGAATACAACCACCGCCTGCCCGAGGGCATCCGCCCCTGCTGTGATGTGGTCAACCGGGGCGCCGCCATCTTCGGCGACAAGGTATTCTTCGGCACTCTGGATGCGGGCATTGTTGCCCTCAACAAGGACACGGGCAAAGTTGTCTGGCGCGAGAAGTTCGAGGATCACGAAGCCGGTTACACCATGACCGGGGCACCGGTACTGATCAAGGACCAGAAAACCGGCAAGGTTCTGCTGATCCACGGTTCCTCCGGTGACGAGTTCGGGGTCGTGGGCAAGCTCTATGCCCGGGATCCGGATACCGGCAAGGAAATCTGGATGCGGCCTTTTGTGGAAGGTCACTATGGCCGCCTGAATGGCAAGAAGAGCACACCTACCGGCGATCCCCGGGCCCCCAGCTGGCCGGACGCCCCCAATACGGAAACCGGGAAAGTGGAAGCCTGGAGCCATGGCGGCGGCGCCCCCTGGCAAAGTGCCAGCTACGATGTGGAAACCAAC
>JBFHSI010000116.1:0-10214 GCA_041591245.1 Marinobacter sp.
GTTTAATCTAAACTGGCAGCACTTGAGTTGCTTGGTTGACACACAAAGTGAGGACATTATGAGTACAGTTGAAGAGCGCGTGAAGAAGATTGTTTGTGAGCAGTTGGGCGTCAAAGAGTCCGAAGTTCAGAACACATCTTCTTTTGTAGAGGATCTTGGCGCTGACTCACTGGACACCGTTGAGCTGGTCATGGCACTGGAAGAGGAATTTGAAACCGAAATTCCTGATGAAGAAGCCGAGAAGCTGGCAAGCGTTCAGGATGCGATCGACTACATCGTCGCCCACACCTGATACTCTGCATTACTTAAGCCAGGCAAAGAGCCGTCCTTGCGATTAGCGGAGGACGGCTTTTTTATTGGCTGAACAGGTGCTGAAGGCGAATTAAACATACGGACAGGATCAGGTGAAAGGGGTTATGGGTAAACGAAGGGTTGTCATCACGGGTATGGGCATTTTGTCTCCCCTGGGAAATGATGTGCACACTTCCTGGCAGGGTATTCTGGAGGGGCGGAGCGGTATCGGTGAAATCGACCGTTTTGATGCTTCTGAGTACAACACCCGCATTGGCGGGGCGGTAAGGGATCTGGACATGGCTCCGTTTCTGTCGCCCAAGGATGCCAGAAAACTTGATGCGTTTATCCAGTATGGCCTGATTGCGGCCCAGCAGGCTGTTGATGACAGCGGGCTGGATGACTACCAGGAACTGGACCGGGACCGGGTGGGTATTGCCATAGGTTCGGGGATAGGTGGCCTGGAGTATATCGAGAAAAGTGTTCTGACCATGGACAAATCCGGCCCCCGCAGGGTGTCGCCGTTCTTTGTTCCGGCATCTGTCATCAACATGACTTCGGGCAATGCGGCGATTCGCTTCGGCTACCGGGGGCCCAACATTGCCATAGTCACGGCCTGTACCACCGGTACCCATAATATCGGTTACGCAGCCCGCACCATCGCCTATGGGGATGCGGATGTGATGCTGGCGGGTGGTTCGGAAATGGCAACGACCCGAACTGCACTGGCGGCATTTTCCGCGGCCCGGGCATTGTCCACCCGTAATGACGATCCGAAGCGGGCCAGCCGGCCCTGGGACCGGGATCGTGACGGTTTTGTCCTCAGTGATGGTGCCGGTGTGCTGGTGCTGGAAGAGCTGGAACACGCGAAAAAACGCGGGGCCAGGATCTACGGTGAAGTGGCCGGGTTTGGCATGAGTGATGATGCCCATCATATTACTGCGCCTCCTGAAACCGGTGAAGGTGCCGCCCGCTCCATGGCCAATGCCATTCGTGATGCGGGCCTGGACGCCTCAGAGGTGGATTACATCAATGCTCACGGTACCTCAACCGTGGTTGGGGACATCGCCGAGGTTGCCGCCGTCAAACAGGTTTTCGGTGCCCATGCCGATCGCCTGGCGATGAGCAGCACCAAGTCCATGACCGGGCATTTGCTGGGTGCGGCTGGTGCTGTCGAGAGCATCTTCTCGGTACTGGCGATCCGGGACGGTGTGCTGCCGCCTACCATCAACCTGGATAATCCGGGCGAAGGTTGTGACCTGGATTTCGTGGCAGACGGTGCCCGCAAGGCGGATGTCCGGGTTGCCCTGTCCAATTCCTTCGGTTTTGGTGGCACCAACGGCACCCTGATCTTCCGCCGCTACGAAGGCTGAAGGCCGGACCATGGTCAATCTGTTCTGGGCCGATGACACGGGGCTGCCTGCGGCCGATCGCGGGCTTGCCTATGGCGATGGCCTGTTTGAGACCATCCGCATGCACGGCCGGCAGGGGGCTTTGCTGTCCCGTCACCTGGAACGTATGACCCGGGACGCCGGGCGCCTTGGTATTCCCGTGTCCCGGACTGATTTGCAGGATGCCTGTCGCCAGGCGCTGGACAGGCTGGCGGACCGCTTCGGTGACCGGGACTGGGTGCTCAAGCTGACCCTGACCCGGGGCGAGGGCGGTCGGGGCTATCGTCCTGCGGCCCACCTGAAACCCAACCTTCTGATATCCGCTGCAGAACTGCCCGCTGCTGCGCCTGAATCCGGCGTGGCGGTGGATTTCTCGCCGGTTATGCTGACGGTTAACCCGCTGTTTTCGGGCATCAAATCCCTGAACCGGCTGGAGCAGGTCATGGCGGCCAGGAATATGGATGGATCCCTGTTTGAACTGATCATGTCGGACCGGGACGGACATCCGGTGGAGGGGACCCGCAGCAATATCCTGCTCAGGCTGACGGATGGCTGGGTGACCCCTCCGGTAAGCTCCCTGGCTGTCGCCGGGGTTATGCGCCAGTGGGTGCTGGAGCGTCTGCGGGAGCGGGGCGAACCGGTGACAGAACGACCGTTGATGCTGGCGGATTTGACCGGCTCCGGATGCCGGGGCCTGTATCTGCTGAACAGTGTCCTTGGGGTGGTTGCGGTTCGCAATCTGGCGGGCGAGGATTTGCCTGTGGATAGGCAACTTGCGACAATCTGCGATCTTCTCGAAACTCTGGAATAGTCGGTTTGCTCAAAAAGCTGTTAGTTCTCTGTGTATGTGCTGTGGTTCTGGTTGCTGCAGGTACCGGCCTGTGGGTATGGCAGGGCCTGCAGACCCTGGAGGCCCCGGTGGTTCTTGAGGAGCCGGTGCTGTTCGATGTGCCCAGGGGTACCTCATTCAACAGTGTCGCTCGCCGGCTGGAGAGCGAGGGGCTGGTCTCCCAGAGCCTGTGGCTGCGGCTTTATGGCCGCCTGTACCCGGAGCAGACCCGTATCAAGGCCGGTGAATATGAGTTTTCCGGGGAAATGACTCCGGAGGCCATGATCGCGACCATGATTGCCGGGGATACCAAACACTGGTCCGTACAGTTTATTGAAGGCTGGACCTTTCAGGATATGCGCAAGGCGCTGGCCGTCACTGAGCGTATCCAGAAGCTGACCACGGACTGGAGTGATGAGGACATCATGAAGGCCATGGGGGCAGAAGGGGAACATCCCGAGGGCCGCTTCTTCCCGGATACCTACCTGTATACCCGCAGCGATTCCGATCTGGACCTGCTGCGCCGGGCTTTCGACAGGATGACTTCAGTGCTGGAGCAGGAGTGGGCGGCGCGTGAGGAGGGACTGCCCTATGAGTCCCCCTATGAGGCGCTGATCATGGCCTCTATTGTTGAGCGGGAAACCGGAGCTCCGGAGGAACGCCAGCAGGTGGCTGGAGTGTTTGTTCGCCGGCTCCAGAAAGGCATGCGCCTGCAGACAGACCCCACGGTTATCTACGGCATGGGGAAGGACTACAAGGGGCGTATCCGCAGCCGCGATCTGCGCACATACACACCATACAACACCTACCGGATTGATGGTTTGCCCCCCACGCCCATTGCACTGCCTGGACGTGACTCCATTCACGCAGCCCTGCATCCGGATGATGGCAAGGCTCTGTACTTTGTCGCCAGAGGGGATGGCACCCACAAATTTTCCAGAACCCTTGCCGAGCATCAGAAAGCGGTTCGGGAATTCCAGCTGAACCGGCGTCGGGACTACCGCTCATCGCCGGAGCAATCCGGTGATGCCGGCGAAAAAGGGGGTTCATAATGGGTCAGCGGGGCCGGTTTATTACTTTTGAGGGTATTGAGGGTGTGGGCAAGTCGACCCAGCTGGCCAATGCCGCGAAAACCCTGGACTCGCTGGGGGTGGATTATATTGTCACCCGGGAGCCGGGGGGCACGCCGATGGCTGAGTCGATACGGGAGTTGCTGCTGGCTCCCAGGGACGAGCCGGTGCAGGAAACTACCGAACTGCTGCTGATGTTCGCAGCCCGCGCCCAGCATTTCCATAACCGGATACTGCCAGCACTGAATCAGGGGCAGTGGGTGCTGTGCGACCGGTTTACCGATGCCACTTTTGCCTATCAGGGTGGTGGCCGGGGAGTGTCCGAGGAGCGGATCGGGTGGCTGGAAAACCTGGTTCAGGGCGATGTCCGTCCGGACCATGTGATTGTTCTGGATGCCCCCGTTGAAACCGGTATGTGTCGCGCCCGCAAGCGTGGTGAGCTGGACCGTTTTGAACAGGAAGCTGTGCCGTTTTTTCAGCGTATCCGGGATTGCTATCTGACCCGTGCTGCCCGGGATCCCGAGCGCTACTGCGTCGTGGATGCGGCGGCGTCCCTGGAAGAAGTGACGGAGAAAGTGCAGGAACTTGTATGCGGATTTCACGAAAACCTGCTTTAATCAGGGAATATCTTTGTATCTGAGGGTTCCGTTGGGTTTATGTTGGATGCGCGCCTGCTAAAGCTTCCCGTTGCCGCACACCGGCACCGCCATGAACACCACCAGATTGTTGTGGGTGTTCAGGGCAAGGCAGACCTGAGTATAGACGGGACAGGAGCCCGTCTGGACACCTGGAAAGCCTGCCTGGTCCCCACCGAAGCCCGTCATGATTACTGCGGTGACAATCAGAACCATGTTCTGGTCATTGACCTGGACCCCCGGAGCCCGGCCTTCAGCAGTGCCACCCACAGTGATTACGAACAGCTGGCTCCTCTGTTTGAGCGGCCCCGCACGCTCAATCTGGACAACCGGTTACAGACGCTGGTGCAGTTCGCCGCCGGCGAGTTCGATCGGGCACCGGGTAACGACGGGCTGAAACACCATCTGGCGGCCAGTATCCTGCACAGCATGGCGGAACGGGTACACGGAGCCCGGGAAGTGGGCGGGCGCAATACCATCAGCCCGGAGGCCATCCGCCGTTATGTGGCCGAGAACCTGCACCGGAAAATTACAGTACAGGACATGGCAGAGGTTGCCTGCCTCAGCGTCAGCCGATTTCACGACCTGTTCCGGGAAGTCACCGGAATAACTCCTCACCAGTTTTTGCTTCAGAGCCGGCTTGAACAGGCCGCTCATTATCTGACCTGCACGGCTCTTCCCATCTCCGAAGTCAGCTATCGCACCGGCTTCTCATCCCAGAGTGCCCTGACCAATGCCCTCAGAAAATACCGGGGAACCACTCCGGCCAAGCTGCGGTTTGGGGATTCGGTGGCCTGAATAGCCGGAAATAACGGCTTTTCGGACGATTTTGCAAAATAATCGTAGGAATCTGTAAGCAGGATATCTGTAGTAATACTAACTTATCATATGGCTTGATTCATGAATTCCGGCGCAGACCGGTGACTGACCCGGGCCTGCCGGATACGGCTGGATATTGGATCTGAGAAATGGCTATCAGATATTGACAGGAATTGCATAATCCACAAGATACGCGTCAGGGACGTCGCAACCCATACCGCTGACTGCTACGCTGAATAGGCACCTTTTCGATACAGGTGTGTTTCTCTCGTCCTGTTCGCAGGATGTAGCAGGATAGCGGTTTGAACGCCAACAATAACGAACCCAGAACGCGCACGGGGAGAAAACGAATATGATAGGTAACAGCCTGGGAATCAGTATTACTTTCCTGGTCTACATACTGTTGATGCTGGGCATCGGCTATGTGGCATGGAAACGTACTTCCAATCTTTCTGACTACATCCTTGGTGGCCGGAGTCTCGGCCCCCTGCCATCGGCAATCAGTGCCGGTGCTTCTGATATGAGTGGCTGGTTGCTGCTGGGTCTGCCGGGCTACGCCTATGCAGCCGGCTATGAGGCCATCTGGATCGCTGTGGGCCTGCTGGCGGGTACCTGGCTGAACTGGTTGTTTGTGGCCAGCCGCCTGCGCACCTATTCCCTGGCGGCCGGGGACTCCCTGACACTGCCCTCATACTTTGAGAACCGCTTCCACGATACCAGCCGGATTCTGCGGATCGTGAGCGCCTTCTTTATTCTCATGTTCTTCCTGTTCTATACCAGTTCCGGTCTGGTTGCCGGGGGCAAGCTGTTTGAAACCGTTTTCGGTCTGGATTACACAGTGGCGGTTATCGTGGGCACTATTGCCGTGGTTTCCTATACCTTCTTCGGCGGCTTCCTGGCGGTTACCTGGACGGACGTTATCCAGGGCCTGCTGATGTTTGCAGCCCTGCTGCTGGTTCCGATCATGGCCATCAACGCTGACGGTGGCTGGGCTGCCACCTCTGCAGCCATGGAAGCCAAGAATCCGGAGTTCCTCAATGCCTTCACCGGAACCGATGGCAAGGCACTGGGCATACTGTCAATCCTGTCCCTGCTGGGCTGGGGTCTGGGTTACTTTGGCCAGCCTCACATTCTTGCCCGCTTCAAGGCTATCCGCAGTGAAGACGATGTGCCCATGGCGCGCCGGATTGCAGTGATCTGGAGTGCTGCCGGTCTGCTGGGTGCGCTGCTGGTGGGCTTTGCCGCCATTGGCTACTTCGAGACTCCCCTGGAAGACGGTGAGCGTGCCTTCATGCTGCTGGTAGATGCCCTGTTCCATCCGGTCATTGCCGGTATCCTGCTGGCTGCCATCCTTGCGGCCATCATGAGTACAGCGGATTCCCAGTTGCTGGTGTCTTCATCAGCTCTGGCTGAGGACTTCTACAAGGCCCTGTTCCGCAAGGAAGCTTCCCAGGAAGAGCTGGTATGGGTAGGCCGTTTTGCCGTGGTGGTTATTGCTGTGATCGCCTGTATCCTCGGTCTGAATCCGGACAGCAAGGTTCTGGAACTGGTGTCCTACGCCTGGGCCGGGTTCGGTGCAGCCTTCGGTCCGGCTCTGATCCTGTCCCTGTTCTGGCGGGGTATGACCCGTAACGGCGCCATTGCCGGCATTATCGTCGGCGGTGTGACCGTGGTGATCTGGGGCAATATGTCCGGTGGCATTCTCGACCTGTACGAGATTATCCCGGGCTTCATCTTTGCCACCATCGCCATAGTGCTGGTGTCCAAAATGGGTGACAAGCCCCATGCCGAGATCCTGGCCGGTTTCGATAAGGCGATTACCTCGCGCTATCACAATCTGCCGTAAGGTCTGAACCCTGGCGCCGGAGATATCCGGTGTCCAGCTGAACCATGAAAGGGCTCCCGATGGGAGCCCTTTTTTTTCGGCTGGCGCAATGGCCACTCAGACACTATTTTTAGTTGAGCGGCTTAATGGCCCGACAAAATAATAATCAGGTGAGGACAGACGATTATGGGTAAACAGGGTTTTCTCAAGTCGGCCTTCGGGCTGGTGGCTGCAGCAACACTGGCGGTATCGTTGCCGGTACAGGCTGCGGGCAATTATGTGATGGGTACGGCGACCACCGGAGGTACCTATTATCCGGTGGGGGTGGCCATATCCACACTGGTGAAAGTAAAGCTGGAGCCTTCCACCAAAATCTCGGTTTCGGCCATAAGCTCCGCCGGCTCCGGAGAAAACCTCAAGCTGATGGATGACGGCCAGATCCAGTTCGGCATACTGCAGGGGCTCTATGGTGCCTACGCCTGGAATGGCACCGGGCCGGTTCCCAAGGCATACAAGAACCTGCGTTCCATCTCCATGCTGTGGCAGAACGTGGAACATTTCGTGATCGACAAGGATCTTGCCCAGACCGGTACCATTGCCGACATGACCCGGTTGTACGGTGAAAGCTTCTCCATCGGTGCCCGCAACTCCGGGACCGAAGGTTCGGGGCGCTTTATTCTGGGCAAACTGGGGATCGATCTGGACAAGATCAACCTGGCCTATCTCGGCTATGGTCCCAGTGCCGATGCCCTGCAGAACGGCAACATTGATGGCATGAACATTCCTGCCGGTGTTCCTGCCTCGGCAGTAACCCGGGCCTATGCCAACATGGGGGATGAGATCACCACCCTGGACTTTACCGCCAAGCAGCTGGCTCAGGTGAACAGTGATTTCGAATTGTGGACACCCTATACCATTCCCGCCGGAACCTATCCGAACCAGGACAAGGATATCAACACCATTGCCCAGCCCAACATTCTTGCGGTCCGGGGTGATGTGTCCGAAGACGATGTGTATCAGATCACCAAAACCATCTATGAAAACCTTCCCTTCCTGAACAATATTCACCCGGCCACCAAGGCAATGGCTCTGGACAAGGCCCTGGCCGGCCTGCCCATGCCTCTGCATCCTGGCGCGGCCCGCTTCTACCGGGAGCAGGGACTGGAGATTCCGGACCGGCTGATTGCGGAGTAACCGTGACTGAGACCAGCACTGGCATACCGGTACCTGAAGTCCGGGATGAAAGTGCCGGTGCGGCCAGGGAGCGCCTGGAGCATCCCCTGCTGGGGCCTGTGATCTTTGCCCTGGCGCTGCTGACCGCACTGGCACATATCTATTTCAATACCCTATCCACGCTTTCGGAGCTGTGGACATCGGCGCTCCATTTCGGGCTGTTCGGGCTTATCTGTGCCCTGACCACGCCCATGTTCAGGGCCCGGTCGGTGACCGGGCAGAAGCTGGTTCTGGGGCTTGATATGGTTCTGGGGCTGATGGCGCTGGCCTGTGCCTTCTACCTGATACTGTTCGAGGATGATCTGTACCAGCGGGGGGTAAATTTTGATACCGCGGACTGGCTGGTCTCCGTCGCTGCGGTGGTGCTGGTTCTGGAATTTGCCCGGCGCACGGTGGGCTGGTTTATTCCTGTTCTGTGCATGATTGCCCTGACGTATGTGGCCTGGTGGGGCCAGTATGTGGACGGCATCTTCAATTTCCCGGGGCTGTCCTGGGAAACTGTGCTCTTCCGCTCCTATCTGGGAGGGCAGGGCATGCTGGGCTCCATTGCCCGGATTTCCTGGACCTATGTGTTCATGTTCATCCTGTTCGGGGCTTTTCTGGTCAAGTCCGGTGCCGGGGATTTCATTATCGAGCTGGCCCGTTGTGCTGCCGGCCGGTTTGTCGGCGGACCGGGCCTGGTGGCGGTGTTTGCCTCCGGGCTGATGGGGTCGGTATCTGGTTCCAGCGTGGCCAACACGGTTTCCACAGGGGTGATCACCATTCCCCTGATGCGCCGGGCCGGTTTTCCGGCGCGCTTTGCTGCGGGGGTGGAGGCAGCCGCTTCAACGGGCGGGCAGCTGATGCCCCCGGTGATGGGGGCAGGGGCTTTTATCATGGCCTCCTATACCCAGGTGTCCTACCTCACTATTATTGCCGTGGCGGCTCTGCCAGCCTTGCTGTACTTCCTGTCCGTGGCCATGTTCGTGCGCATTGAAGCCAGGCGCAGCCATGCTGTACGGCTGGAGGATGAGCCGGTGCCGTCCCTGAAGGAGGTACTCCGGGGCGGCTGGCATTTCCTGCTGCCGCTGGTGGTGCTGGTGGCGGCTCTGGTTTATGGTTTTACCCCCACCTATGCCGCCGGAATCGCCATTCTGTCGGTTGTGCTGGCCTCCCGCCTGTCCGCCCATCCCATGGGAATAAAGGACATTATGGAGGCCCTGGTCACCGGCACCCGGAATATCATGACCACTGCGATTCTGCTGATTACGGTTGGCCTGATTGTAATGGTGGTGTCCACCACCGGCATCGGTAATACCTTTTCCTTGATGATTACCCAGTGGGCCGGGGGCAGCCTGCTGGTAACCATTACCCTGGTGGCACTGGCGTCCCTGATTCTGGGTATGGGCCTGCCGGTAACCGCCGCCTATATCGTTCTGGCTACCCTGTCGGCACCGGCCATCTACAGCCTGATTGCCCAGAGCCAGTTGCTGGAGCTGCTGATGACCGGAAACCTGCCGGAGCAGGCCCGGATGATTTTCATGCTGGTGGCGCCGGAAAGTCTGGATCAGCTCAGCGGCCCCATGGATATGGCGACGGCACAGCAGCTTCTGGCGCTGGTGCCGGATACTTTCAGTAATCAGCTGCTGGAGCAGGCCATGTCGCCGGAGGCCCTGTCCCTGATGCTGGTGGCGGCGCATATGATCATTTTCTGGCTGTCCCAGGACTCCAATGTGACTCCTCCGGTTTGTCTGACGGCCTTTGCGGCAGCCGCCATTGCCGGAACCCCCCAGATGCGTACCGGCTTTACCGCCTGGAAGCTGGCCAAAGGTCTTTATATCGTACCCTTGCTGTTTGCCTATACGCCGCTGATTACCGGGGATATTCCCCAGATGCTGCAGGTATTTGGTTTCTCGCTGTTTGGCATATATGCCATTGTTGCCTGTCTTGAGGGCTACCTGGAACATCCGCTGGGGTGGGGCACTCGGCTGCTGATGCTTGTGCTCGGACTGCTGATGCTGTGGCCCCATGACCTGATTCTGGTGGATGCGGGCGCTCTGGTGGTGTTTGTCCTGGTCTTTGTCTGGAGTAGCCGGGCCGGTAAGAGTATGGAGCCCGCCGAAACTTCCTGATGGAGAATGA
>JBFHSI010000117.1:0-10211 GCA_041591245.1 Marinobacter sp.
GCCAGTTCCCGGGCTTTCTTCTCGTCCGCCACCACGAAGAACTCGTCACCGGCATCCGGAGTACCGTTCAGGCCAAGAATTTCCACAGGAATGGAAGGCCCGGCAGATTTTTCCTGCTTGCCGGCTTCGTTGGTCATGGCACGGACCTTACCGAAGTAGGAACCGGCAACAACCATGTCACCCCGTTTCAGGGTACCGTTCTGAACCAGAACGGTAGCTACGGAACCGCGACCACGTTCGAGGCTGGATTCCACCACGACACCTTTGGCAGCCGCATCGGGAGAAGCTTCCAGTTCCAGGATTTCAGCCTGCAGCAGGACGGCTTCCAGCAGTTCATCGATGCCCTGGCCGGTATGTGCCGATACAGGTACGAACTGGACATCTCCGCCCCAGTCTTCCGGAATTACATCCAGTGCAGCCAGTTCGGTTTTGATGCGGTCCGGATCGGCTTCTTCCTTGTCCATCTTGTTGATGGCAACCACGATGGGAACGCCAGCCGAACGGGCGTGCTGAACAGCCTCCTTGGTCTGGGGCATAACGCCGTCGTCAGCTGCCACTACCAGAATAACGATATCGGTACACTGGGCACCACGGGCACGCATGGCGGTAAACGCTGCGTGGCCCGGGGTATCCAGGAAGGAAATCATGCCCTGGGCAGTTTTAACGTGGTATGCACCAATATGCTGGGTAATACCACCAGACTCACCGGAAGCCACCTTGGTACGACGGATATAGTCGAGCAGTGAGGTCTTGCCGTGGTCAACGTGGCCCATAACACTGACTACAGGAGCCCGCTTGACCTTGACACCACCTTCTTCAGTGGTGAATTCGCTGAGGACTTCCTCTTCGAAAGCGTCATCGCTGACAGCCTTCGGAGTGTGTCCCAGCTCGGCAGTAACCAGAACAGCCGTTTCCTGATCCAGCGCCTGGTTGATGGTGGCCATAACACCCATACCCATCAGTGTCTTGATAACATCTGCAGCCTTTACAGCCATACGCTGGGCAAGGTCACCGACGGTAATTGTTTCGGGAATCTCTACTTCTCTGACCATTGGTTTGGTCGGCCTCTCGAAGCCATGACGCTTCTCTTTGGGTTTCTTTTTCGCTCTCAGCGGCTTGCGCAGAGTGCTATCGTCTTCATCCTCGGAAATAACCAGAGGTTCTGCCGCAGTACGGGCACGAGGGCCCCGGTGACCCGCCGATTTCTTCTTCGGCTTGCCATCATCGACTTCTTCACCGCGCTCCCGGACTTTCTCTTTCTTCTTCTTGGGCTGCTTCCGGTCTTTACCTTCGCCGTCGGCAGGAGGAAGAGGAATATCTTCCGGAGCAGTCACAGGCTCGGGCGCAGCATCAGCAACAGGTGCTGTTTCCGCGACCGGTGCTTCCGGTTCCTTGGCCGTTTCTGCCGGTGTTTCCTGGGTGGCCACAGCCTCAGCTGCGGGAGCCTGCTCTGCAGTCACTGCTGCCACTTCCTCGGCCGGAGCCTGAACTGGCTGTTCTGCCACTTCTTCCGGCTGGGGCGCTTCGGCCTCAGGCTGAACTTCCGTACGCTTGATATAGGTACGACGCTTGCGGACTTCTACGTTGACCGTTTTCGCCTTACCCGCCTTGAGCGTGGTCGTGGTTTTACGCTTCAACGTAATCTTCTGGGGCTCCGCTTCGCCGTCCCCGTGTGTTTTCCTCAGATAGGCCAGCAACTGCTGCTTCTCATCGCTGGATACAGCATCGTTTTCAGAACGGGCTTTCAGGCCCGCCTCCACGATCTGCTTCAGCAAACGATCCACGGGAGCGCCTATATCATCGGCCAGTTGTTTTACCGTTACTTCCGCCATACTGGTCCTCCTCCCGAATTAAGCCTGGTCTTCAAACCAGGGGGCACGTGCGGTCATGATCAAAGTACCTGCACGCTCCTCATCCATACCTTCAATATCGAGCAGGTCATCTACAGACTGCTCGGCCAGATCTTCCATGGTACGCACACCCATGCCAGCCAGCTTGAATGCCAACGCACGGTCCATGCCTTCCATGCCCAGAAGATCCTCAGCCGGCTCCGCACCTTCCAGAGCCTCCTCACTGGCAAGCGCCTGGTTCAACAGTACATCCTTAGCACGGCGGCGCAACTCAGTGACGGTATCCTCGTCAAAACCCTCAATACCCAGCATTTCCTCCATGGGAACGTATGCCACTTCTTCAATCGAAGTGAAGCCTTCCTCCACAAGGACGCCGGCCAGTTCTTCATCGACATCCAGGAATTTTGTGAAGTGTTCTACCAGTCGATTGTACTCCTGTTCCTGACGCTCACCGGCTTCTTCTTCCGTCATCACGTTCAGGGTCCAGCTGGTCAGTTCTGTTGCCAGGCGGACATTCTGTCCGTTCCGGCCAATGGCCTGGGCCAGGTTATCCGCAGCAACGGCAACATCCATGGTGTGACGATCTTCGTCCATCACAATGGAGGCAACCTCGGCCGGAGCCATGGCATTGATGACCAGCTGCGCGGGATTGTCATCCCACAGCACGATATCAACCCGTTCACCGCCCAACTCGTTGGATACCGCCTGTACACGGGAGCCCCGCATACCGACACAGGCACCCACCGGATCAATACGGCGGTCGTTGGTTTTCACAGCAATCTTGGCCCGTGAGCCCGGATCCCTGGCCGCACCACGGATCTCAATCAGCTCTTCGGCGATCTCGGGAACCTCAATGCGGAACAGCTCCACCAGCATCTCCGGAGCGGTACGGCTGAGAATCAGCTGGGGGCCACGATGATCGGTACGGATTTCCAGCAGCAGGGAGCGCACCCGGTCGCCCATGCGGAAACTTTCCCGGGGAATCAGATTCTCCCTGGGCAGCAGGGCTTCGGCGTTGGCCCCCAGGTCAACGATAACGTTGTCCCGTGTCACCTTCTTGACGGTACCGGAAACCAGCTCACCAACCCGGTCCCGATAGCTGTCGACAATCTTCTGACGCTCAGCTTCCCGAACCTTCTGGAAAATGATCTGTTTCGCCGCCTGGGCACCAATGCGCCCGAAAGCAACGGAGTCGATTTTCTCTTCGTGAATGTCACCAGGGCGCAGATCCTTGTCGATCTCTTCCGCTTCCTGCATGGTCAGCTCAGTGCCCAGAGCCGGAACGGCATCATTATCCACAACCAGCCAGCGACGGAAGGTTTCATACTCTCCGGTACGCCGATCGATGGAAACCCGGATGTCAGCGTCTTCATCCTCGTAACGTTTTTTGGCAGCGGTGGCGAGCGCCAGCTCGATCGCCTCGAATATCACATCCTTGTCGACACCCTTCTCATTGGAGACGGATTCGACTACCAGCAAGATCTCTTTACTCATTGGATTGCCCTGCCCTTAAATAAACTGTACGTACACAAATCTTCTTGTATGAAATCATTCAAATACCGGAATAATCTTGGCCTTCTCGATACTGTCAAACGGCAACAGGTATTCGTGATCGTCCATAACGATAACCACATCCTCGCCCTCAACCGCACGGATGACTCCCTGGAACTTCCGGCGTCCTTCAAAAGCCATGCGCAGACGAATCTGCACCTGGTGCCCGATGAATGCCTCATACTGTTCCAGACGAAACAGGGGGCGATCCATTCCCGGGGAGGAAACTTCCAGCGTGTATTCGGACTGTATGGGGTCTTCCACATCCATCACGCCGCTGACCTGACGACTGACCTTTTCGCAGTCTTCAATACTGATACCGTTTTCGGCATCGTCAATAAATACGCGCAGCATTGACTGATAGCCCCGCGAACGATATTCGATTCCCCAGAATTCATAGCCCAGGCCTTCGACCACAGGCCTGATGATGTCTTCCAGTTGTTTAAGCTTGGCTGACAAGTTATGCCATCTCCATCTTCAAAATTTACCGGCCACAAAAACAAAAAAAGGGCTGTTTTATCAGCCCTTTTTATGCACCAGGGCCTGATGCGCCAGGCCCCTTAATCAAAAAGCCCCTTAGGTGGGGCTCTTTGTTGCAAGAACTCACAGGAAACAAAACGATGAACCGCTTCCTGCTGACAGACACCTGGCCTGCCAGAAACCAGACGGCATACGCCAACTGATCCCAATATCCGCCGGAGTATAGAGAGCCCCGCCGGACTGGTCAAGGACTGACCAAAAAAAACGGCCTGGAAAATCCAAGCCGTTTCTTCGTACATATGGTGCCCAAGGCCGGACTCGAACCGGCACGGCTTTCGCCACTACCCCCTCAAGATAGCGTGTCTACCAGTTCCACCACTTGGGCAGCACCCTTACTCGAGACCGGGAAGATCAGACTCCCCGGCCCCGGCTTCGCCAGCATCATCGGCATTGTCAGCAGCGACCGGTTCGGCAGGCGCCGGAGCAGAAGATTCCTGAACAACCGGAATTCCTGCTTCACTCGCCACTTCCGCACGCTGCTTGGCAAATACCGCCAGCGAAAAACTTGTCACAAAGAACACAATAGCCAGAATCGTAGTGAACCGGGTCAGGAAGCTGCCACTGCCCTGACTGCCAAACACAGTCTGGGAAGCACCGCCACCGAATGCCGCACCGGCATCCGCACCTTTACCCTGCTGGATCAGAACCAGACCCACCAGCGCCACCGCGATGATCACGTGCACAACGACTACCAGTGTTTCCAACCAATCCATAACGACTCTCGCGAACCTGTTGTTTAGATACCCGCCGGCATTGACCGGCAAATACTTACAAAATCTTCTGCGATCAGCGATGCACCACCGATCAACCCGCCATCAATATCCGGCATGGAAAAAAGCGACGCCGCATTATCCGCTTTTACACTGCCGCCGTAAAGTAGCGAAATACTCTCTGCCGGAGCACCAAGCTCTTCAAGAACCTGACGAATACCGGCATGCATATCCTGGGCATCCTCAGCACTGGCGGTTTTACCGGTACCTATGGCCCAAACCGGCTCATAGGCAACAGCGACATTCAGCCACTGATCAGCACCTACACCCGCAAGCCCTTTCCTGACCTGGGACGCAACCACTGCAGCTGCCTGCCCGGCTTCGCGCTCCTCCAGGGTCTCGCCAACACACAGAATGGCAAGCAAACCTGAGGAAACCAGACGAACGACCTTGTCGGCAACCACCTCATCGGTTTCCCCGAACAGCTGACGCCGCTCGGAATGCCCCACAAGCGCACAGGTGCAACCTGCGTCTTTCACCATGTCGGCGGATATTTCCCCGGTATAGGCACCGGATTCCCACTGACTGATGTTCTGAACACCTACAACCAGCTCTCCGGCTGCCTGTTCCAGAACATCCCTGACATAAACTGCGGGAGGGATAATAACAACCTCCACGCCATTATCAAGGGCGCCGATCTCTGAACGGACATAGCCTACAAGCTTTTCCGCCAGGTCTTTCGACCCGTTCATTTTCCAGTTCCCGGCTACAATCTTACGACGCATATTGCTTCCCCAATGCAAGGGAGGGCGAACTATACAGCAGTCCCTCCCGGCAGACAACCGCCTGAAAACACAAAATTAAGCTGTAGAGTTCTCGACCACCTGGGCCAGTTCTTTGGCAATACGGGTAATGTCGTCCGCATTCTGTCCTTCGGTCATGACCCGGATCAGCGGCTCGGTGCCTGAGGCCCGCAGCAGCACCCGTCCGGCGTCCCCCAACTGGGCCTCGGCCTGGCGCACTGCAGCAGCGATATCTTCCCGGGACAGGGGGTCAAACCGCTGTGCCACCCGGACGTTGAGCATGGTCTGTGGCAGCTTGCTCATGCCCTGACGCAGCTGCGCCAGTGACTGACCGGATTTAGCAATGGCCAGCAGCACCTGCAGCGCAGATACGATACCGTCTCCGGTACTGGTGCAGTCCCGGATCACCATATGCCCGGAGCCTTCCCCACCGAGCACCCAGTTGTTGGCCAGCAGGCGTTCCATCACATAGCGGTCCCCCACTTTCGCCCGCTCGAACTCAATGCCCATTTCCCGCAGCGCCAGCTCAACCCCGAGGTTGGTCATCAGGGTACCGACCACACCGCCTTTCAGACGGCCCTCGGCATAGCGCTGGGAGGCAATGATGTACAACAGCTCATCACCATCCACTTCCGAACCGTCCCGGTCCACCATCAGCACCCGGTCGCCATCGCCGTCAAAAGCGATCCCCAAGTCTGCACCGGACTCCACCACCCGCTCCCGCAAAGCCTGCAGGTGGGTAGAACCCACATTCAGGTTGATATTGAGCCCGTCCGGCTCGACACCGATGACGGATACGTTGGCACCCAGCTCGCGAAACACCTTGGGTGCCACGTGATAGGTGGCGCCATGTGCACAGTCGAGCACGATTTTCATACCTTCCAGGGAGAATTCGTTGGGTACGGTGCTCTTGCAGAACTCCACATAGCGGCCGGGCGCATCATCCACCCGGGAGGCCTTGCCCAGCTCGGAGGATTCGCAAACCCGGATAGGCGTATCCAGCCAGCGCTCAATTTCAGCCTCCAGGGCATCATCCAGCTTGGTGCCGGCGGAGGAGAAAAACTTGATACCATTGTCGTGATGGGGGTTATGGGATGCACTGATAACGATACCCGCCGCCGCCCGGAAGGTGCGGGTCAGATAGGCAATGGCCGGTGTGGGCATGGGGCCCAGCAACTTGACATCAACACCGGCTGCGGACAGCCCGGCTTCCAGGGCAGACTCGAACATATAGCCCGACAGACGGGTGTCCTTGCCAATGAGCACGCTGTTGCGCTGACCGGATTTCTTGAACGCCTGTCCGGCCGCCCAGCCCAGATGCAGCATGAACTCGGGCGTAATCGGTGATTCCCCGACCCGTCCCCGGATACCGTCTGTACCAAAATATTTTCTATCGGACATCAATCTGTCTCCGTCATTGCCGCCACGATCCGCACAGCGTCCACCGTTTCCCGCACGTCATGCACACGAATAATGCTAACCCCTTTCATGGCCGATATTGTCGCGGCGGCCAGACTGGCAGGCAAGCGTTCACCAACATCCCGTCCGGTAATGGCGCCCAGCATGGATTTCCGGGAAATGCCTACCAGCAGAGGATGACCAAGAATATGCAGCTGCTCCAGGGAGGCCAGCAACTGCAGGTTGTGACTGAGGGTTTTACCGAACCCGAAACCGGGGTCAAGAATGATATTTTCCGGGAGCACACCGGCCCGTTCTGCCGCCTGCATACGCTCCACCAGAAAGCGACTGACCTCCCGGCGCACATTGCGATACTCGGGATTCACCTGCATGGTATCAGGCTCCCCCTGTATGTGCATGATGCACACAGGGACATTTGCAGCTGCAGCCGCCTCAGCAGCACCAGGGCGCTGCAAGGCCCGGACATCATTGATCAGGCCGGCACCAAGGCGCACGGTTTCCGCCATCACCTCCGGGGTACTAGTATCCACAGACACCACCACATCCAGCTCCCGGGCAACCGCTTCCACCACCGGACATACCCGGTCCAGCTCCTCCTGAAGGGATACCGGAGCCGCACCCGGCCGGGTTGACTCACCGCCGATATCGATAAAGGCCGCACCGTCGGCAACCATCTGCCGGGCCCGAGCCAGTGCCGCATCGGGCCGGTTGAAACGCCCCCCGTCAGAAAAGGAGTCCGGCGTTACATTAAGGATTCCCATCACATGGCAGCGGGACATATCCAACACCCGCCCGGCGAAATTCATTTCCATAGCCAACCTGTTCGTATCCCGGAAAAGCAAACGCCGCCCGGAATCCGGACGGCGCAAATGATCTGCCTGCTACTCAGACAAAGTTATCAGTGTTCACCCGCCGGGCGGCCAACACCACCCGGGTTGCGACCCTCGTCGGCACCTTTGGATTCAGGTGCCGGCTCTTCCACGGTAGCACCACCGGCAGGGCCACTATCGCCCCAGCCTTTGGGCGGACGCGGTGCCCGGCCTTCCATGATGTCATCAATCTGGAACCGGTCGATGGTTTCATACTTCATCAGGGCATCGGCCATCAGATCCAGCTTGTCACGATTCTCGATCAGAATGGTGCGAGCCTTCTCATAGCACTCATCGATGATGTTACGAACTTCCTCATCAATGCGCTGGGCGGTTTCCGGCGAATACACCGTCGGAGACTGGCCTGCGGAACGGCCCAGGAAAGGCTCTTCGCTGTCTGAATCATACTGCAACGGGCCCAGCTTCTCCGACAGCCCCCAGCGGGTCACCATATTGCGGGCCAGACTGGTGGCGCGTTCGATATCGTTGGAGGCACCGGTGGTTACCCCTTCCGCCCCCAGGGTCAGCTCTTCCGCCACCCGGCCACCGAACAGGCTGCAGATGGAACTGATCAGGAAGCGCTTGCTGTGGCTGTACTTGTCCTCTTCCGGCAGGAACATGGTGACACCCAGGGCGCGGCCGCGGGGAATAATGCTCACCTTGTACACCGGATCATGCTCGGGCATCAGACGCCCCACAATGGCATGACCGGACTCATGATAGGCGGTGTTACGCTTCTCTTTCTCGCTCATCACCATGGACTTGCGCTCGGCACCCATCATGATCTTGTCTTTGGCCAGCTCGAACTCTTCCATGGATACCAGCCGCTGGTTCCGGCGCGCGGCAAACAGGGCCGCCTCGTTCACCAGGTTGGCCAGGTCAGCCCCGGAGAAGCCCGGAGTACCGCGGGCAATCAGTGCCGGTTCAACACCGTCCGCCAGAGGCACTTTCTTCATGTGCACCTTGAGAATCTGTTCCCGACCGATAATATCCGGCAGGCCCACCACTACCTGGCGGTCGAAACGGCCAGGGCGCAGCAGCGCGGGGTCAAGAACATCGGGACGGTTGGTGGCAGCAATGACGATGACACCCTCGTTGCCCTCAAAGCCATCCATTTCCACCAGCAACTGGTTCAGGGTCTGCTCACGCTCGTCGTGACCACCGCCCATGCCAGCGCCACGATGGCGACCGACAGCGTCGATTTCATCGATAAAGATAATGCACGGGCTCTGCTTCTTGGCCTGCTCGAACATGTCCCGCACCCGGGAGGCACCGACACCCACGAACATTTCCACAAAGTCGGAACCGGAAATGGAGAAGAAAGGCACCTTGGCCTCACCCGCAATGGCCTTGGCCAGCAGGGTTTTACCGGTACCCGGAGGTCCCACCATCAGCACACCACGGGGAATGGTTCCGCCCAGGCGCTGGAATTTGCTGGGATCCCGCAGGAAGTCCACAAGCTCCTTCACATCTTCCTTGGCTTCATCCACACCAGCCACATCAGCAAAGGTGGTCTTGATCTGATCCTCGCTCATCAGGCGCGCCTTGCTCTTGCCGAACGACATGGGGCCCTTGCCACCACCGCCGCCCTGCATCTGACGCATGAAGAACACGAACAGAGCTATGATGATCAGTATCGGGAAGGCCGCCACCAGCAGCTGTGTCCACAGGCTCTGGCGTTCAGGCTCCTTGCCAATAACCTCAACATTGTTGGCCAGCAGATCGTCCATCAGCCGGTTATCGGCCACCTGGGGACGGATGGTCTGGAACGGAGTGCCATCACTACGCGTTCCCTGAATTTCCAGGCCATCAATGGTGACCCGGTTGACCTGGCCCTGCTGGACCATCTCAACAAACTGGGAATAATTGACCTGCGGTCCGCTGGTGGCCGGGGAGAAATTCTCAAATACCATCAGCAACACAGCGGCTATAATCAGCCAGAGAACCAGATTTTTTGCCATATCGTTCAAGGATCATCACCTGTGAATTGAAGGGTGGCCCTCATGGCCCCATCCCTTTTCTGACACCTTACACTAATTGTATGCCCGGCCACCAGAAACGACCCATGCGTTTCGGTGCAAACCGGGCAGTTGCCGGGTTATCCCCGGAAGCCCTTGCACACCTGGTATATCTCCCGGGACCTGGCCCGGGAAGAATCCGGTTTGCGACTCACAACCGTGTCGAAGCTGCCCCGCATATCTGCCAGCAGCGCCTCAAAGCCTTCACCCTGAAACACTTTGGCCACAAATACACCGCCTGGCCGCAAGACCCGCTTTGCCATATCCAGGGCCAGTTCAACCAGCCCCATGGCTTTGGGGATATCAACAGCAGCCATACCACTCATATTGGGCGCCATATCGGAAATTACAACGTCTGCCCGACGATCTCCCAATAATTCCAGCAAGGCCTCGAATACTTCGTCTTCGGTAAAATCGCCCTGGACAAAGTCCACACCGGCGATGGGGTTCA
>JBFHSI010000118.1:0-10043 GCA_041591245.1 Marinobacter sp.
GTCAGCACCCAGCCCGGAAGACCTATGTCCAGCCAGGCAAAGGGTATGGCAATCACTACGGAAATAATCAGCGGATTGCGGATAATGTCGTGGAAAATTTTCTGCCAGCTTGCCGACTGCCCGGGCTGGTAGGCCAGCAGGACGATTACCGACAGGATGTTATAGGAAACAATAACCAGTCCCAGAAGAATGCCTCCGGCGGACAACCCATAATCACCGTACAGGTTCGCCGCCAGGGCCAGGCCGACGATTCCGCAGTTCCCGCGAAATGCCCCCTGAACATAGACGCCCCGGTCTGCGCGGGGTACGCGCCAGCTGGCCCACAGCCAGACGAAGGCAAAACTGGCCAGGGTGGCGATCAGGAAAAACACCAGCAGCCCCGGGTTCAGGGCGACCTCAAGATCCGCCCGGGTGATGCTCAGAAACACCAGGGTCGGCAGGGTTGCCCGGAACACCAGCGCCGATGCGGTATTGACGAATGGCGTGTCGATCCAGCCCAGGCGGCGCAGACCGAGGCCGATAAAAACCATGGCAAAGACTGGGAGGGTTATCTCGAGGGTATGGGAAAAAATTTCGGTCAGATGCATGCCAGGGTCGTCGTCCGGATGGCTGGTTTCAGGTGATGGGTGCAGGGCACCGGCAGGAACCGGTATTGTATGCCCAGAGGCTGATTCAGGCCATCTCCTTCGGGAAAATGGATCTGCGACAATAAATCACGCGAACAAAGGCCGAATGACGGTGTGATGTCACGGTGACTGGGCTATAGTAGCCGCAGGATGCTGTGAACCAAGAGGAAGAGAATGGAAGCCGTTAACCCTAGCCCGGCACAACTTCAGAAAGTGCTGGCGGATACGCCAAAAGATCAGCCAGTGGTCATGCTGAATTTGATGCGATTCAGAGAGCAGGCCAGATACAAGGAAAAGGCCCCTGAGCGTACCGGCCGGGAAGCCTATGAACTCTATATGGACGAAGCTGCGGCCTGCGTGAAATCCGTTGGCGCAGAGGTGATCTGGTCAGGACAGAGCGTCGGTTCCCTGATCGCTCCGCCCGATGAATCCTGGGATCATGTTCTGCTCGTGCGCTATCCGTCCATCGAGGCGTTTATGGCCATGATTGAAAGCCATGAGTACAAGGGCGTGGTCCGACACAGACACGCAGCCCTTCAGGATTCCAGGCTGGTCGCCAATGTGGAAGACCCGGCCTAGGCAGCCAGGATTCCCGACTGCAGGATCGCCATGTAAGTGATTGTTCCCGCAGCGATTGAAAGCAGCGTGTTGCGCCGCCACAGGTGAATGGCCACGACCAGCAGGCCGGGGATCAGTGCGTCCAGCCCGGGAAGTTTTCCGTGCCAGTCGGCGGACTGTTGCAGGAATACCGTTGCCAGCAATGCCATGACCGCTGCCGGAAGGTAGCGCCCCAGATGCTGGATCAGCGGGTGTTCGGTATGGCGCTCGAAAAATACGAAGGGAATCACCCGGGTGGCAAAGGTTGCCAGGGCAGCAACCAGAATAAACGTGGCCAGATAAACGCTTTCACTCATATCAGATTTTCTCCCCTGCCACTTCCGTGCGCAGTTTCCGGTACTGGATCAGCAGAACTCCCGTCACGATCACTATGGCTCCGATCAGCTGGTGTGCCGGCTCCAGAAACAGAATGGCAAGGGCTGCGCCTGCAGCGCCAGTCCAGATGGGAAAGCTGTCACCCAGGGCCTTGTATTGCTCAATGGTCAGGACAATAAAAAGGGCAACCAGCGCGAACTCGATACCACTGCTGTCGAAAGTCAGGTTGTTGGCGAGCAGGGCACCCAGGGCGCAGCCCACAATCCAGTAGCACTGGTTCAGCGCGGTAATACGGAAATCGATATCCTGCTCTTTGGCTCTGTCGTTACCCTGTGGGCGGCTGGTGAGCAGTGAGTAGGTTTCATCGGTCAGCCCGAAAATCAGATAGGCCTTGCGCCAACCGGCTCCACGGAACCGGCCCAGCAGGGACAGCCCGTAAAACAGGTGCCGGGAATTAAGTACGAACATGGCCACAAACACTTCCAGCAGGCCCGCATGACCGGCCAGCAGGCTGACGGCGAGAATCTGTCCGGCACCGGCATAGATGATCAGCCCCGTCAGGGGGGCTACCCACCAGGGGTAGTCCAGCTGGGTGGCAAAGAGCACGCCGAAGGCCATTCCCAGGGGGATATAGCCAAACAGAATGGGGAGTGTGAGTCGGAAAACGGAACGATTCATTAGCATTCGAACTTGTGGAAACCGGCAATGATAGACCTGCCGGGCAGATTTTTGAAGATGCCGGATTACCGCCATCTTCCAGGGTTAATGTTCTGATGCGGCTTTCCCTGGCGCACCTGAGTCCCTAACATAGCGGCCTGAAAAGGAGAGAGTATGGATGATGAAATGACCCGGCAGTCCGAGCAGGACCCGCGCCAGGAAAAATTCGTGGTGGATTCGGATTTGCTGTCGGAAGACCAGCTGGAAGGCCTTGTGGACGAGTACTGCACCCGGTACCACGGACTCAACGATACGGAAAATCCGCTGGCTGAACGCAGTCGGGTAAGGGCTGCAGTGACCCGTGGTGATCTGGTAGTCTGGTTCGATCCTGTCGAAAATACTGCAGGGCTCGGACAGCCTGAGTGATACATTAGTCTAACCGGGGGTAGTGGTATATGCCTACCCGGGCAGGTTGGTAACCGGTACAATGCCGGTGTTTTCCAGAAAAGTGGTATGCGAGGTGAATTTTGATCAGGGTACTGGTTGTTGATGACCATGAGCTGGTTCGTTCCGGAATTAGCCGGATGCTCGCGGATAACCCGGACCTGGACGTCATCGGTGAGGCATCATCCGGTGAGGAAGCCATAGAATTCGTCCGCCAGACGCGGCCCGACATTGTCCTGATGGACATCCGCATGCCCGGCATCGGTGGCCTGGAAGCCACCCGTCGTATCCTGCGTATTGATGACTCCATCCGGGTGATCGTGGTGACCGCCTGTGCCGATGACCCATATCCCACCCGGGTCATGCAGAGCGGTGCAACCGCCTATATTACCAAAGGTGCCGACATCAAGGAGATGGTCCGGGGCATCCGTATGGCCCATGCCGGCCAGCGTTATATCAGCCCGGAAATCGCCCAGAAAATGGCGCTCAAGCAACTGCGGGGCGGGCAGGAGAAGGACGGCGAACTGTCCCTGTTCGAGCGTCTTTCGGAGCGGGAAATGCAGATCGCCATGATGGTGGTGGACTGCCAGAAGGTTCAGGACATTTCCGACAAGCTGTGCCTGAGCCCGAAAACCGTGAACACCTACCGCTACCGGATTTTCGAGAAGCTGGAAATTTCCAGTGATGTTGAGTTGGCACTGATGGCTGTACGTCTCGGATTGCTTGATGCCGACAAGGTCTGACATTACTGAGGAACCGGGGAAGTTTGACAGCAAGGACTTCCTGAAGCAGCTTACGGAACGGCCCGGCGTCTATCGCATGTACGATGAGGCGGGCGGAATCCTGTATGTGGGCAAGGCCAGCAGCCTGAAAAAACGGGTCAGCAGCTATTTCCGCAAGACCGGCCTGGCACCGAAAACCGAAGCCCTGGTCGCCAAGATTGCATCCATCGAAGTGACCGTTACCGGCAGCGAAACGGAAGCTCTGCTGCTTGAACAGAATCTGATCAAGTCCCTGCGTCCCCCCTATAACATTTTGCTCCGGGACGATAAGTCCTATCCCTATATCTACCTGTCATCACACCGGGATTATCCTTCCCTGACGTTCCGTCGCGGGCGCACCAAAAAGGGCGGAGGAACCTGGTTCGGCCCCTTTCCCAGCTCCGGGGCTGTCAAGGAAAGCCTTAATGTTTTGCAAAAGGTTTTTCGCATAAGATCCTGTAATGAATCATATTTCAGAAACAGGAACCGTCCGTGTCTGCAATACCAGATTGGCCGCTGTAGCGGGCCCTGCGTGGAACTGATCAGCCCCGAGGATTATCTGCAGGATATTCGCCGGGCTACCATGTTTCTGGAAGGCAAGAACCCGGCGGTAATCCAGGATCTGGTCACTGCCATGGAAGCGGCGGCGGCAAATCTTGAGTTTGAAAAAGCGGCGGGTTACCGGGATCAGATCAACCATCTGCGCCATGTGCAGGAGCAGCAGTCCGTGGACGGCGAAGGCGGGGATGCGGATGTTATCGCTATTACCCAGGATGCCGGCATTGTCTGTGTGGTGGTGATTATTGTCCGTGGCGGCCGGGTGCTGGGCACCAAGGACTACTTCCCGCGTTTTTCCATAGAACAGACCGAGGGTGAGTTACTGGCGGCCTTTCTGGGGCAGTATTATCTGGGGGGCAGTTCCCGCCGGGAGATTCCCCGGGATATTCTGGTACCGGTGGATATCGAGGGCCAGGAACTGCTGGCCACCGCGCTTTCCGAGGCGGCCGGCCGGGAGGTGCGCATACGCAGGAACGTGCGCGGAGAACGCCGCCGCTGGCTGGAACTGGCCATGACCAATGCCCGCCAGACTCTGCTCAGCCATCTGGCCAGCAAGGAAACCGTATACCGTCGTCTGCTGGCTCTGCGGGACCTGCTGGGGCTCAGTGAGACGCCCTCAAGAATGGAATGTTTTGATATCAGCCACAGTCATGGGGAAAATACCATCGCATCCTGTGTGGTTTTCGACGAGAATGGGCCCCTTAAAAGTGATTATCGCCTGTTCAAAATCGAAGGCATTACCGCCGGCGATGATTACGCCGCCATGCGCCAGGTGCTGACCCGCCGCTATAAACGGATTGTCGGGGGCGACGGCAAACGCCCGGATCTGGTATTTATAGATGGTGGTAAAGGGCAGTTGAATATTGCCCGGGAAGTCTTTGAAGAGCTAGGGATTTCGGATATTCCCCTGATCGGTGTGGCGAAAGGGGTTACCCGCCGGGCCGGTATGGAACAGCTGATCGATGCAATGACCGGAAGTGTGTCCCGGGTACCGGCAGACTCTCCGGCATTACACCTGATACAGCATATCCGGGATGAGTCCCACAGGTTTGCCATTACCGGGCACAGGGCCGGCCGGGACAAGAAGCGGCGCCAGTCCACCCTGGAAGGGATTGAAGGCGTCGGGCCAAAGCGCCGCCGGGAGCTGATACGCTATTTCGGTGGCATACAGGAAATTCGCAAGGCCAGTGTGGATGAGATGACCAAGGTACAGGGCATCAGTAAAGCACTGGCGGAAACCATCTACGCAGCACTGCACGACGAGTAAGGAACCCATGAATTTACCCAATATCCTGACACTCTCCCGCATCATTATGATCCCGGTGTTTGTGGTGATTTTCTACCTGCCGGTGGAGTGGAGCTATATGGTCAGCGCCGGTATTTTTGCTCTCGCCGGTGCTACAGACTGGCTGGACGGGTATCTGGCACGCAAGCTCGACCAGAGTACGCCTTTCGGTGCCTTTCTTGATCCGGTGGCGGACAAGCTAATGGTTGCTGTGGCTCTGGCGGTGCTTATTGAAGAGCATGCGGCCATAGTGCTGACCATCCCTGCCACGATAATTATCGGCCGGGAAATCGTGATTTCTGCGCTGCGGGAATGGATGGCGGAAATCGGCAGCCGGGGCAGTGTCGCCGTGTCCTATATCGGGAAAGTGAAGACAACTGCGCAGATGGTTTCCATTGTGGGGCTTCTGGCATTTCCTCCAGGTGTGCTCTGGTCCGATCTGTCGGTAGCACTGCTATACGTGGCCGCCTGCCTGACCCTCTGGTCCATGTGGCTGTACCTGAAAGCGGCCTGGGGCGACCTGTTCCCGGAATAGGTCAGAGATTCCACTGGCTGTCGGCCAGAACCCGGCGATCCTCCTCATCATGACTCGCCAGCACAATGGTGGTGCCCTGAAGCTTTTCTTTCAGCAGCAGGGCCCGCAGGGTGTGGCGGGTATCCTCATCAAGCCCGGTCAGGGGCTCATCCAGTAACAGCACCGGCTGTTTTCGCAGCAGCGCCCGCAGCAGGGCCACCCGCTGGCGCTGCCCCCCGGACAATTCGCCGGGCATACGTTTGCCCAGCCCGGCCAGCCCGACGCTGGCAAGGCCGTCAGCGATCTCGGTTTTCTGTGCTTCCGTGAGCTTCAGGCCCGGGTGCAGTCCCAGCCCGATATTGGTTTCCACGTTCAGATGCTCAAACAGGTTGTGCTCCTGGAACACACTGGTTATCGGGCGTTCCCAGGGTGACAGGGTAACGATGCTTTCCCCGTTCCAGAGAATGTCCCCGGATTCCGGTTTCAGAAAGCCACCCAGCAATCCCAGCAGGGTGGACTTGCCGGATCCGCTGGGACCGTTGATGGCAATGCAGTGCCCGGCATCCACCCTGAAGTCGAATGTCCAGGGCCGATGTTCCGGGCTGTAGCGAAAGGCCAGGTTTCTTACTTCAAGCATGGATGGGCTCCAGTTTTCCGGCTCTTTCCCCGGCCTTGACCGCCACTCCCGGAGCCGGTCTTCCCAGCAGGCTGAATACGCCGAACAGCGCCAGCAAAAGCAGGATCAGCCAGAGACCGGAGGCCGCTGCAGCTGTCATCTGATAGCTGCCAAGCTGCTGGTACAGCAACATGGGCAGGGTGGGCTGGTCGGGGGTTCCGAACAGGGCGATCACGCCAAAGTCCCCCAGGGACAGCCCTGAACCATAGGCCATACCCAGAGCCAGAGGGCGGCGCAGGCGCGGCCAGTACAGCCAGCGCCACCGGTACCAGCCGAGAATGCCCAGCTGGTCGGCCTGCCGGATGGTGGCCGGGTCCATGCCGTTGAACGGGCCTTTCAAAAGCTGGAGCACAAAGGGCAGGGCCATCATGGCATTGATAACCGCCACCAGAACCAGGCCCTCAGGACTGACACCCAGCCTGGGGCGGAACAGCAGAAACAGGCCGGTGCCCAGTACCAGAGGTGGAAGAATAAGCGGCAGATAGGCGGCCGTTTCGGAAATGCGGGATGCTGAGCGCTGGCTGGCCAGTATCAGCAGTGCGGTAATGACTGACACCAGCCCTGCAGGAAGGGCAATGGCAAGGCTGCGGACCGTTGCCGTCATCAGCTGCAGGCTGTGGGGACTGCTCTGCCACTGGGTAAAGAACTGTACAAGGCCAGGCAGGCCCCTGGTCAGAATGGCCAGCAGGGGCAGCAGCAGGAACAGAGTGAATGCGCCAAGCAGGGCAGCATCCCGGATTTTTCCGGCCCGGTTATTGTCGGATCTGGGTGGCTGCTCTCCGAGACTGCGGTCAGGGGCCAGAGCAGAGGTCATTTTCCTGCGGGCCACCAGCCACCACAGGGAGCCGCAGATCAGCAGCTGGACCAGTGCCAGCAGGGCCGCCCGCCCGAAATCGAACTCGAATCTCAGGGACTGGTAGATCTCCACTTCCAGGGTGGTGGTGGCAGGTCCGCCGCCAAGGGTCATGACAATGGCGAAGCTGGTAAAACACAGGGTAAACACCAGTGCTGCCACACCGGGAACCACCTGCTTCAGGGCCGGCCATTCCAGGGCGCGCCAGCGCCAGAAGCTGCCCAGCCCCAGCTGACTGGCAATCCGCCGGGGCGGGGCCGGGATATTGTCCAGAGCCTGCAGAAAAATACGTGCTGCCAGAGGCGCGTTGAAGAACACATGGGCGAGAAGGATTCCGTTGATGCCATAGAGGTTCCAGCCATAGTCCGGAAACCAGCTCTTAACCAGTTCCGTGAGCCAGCCCTGGCGGCCGTAGACGCCGACAATTCCGGAAACCGCCACAATGGTAGGCATTACCAGGCTCAACTCCATAAGCCGCAGCAGCAGCGCCCGTCCGGGGAAGTGCCTTTGCCGGTCCAGAGCCCGGGCAACGGGCAGCGCCAGCAACAGACTGAGCACAACAGAAAGGCTGGCCTGCCACACGCTGAAACTGAGCACGCCCCGCAGATACCGGTTGTTCCACAGCTGGGTCACATCCGGTACCGGAGCCTGCCACAGCAGTGCACCGGCACCACCTGCGGCAATGGCGATAATCGCCAGTGCCAGCAGGGTTCCGGGCCATTTCTGCCAGCGGGGGTGACTCAGAGGTGCGGTAACCGTGGGGCGCATCGGGGTGGCTGGCCGGTTATCGGGTCATGGCATCCAGCCATTCATCCAGCCAGTTGCGGCGCTGACTGGCCACTTCTGCCGGATCGAAGTAAAGGCTGCTTTCCGGTTGAATCAGCTGATGGAAGACTTCCGGCAGCTCCGGGCCCAGATCGATTGCCGGATACATGACATTCTTCAGCGGGATATGGCGCTGGAAGTCCGGAGTCAGCATGAATTGCAGGAAATGACGGCCCAGTGCCTGCTGGTCTGAGCTTTTTACCAGAGCGGCCACTTCTACCTGCAGGTAGTGCCCCTCGGAAAACGCCGCCGCCTGATAGCGGTCGGTCTTGTCGATGGCCATGTGATAGGCCGGTGAGGTGCTGTAGGACAGAATCATGGGCGCTTCTCCGTTCATGAACAGGGAGAAGTAGCCATCGCTCCAGCTTTTTGTGGTGGTAAGAATCTTGCCCTTGAGCTTTTCCCACTTTGCCGGCGCCTGATCGCCGTAGACCTTGCGCATCCACAGCAGCAGTCCCAGGCCCGGGGTGCTGGTGCGCGGGTCCTGGATAATGATTTTCTGATCATCCGGTGCATTGATGAGCTCCTCCAGGCTGGCAGGGGGAGTTGCCAGCTGTTCTGTGTCATACACAAATGCGAAGTAGCCCCAGTCAAAAGGTACAAACAACGGATCATTCCAGTCGATTGGCAGGTTCAGGCCGGAAAGGTCCACCTTGTGGGAGGCTAACAGTCCGGTTTTGCGGGCTGCTTCCATGGTGCCGGTATCCAGCCCCAGAACCACATCTGCCGGACTGTTTTCGCCTTCAAGGCGCAGACGCTGGAGAATATCGCCACCGCTTTCCATGACCACCAGATTCAGCTGGCACTCACATTGCTGCTCAAAGGCCGCCTTGATGGCAGGCCCTGGGCCCCATTCTGCAGCGAACGACGGATTGGTATAGAGGTTAAGCACTGGCCGGCTTTCAGCATTGGCCGAACAGGCGACCAGAAAGGTCAGGAGCAGGGAAGTGATACGGATAAACATGGCACTGGATTCCTCTGAAACGGATGGGGGTAACCATTCCGCGGAGGACATCCCGTGCAGGATGCGAACTCAATCCCTTCGCCGGCATAATCCGGATCAGGTTCCGCGGGTATGGTCTCAGCCCGGTACAAGCAGGGCACCCCGTGAGTCGGGCGTATTGTAGCATGAGCCGTATATAAAGAGAGGCAGGGGGAGATGGCTCGGAAGCCGGCAGGAAAATCGGACAAAATTTATCCAGAAATCCCTATAAAACAAAAAGTTGAAAAAAATGGTTGACGCAATCAGCCGAATCCGTAGAATACGCCCTCGTTGACCAAGCGGGAATAGCTCAGTTGGTAGAGCACAACCTTGCCAAGGTTGGGGTCGCGAGTTCGAATCTCGTTTCCCGCTCCAATTTCTCTCCGGTTTACCGGCGGGGAATACGGATCGACAAAGTCTCTCAATGTCCACCTGAGAGCATGAAAGTCCAGCAGTTTCTTTCGGACTTTTCCCCGGCGCGGTGGCAGAGTGGTTATGCAGCGGACTGCAACTCCGTGTACGCCGGTTCGATTCCGACCCGCGCCTCCATTTTTTTCTCTGTAAAACAGCAATCGACATCAGCCTGTTTTAGTTGAGTTTCCCCGAAGAAGATATCCGGATCAAAGCCAGAGTGTTTATTCCTCATGGCCTAGTCCATGTTTTGTTTTTCCTGCCAGCCTCCGAATTGATCCAGCTTTGGATTAAAATCTGCCTTAGAACAATCAGATGCTGATTTGTTGTTTAAAAAGTGGTCATCCTGGCGATTTGTCCGATAATTAGAGCCACATAACAACTCGAATATTTTCATCTCCTCTCGGCAGTCAACACCTCTGGACCTGATCGTCCAGGCATGACAATTCCGTTATGCCCAACCCGGAAAAGGAAAGCACATGGGACTCTTCAACAGTATTCTCTCCAAACTAGGCATA
>JBFHSI010000119.1:0-9999 GCA_041591245.1 Marinobacter sp.
ATCGACCATGGCATGGGCGTGGTTATCGGGGAAACCACGGTTATCGGGGATGATGTCACCCTGTACCAGGGAGTCACCCTCGGTGGGACCACCTGGAACAAGGGCAAGCGTCACCCGACTATCGGTAACGGTGTGGTTGTCGGTGCCGGGGCCAAGATTCTGGGGCCGTTTGAAGTGGGTGAGGGAGCCAAGGTGGGCTCCAATTCCGTGGTCACCAAGGCGGTGCCTCCCGGAGCCACGGTGGTGGGTATCCCCGGTCGGATTATCGTCAAGCGTAAAGTTGATGAAGTGGACGATGTCCGGCGCAAGGAAATGGAAGAACGCATGGGCTTCGATGCCTATGGTGTTACCGAGGAAATGCCGGACCCGGTAGCCCGGGGTATGCGTGCGCTGCTGGACCATATGCACGCTGTGGACGACCGCATTGAAAACATGTGCAAGGCCATCCGCAAGGTGAACAGTGAGTACCAGAACGGGGAGCTGCCGCCGCTTCAGGAAGAGGATTTTGACTGTGTCCGTGATGACAACGAGGACGCCCGCGGGTGAATACTTGACTGGAATGGTTGGTCAATTCATACTCGCTGCTGTTAACCGAGATTCAATCCCTCCAGGGGGCTGACGATATGAAGCTGACCACCAAAGGCCGCTATGCCGTTACGGCTATGCTGGACCTGGCTCTCCATGGAGACCAGGGGCCGGTGAGTCTTGCGGATATTTCGTCCCGTCAGGAAATCTCGCTATCCTACCTGGAACAGCTTTTTTCCCGTCTGCGTCGCCAGAACCTCGTCGTCAGTATCCGGGGCCCGGGTGGTGGTTACCGCCTGAGCCGGGATGCCGGTGAGATTTTCATTGCGGAAGTTGTTGATGCCGTAAATGAGTCCCTGGATACCACCCGTTGTGGTAACAAGGGCGACTGCCAGCAAGGTGAGAAATGTCTGACCCACCATCTGTGGTCTGATCTGAGTGAGCAGATCCATCAGTTCCTGAGTGAAATCAGTCTCGGAACCCTGATGGAGAAGCGTGAAATCCGCCAGGTTGCGGACCGGCAGAACCGCCGTCAGTCAGATGATGGCGACTCTGATACCATTAATACCGAACGTCTGTCCGATCAGGCGCCGGCCTGAAACAAACATATCTCCTGACTAACATGAAAAAGCCCGTCTATCTGGATTACGCGGCCACCACGCCCGTTGATCCCGCTGTTGCTTCTGAAATGGTCAAGTATCTGACCATGGATGGCATATTTGGAAACCCCGCATCCCGCTCCCATGCTTTCGGCTGGCAGGCGGAAGCAGCCGTTGAGGCTGCCCGTCGGCAGGTGGCCGAACTGATCCACGCCGATCCCCGGGAAATTGTCTGGACTTCCGGCGCTACTGAATCCGATAACCTGGCTATCAAGGGGGCCGTGGCGGGCAGAACCGGCGTTCACGTTATTACATCCGCAGTTGAGCACAAGGCGGTTCTGGATTCCTGCAAGGCGCTGGAGAAAGCCGGGGTGGAGGTGACCTATCTGTCTCCGGGGGCGGATGGGCGGATACAGGTGGAACAGGTAGAGGCTGCCCTGAAGGACAATACGGTGCTGGTCAGCCTGATGCTGGTCAACAATGAGCTGGGTTGTATCACCGATATCGCAGCCATCGGCACCCTGTTGCGGCAGCGGGCTATTCTGTTTCACTGCGACGCGGCCCAGGGGGCAGGCAAGATGCCGGTGGACGTTACCACCATGCCGGTGGATCTGTTGTCCCTGTCCGGACACAAGGTGTATGGCCCCAAAGGTGTGGGGGCGCTGTATGTGCGGCGCTCACCGGATGTCCGTATCGAGGCCCAGATTCATGGCGGTGGCCATGAGCGGGGAATGCGCTCCGGAACCCTGCCCACCCATCAGATCGTGGGTATGGGGCAGGCCTTTGCCCTGGCCCGGGAAAATCTGGAGGCGGAAGCGCAACGTCTGGAATCCCTCAGGGCACAATTCCTGGAGGGGCTCCGGGCGCTGGAGGGTGTGAGCCTTAATGGCAGCCCGGATCACCGGATTCCGGGAATCCTCAATCTGTCTTTCGAGGGGGTTGAGGCGGAGTCCCTGATGCTTGGGCTCCGGGACCTGGCCGTGTCTTCGGGGTCAGCCTGCACCTCGGCAACCATCGAGCCTTCCTATGTGCTCCGGGGCATAGGTCTGAGTGATACTCTGGCGCACCGGGCCCTCAGGTTTTCCATTGGCCGCTTTACCACTGACGAAGAGGTTGCCTTTGCAAGCTCGCAAATAGTTGATGTGGTTAGCCGTCTTCGTGCAGTCCGGTAGGCAGTAGGCTCCGGACTGCGTATAATCCCAGCCCTGAATTTCAATCTGAACCATACTGGAGAAAGACCATGGCAATTGAGCGCACGCTCTCTATCATCAAGCCTGACGCGGTAGCAAAAAACGTGATCGGCGAAATCTACACCCGTTTTGAAAAAGCCGGCCTGAATATCGTTGCTGCCAAGATGATGCACCTGACCCAGGAGCAGGCAGAAGGCTTTTATGCAGAACACAAAGAGCGCCCGTTTTTCAATGACCTGGTAGCATTCATGACTTCCGGTCCGGTAGTTGTTCAGGTTCTGGAAGGTGAGGGTGCCATCCTGAAGAACCGTGACCTGATGGGCGCTACCAACCCGAAAGAAGCGGACGCCGGCACCATCCGGGCGGACTTCGCCGATTCCATCGACGCCAATGCCGTCCACGGCTCCGACTCTGCGGCATCTGCAGAGCGCGAGATCGCGTATTTTTTCAATGATAACGAAATCTGCCCGCGCGGCTGATTTTGTCGCCGGGGGCCGCATATCGCGGCTCCCGGATTGATCATTTGATCGAGGTTATGAAATGACAGTGCTTGCTGAAAAAACGAATCTTCTTGGAATGCCCAAGGACAAGCTTGAGGCGTTCTTTGAAACCCTGGGGGAGAAGCGTTTCCGCGCCACCCAGGTGTTGCAATGGATTCATCAGCGTGGTGTTGGTGACTTCGATCAAATGACCAATATGAGCAAGGCTCTGAGGGACAAGCTCAAAGAAATCGCCGAAGTGCGTGGTCCGGAAGTGGTTTACGACGAAACCTCGAAGGACGGTACCCGTAAATGGGTTATGCGCATGGACAATGGCAACAGTGTGGAAACCGTCCTGATTCCGGACGGCGAGCGCGGTACCCTGTGTGTGTCGTCCCAGATTGGCTGCAGCCTTGACTGTACATTCTGCTCCACCGGCAAGCGCGGCTTCAACCGTAACCTGACGGCGGCGGAAATTATCGGTCAGGTCTGGGTGGCCCGAAAGGCGTTCATGCCCTTCGAGCCGGGCCCGGAACGTCCCATTACCAATGTGGTCATGATGGGCATGGGGGAACCCCTGCTGAATTTTGACAATGTGGTGGATGCCATGAACCTGATGATGGAGGATCTGGCCTATGGCATCTCCAAGCGCCGGGTCACCGTGAGTACCTCCGGGGTTGTGCCGGCACTGGATCGCCTGGGCGAAGTTACAGATGTTTCATTGGCCATTTCTCTGCATGCGCCTAATGATGAGCTTCGGAACAAACTGGTGCCTCTGAACCGCAAATATCCGATTGCCGAACTGCTGGCCGCGACCCAGCGCTACCTGAGTCGCCTGCCTGACAAGCGCAAGGCAACCATCGAATATACGGTGATCGAAGGCATGAACGACAAGCCCGAACATGCCCGGGAACTGGCGGAAATACTGCGGGGATTGCCCTGCAAGATCAATCTGATACCGTTCAACCCGTTTCCGGAGAGCGATTTCCGCCGGCCCAGCATGAACGCAACCCGTCGTTTTCAGACGGTGCTCAATGAGGCCGGTTATATTGCGACCATCAGGACCACCCGTGGTGATGATATTGATGCAGCATGTGGGCAGCTGGTAGGCCGGGTCGAGGACAAGACCCGTCGCAGCCAGCGCTATATTGAGGTTCAACAGGTAACCCCCTGAACAGGAATGGCCAACCAGCACACGCGAGGATTGCGAGACTGTGACCAATAGATCTACGAACGGACGTATTGCTGTAGTGGTAATGATGCTGCTTTCAGCTCTTGTCGCAGGCTGTGTCACTACGACCGACAGCCCCTTTTCCCGGGAAGCTGACGAACGGAAAGCAGTAGAGAACTACGTGCAACTGGCTACCGCCTATATCGGCCAGGGCAATCTGGAGCGGGCACGGCACCATCTGGACCGGGCCCTGGAACTGGATCCTGACAGCCCGGCGGCACAGGCTGCTCTGGGGCTTATCTATAACAGTGAAGGTGAAACGGAGCTGGCGGAGTCCAGCTTCAAGCGTGCCATCTCCCGTGACCCGGACTACACCCGGGGCAGGGTCTATTATGGGGCGTTTCTGTACAGTCAGGGACGAATGAAAGCTGCGCGCGACCAGTTTTCCGTAGCGTCGCGTGACACGGGGTATCAGGACCGCGGTTCTGTATTTTTCAACCTTGGTATGACGCAGGAACAATTGGGTGAAACCGACGCTGCTGTCGCCTCCTATCGCAGGGCTGTAGAGCTGACCCGGGGCGATGCAAAATCTTTGCTCGCACTGTCCCGGGTTCTGGCAGACAAAGGCAAATATGATGCCGCATCCCTGTACTTTAGCCGGCTGACCAAAGTGATGCAGAAAAACAGTCGGTTGCGCCATTCTCCGGAGAGTCTGCTGACAGGAATTCGTATTGCCCGGTATCAGAATGATCGGGACCTGGAGGCAAGTCTGGCTCTGCAGCTGAGAAACAACTTCCCGGAGTCAGCGGAGTACCGGAAATATAAGGTGTTGATTTCTAATGGCCAATGATGAGAACCCCCAGTCAGTGACTGTTGACACTGTCGGATTCCAGCTGAAAAAGGCAAGGGAGAGCAAGGGCCTTACTGCCACCGATGTTGCCGATGCCCAGCATTTGCGAACGGGAATTATCCATAGCATCGAGAGTGCGGAATACGAGCAGATCGGCAGCGAGCTTTTCCTGAAGGGCTATGTGCGGGCCTATGCCGTGCACGTGGGCCTGGATGCGGATGCGGTGATTGCGGATCTGGACCGGGAACTGGAGCCCCTGCGCCAGAAGCAGGCCCAGGAACTTGAAGCCAGCCCGCTGGTCGATATTGAACGGCGGCGTCGCAAAAAACGCCAGATTGCCAGGATTCTGATACCGACAACCGTACTGGTCATTGTCGGTATTCTTTTGTTCACCTTTGTTTTTTCCGAAGATGAGTCGGTGGTGGCTCCGGTCAGCGAGGAGCAGTCGGGGGTTATGGCTCCCGGTGACAGCGATGAGTCTGCAGTTGAGGGAGAAACCCTGCTGGTTCCAGGCACTGAGGATGATGCCTCTGCAGAACCCGAACCAGGGTTAACACCTGACTCCAATGCCGGAATCCCTGTGCCAGCGGAAGATTCCCCTGAAGAGGGGGCTCTGGCCAGCGAGCCGGAACTGCCGGATGAGGTTGTCCAGGTTCCGGCAGCGGACGCGCCTGTGTCAGTACCCGTCGAAGCTGAGACTCCGGCGCCAGTGGCGTCAGATGCCGGACGAGTGCAGATATCCTTCGTGGATGATTGCTGGATACGCATTACCGATGCCCAGGGCAAACGGCTGGTCAATTCCCTGAAACGCTCAGGTGACCAGGTGGATGTGGCTGGTGAAGCCCCCCTCAAGGTGGTTATCGGGGCTGTGAATGCTGTTGACTCTATCCGTTTCCAGGGACTTCCCGTTGATATGGCCGGGTTCACGGTGGTCAACAACCGCTCGGAATTTACCCTGGCAAACTGAATTTCATACGAATTTATCGACACCGGTCAGTAGCACATGAAACAGCAATCCCCGATTATCAGACGTAAATCCCGCCAGATCATGGTGGGTGATGTACCCGTAGGTGGTGATGCCCCCATCGCGGTACAGAGCATGACCAACACCAATACCTGTGACGTGGATGCCACGGTGGGGCAGATTGTTGCGTTGCAGGAAGCCGGTGCCGACATCGTGCGGGTCTCTGTGCCGGACATGGACGCTGCAGAGGCGTTCGGGAAAATCCGCAAGCAGGTGTCCATTCCCCTGGTGGCGGATATCCATTTTGATCACAAGATTGCCCTGCGGGTGGCGGAACTGGGCGTTGACTGCCTGCGTATCAATCCGGGCAATATCGGCCGTGAAGACCGGGTGAGTGCGGTGATCAGTGCTGCCCGGGACCGCAATATTCCGATTCGTATCGGGGTCAACGCCGGCTCTCTGGAAAAAGAGCTGCAGCGCAAGTATGGCGAGCCTACAGCCGATGCCCTGGTTGAGTCTGCCATGCGCCACATTGATATTCTTGATCGCCACGACTTCCAGAACTTCAAGGTGAGCCTGAAGGCCTCCGAGATTTTCATGACCGTGGAAGCCTATCGAAAGATTGCCTCCATGATTGAGCAGCCGCTGCATCTGGGTATCACCGAAGCAGGTGGTTTCCGGTCAGGTACGGTGAAATCCGCGATTGGCCTGGGCATGCTGCTGATGGACGGCATCGGTGACACCATCCGGGTGTCCCTGGCGGCTGACCCGGTGCAGGAAATCAAGGTGGGCTTCGATATCCTGAAAAGCCTGCGTCTGCGCAGCCGTGGTATCAACTTCATTGCCTGTCCGAGCTGTTCCCGCCAGAACTTTGATGTAATCCAGACCATGAATGATCTGGAAGCCCGCCTGGAGGACGTCAACACCTCCCTGGATGTGGCCATTATCGGCTGTATCGTCAATGGTCCGGGGGAGGCGAAGGAAGCCGATATCGGCCTGACCGGTGGCAGCCCGAAGAATCTGTTCTATGTGGCCGGCAAACCGGATCAGAAACTGGACAATGCCACTCTTACCGATGATCTGGAACGACTGATCCGGGAAGAGGTGGAAAAACGTCAGGCCCAGGAAGAGGCGGTTATTGCCCGTTCCGGCGACTGACGGCGCAGGGACTTTTTTCAACTTTTACAGATACACGTTTTAAGGGTTTCACTTGGCTAAGATTCAGGCAATTCGCGGGATGAACGATATCCTGCCGGAGCAGACACCGGTCTGGCAGTATGTTGAGGACAAGGTCCGGAAGGTACTGGACCAGTACGGCTATCAGGAAATCCGTATGCCGGTGGTGGAGCAGACAGATCTGTTCAAACGCTCTATCGGCGAGGTAACGGATATTGTCGAGAAGGAAATGTATACCTTCGAAGACCGCAACGGCGACAGCCTGACCCTGCGTCCGGAAGGCACCGCCGGTTGTGTCCGCGCCGCGGAAGAACATGGTCTGCTGTTCAACCAGACCCGCCGCCTGTGGTACCGGGGCCCCATGTTCCGCCATGAGCGCCCCCAGAAGGGACGTTATCGCCAGTTCCATCAGGTGGGAGTGGAGTGCTTCGGCATGGCCGGCCCGGACATAGATGCCGAGCTGCTGATCCTGACGGCCCGTCTGTGGAAGGAACTGGGACTGGATAGCCATACCCGCCTGGAAATCAATTCCATTGGTTCTGCACAAGCCCGCAAGGTCTATCGTCAGGCGCTGGTGGATTACCTCAGTCAGTACAAAGCCCAGCTGGATGAAGACAGCCTGCGCCGTCTGGAAACCAACCCGTTGCGGATCCTCGACAGCAAGGTGGCATCCACCCGGGAAGTGCTGGTGGGCGCTCCCAGCCTGGAAGAGTATCTGGATGAAGAGTCCCGGGAACATTTCCGGCGCCTGCGGGAACTGCTGGATGCTGCCGGTATTGAATATACGGTCAATCCGTCGCTGGTCCGGGGGCTGGATTACTACGGCAAGACTGTTTTCGAATGGATCACAGAAAGCCTTGGTGCCCAGGGCACAGTTTGTGCCGGCGGCCGTTATGACGGCCTGGTGGAGCAGCTTGGTGGCAAACCCACCTGTGCGGTGGGCTTTGCCATGGGACTGGAGCGTCTGATCCTGCTGCTTGAAACCCTGGAACTGATTCCTGAGCAGGTAAACAGCAATGCTGATGTCTATGTGACTGCTCTGGGCACAGGTGCGGAAACGGCTGCGCTGGTACTGGCTGAAAATCTTCGTACCGCACTGCCGGACGCCATGATTGTGACCCATTGCGGTGGCGGCAGCTTCAAGAGCCAGATGAAAAAGGCGGATCGCAGTGGTGCCCGTTATGCGGTCATTCTGGGTGAGAATGAAGTGGCCGAGGGCACTGCCGGCCTGAAGCCGCTGCGGGCCGATGAGCCGCAACGGGAAATCGCCCAGGCGGAACTGGCATCGGTGCTGGCAGAGGCGCTGGGCGCCTGACCACTATTCATTGAACAAGAGCAAAAATTCGACTACAGGAGTCACCATGGCGGAATTGCGCACCGAAGAAGAACAGATCCAGGCCATCAAGGACTGGTGGAAACAAAATGGCACCTCTCTGCTGATCGGCATCGGTGCCGCTCTGGCGATTGTTTTCGGCTGGCAGGGCTGGCAGAACCATCAGGCCCAGCAGCGGGCAGAGGCGGGCAACCAGTTTGTCAGTCTGGTGGAAGCTTTCAGTAATGAAAGTGATGAAGAACGGGGAGCAACTGTTGGTTTTATCGCCAAAACTCTCCGGGACAAGTACGCCGACAGTGCCTATGCGGTATACGGCAACCTGATTCTGGCCCGCCAGCAACTGACTGACGGCGATGCGGACGGTGCCATAGAAACTCTGGAATGGGCTCTGGAAAAATCCGCAGACCACCCGGCGCTTTCCCTGGTTGTGCGCAATCGTCTGGCCCGGGCCAAGTTTGCCGCCGGTCACCATGACGATGCCCTGGCCATCATTGATGGAGTCAAGGACGCTGGCAGCTTTGCCAGTATTTTCGAAGAACTCCGGGGCGATATTCTGCTGGCCAAGGGGGACCGGGACGGCGCCCGTACGGCCTACCTGCGTGCCCGCGATGAGCAGGGTATCAGCGGCGGAACCGGTATTCTTGAACTCAAGCTTTCCGATCTTGGTGTAGGGGAGGATGCCTGATGCGGATTCCTCGCAACGGGCTTGTCCGGGCAGCACTGGTTGGCGGCGTCCTGGCTCTTCTGGGACTGACTGGGTGCAGCACCACGGATACCTTTGAGCAGCCGCTTCCGGTTCCGGAGATTGATGATGCGGTTGAAGTGGATACGGTATGGAGCCGGTCGGTGGGCGATGGCCATGACGGGGACTTCCTGTATCTGGCACCGCTGAATACCGGAGAGGTGATCTATGCGGCATCGGCGGATGGTGAACTGGTAGCGGTTGATGCTGAAAATGGCCACCGGCTCTGGGACCGGGAGCTGGATGACCGTATTTTTGCTGGTGTAGGCGGTGATGGTAACCGTCTGTACCTGATAACCCGGGAAGCGGATCTGCTGGCCCTGTCCCGTGAAGACGGGCAGGAGTTGTGGCGGGCGGGACTTCCGACCGAAGCTCTGGCAGCCCCCCAGTCCAATGGCAAGATGGTGATTGTTCAGACTACCGACGGCCGGGTGCTGGCCTTTGATACGGACAAAGGTGAAAAACTGTGGCAATACGATGGCGTGGTTCCGGTACTGACCATGCGTGCGGTTGCGGCACCTCTGGTGGGTTCGGATATTGTCATTGCCTCGTTTTCCAGTGGCAAGCTTATTGCGCTGTCTGCCGAGTCCGGCCAGCCTTTGTGGCAGTATGAAGTCGGTCAGCCCAAGGGGCGTACTGAACTGGAACGCCTGGTTGATATTGCCGGACAGCCCCTGGTAGTGGAATCTGCATTGCTGGTGGTAGGTTATCAGGGCAAGCTGGCTCTGGTGGATATCCGTACCGGCCAGGAAATCTGGAACCGCAAGTCATCAAGCCTGTATTCCCCGATGATTGGCGGCGATAATATCTATCTGACGCTGGCGAACGGTGATATCACCGCGCTCCGGGGATCGGACCGGCGGGAACTGTGGCTCCAGGACAAACTGCAATGGCGGCAGGTAACCGGCCCCATGGTCTACGGGGATTACCTTGTGGTTGCCGACTACGAGGGCTACCTGCATGTTCTGTC
>JBFHSI010000120.1:0-9969 GCA_041591245.1 Marinobacter sp.
GAGAGGCATGCGGGATGCCCTGGACAATATCCTGGACATCAACTTTCACATAGACGCCGAGAACGACGAGGATGGCCCCCACACCACCGGACGCCTCCCGTCCCGTGAGGAGATCCGCCACCTGCTGGAACGGCATATAAAGGAACTACCTGCAGGCACCCGACTGCGCCTCCACTACCTCAAGAACCGGGTACACCTGGAACTGTTCTTCGAACCCCGAACCGAGGGTAGTGCCCTGACATCAGAGCATATCCGGGAACAGCTTGCAGAATACCCCTGGCTTGGAAGTGTGCGAGTCTGGGTCCGGCAATAATGCCGGTGGGAGCCGTCGTCTACCGGCGACGGTTTTCCTCCATCCGTGACAGGAACTCGTTCATGATCAGGGTATAGAGCTCCCCTCCGAGAAAACGGTCCTCCACCCCCGCATCTATACTCGGATTGTCATTCACTTCGATCACAGCCACCCGGTTGCCGGTCTGTTTGATGTCCACCCCGTACAGGCCATTGCCAATCAGTCGGGTGGCGTTAAGAGCAGCCTGAATCACATTTCTGGGCACTTCGTAGGTGGGCATGGTCTCGAAATCACCGCTTTCACTGGACGACTCGCCGTGCTGGTATATCTGCCAGTGGCCTTTCACCATCATGTATTTACAGGCATAGATGGCACGCCCGCCAAGCACCCCGATCCGCCAGTCATAATCCGTATAGAGATATTCCTGGGCCAGCACCAGAGCAGACTGCCGGAACAGATCCCGCAACCCCGAACGCAGGGAGTCTTCATCGTCAGCCCGGATCACTCCCCGGGAGAAGGCACCATCGGGAATCTTGATCACCACCGGAAATCCAAGCTCTGCAATGACCTGGTCCACCGCCTGTTTCTGGTCCTTGGACAGGATCAGGGTGCGCGGCGTCGGTACCTTGTTGTTTTTCAGCAGGTCCGCCAGAAATACCTTGTTGGTACAGCGCAGAATGGACACAGGGTCATCGATCACCACCATGCCTTCGGCCTCGGCCTTGCGGGCAAACCGGTAAGTATGATGGTCGATGGCGGTGGTTTCCCGGATAAACAGGCCATCATATTCCGGCAGGCGCATGAAATCCTTGCGGGTAATCTGTTCCACATTGATTCCCAGCTTGCGCCCGGCCTTCTCGAACCGGCTGAGTGCCTCCCGGTCACTGGGGGGCATGGCCTCATCCGGATTCACCAGCATCGCCAGGTCAAAGCGGTAATGGCGGCGGGTACGGGGCTTGCGCCAGACCATGCCGCTGAAACGGTCCAGAGCAGCGGCAAACAGCTCCTGCTGGTGGCTGTCCAGATCCCTGGGGGAGGCTGGCTTCATGGAGGTGATCTGCCAGTTCCGGCGGCGCTTGAACACCACCTCCAGGATGGGACAGGGAAAATGCTCGAACAGCGCCCGGGCAACCGGCTTCAGATCCTCCTGCTCCACCTGACCGAAATAGCTGCGAATGCGGATTTCAGAGTGTGCCCGGGGAGTTTCCGTAGCCGGGTCTGTCTCTGCACCGGCAGCATCCAGCCAGTTCACCACCCGCTTGTCCAGGGCCTCCAGCTCCAGGGAGAAGAGCCCTTTCCGGCTCAGATCGTTCAGGGTCATCACCGAGGGCACCACAGAGTGCCCTCTGGCCTCCGCCAGCAGCGAGCAGTAATAGCCCCGGCTCAGATATTTTGCACTCTGGCACAGGTTGATCACCCGCACGCGCCTGGAGGAAATCGCCGGCTGCTGCAGATACTGGTCAAAGGTCAGCACATCTTCGCTGGGGTAATAGGGTGCCCAGTCCTTGGCACGGTCAACAATAATGAGTAATCGGGACATCTGCGGCAATCCTCCCTGAAGATCCAGCCGGCATCAATTTCCGCAACAATACGCCCGCTTCAGTGCCCCCACAATCCTCCATTCATGAGTGCTTTCACGCATACCCGGGATATAGGACAAGTGCCCGCCCTGCCCCATAATGACAGGGCCGGGAATGCCAACAGAAGGCCTTCCCCAAGACGCGCTTCAGAGCCAGGTTCCTATGGATAAATTACTGCTCCGACTGGCCCGGCCATCCGACCTGGATGACCTTGTCCAACTGGAAAACCGCTGTTTTCAGGACGACCGGATTTCCCGCCGCAGCTTCCGCCGGTTTCTGGACGTTCCGGGGGACCGCCTGCTCGTTGCCGAACTTGACGGCGTACTGGCGGGCTATTGCCTGGTACTGATGAATGCGGCAACCCGCCTGGCCCGCATCTATTCCATCGCAGTCTCCCCCGATGCCCGGGGGCTGGGAATGGGTGAACAGCTGGTCAGGGAATCGGAGCGGCTTGCCGCCGAATGCGGGCGCATTGTCATGCGTCTGGAAGTACGGGAAGACAACCCGGCAGCCATTGCCCTGTACCGGCGCCTGGGCTACCGCCAGTTCGGCACCTACCGGGACTATTACGAAGACCATGGCAATGCCCTGCGTTTCGAGCACCGGATACTGTTCTACGAGCCCTCACGACAGTTTCCCAGGGTTCCCTATTACCCCCAGACCACGGACTTTTCCTGTGGCCCGGCTGCGCTGATCATGGCCATGGCCGCGCTGGATGAACATCAGCCCATGACCACCCAGGAAGAGCTGCGGCTCTGGCGCGAGGCCACCACCATTTTCATGCTGGCGGGACACGGCGGTTGTGGCCCCCACGGACTGGCACTGTCCGCCTGGCGCCGGGGCTTCCATGCAAGTGCCTGGATCAGTATGGAAGGCGCCCTGTTCATGGGCACAGTACGGGATGAAGGCAAGAAACGGGTACTGGAACTGGTCCATCAGGGCTTTCTGGAGGATATCGCCAAAACCGGTATCCAACTGCACCACGCCCCACTGACCCTGGACGGCATTGCCCAGGCCCTGGCCCAGGGGCACATTCCGGTGATCCTGATCAGTACCTGGCAGCTGAATCGCTCCCGGGTTCCCCACTGGGTGACCGTGTGCGCCATCGACGACCGGTTCGTTTACCTGCATGACCCGGACATAGATGTGGATGCCGGTGAAACCGTCGCCGACAAGCAGTATCTGCCGGTAGACCGTCGGATATTCGATCAGATGTCCCGTTACGGAAGCCGTAACCCGCTGCAGGCTGCGGTTATCATCGGCCCCAGGCGCAGCAGCTGATCAGCCGCCCCTGAGTGCCGCCTGTTTGAGCTCGGCAATTTCATCCCGCAAGCGGGCGGCGGTTTCGAAATCCAGTTCCGAAGCGGCCTTGTACATTTCGTCTTCCAGGCGGGCAATATCCTTGAGGATTTCCTCCGGCGACCGGATTCCGCTCCTTACCCGGTACTCTTCCGCCGCCTCCGCAGCGCTCTGCCCCAGGCGCCCGGGTTTGTTTCGGCCGCGGCCACCGCCGGATGCACCTTCCATAACGTCGGCAATTTTCTTGTTCAGGCCCTGGGGAGTGATTCCGTGTTCCTCGTTGAAGGCGCGCTGCTTCTGTCGCCGTCTCGCGGTTTCGTCAATGGCACGCTGCATGGAGCCGGTAATCCGGTCGCCATAGAGAATGGCCTTGCCATTCACATTCCGGGCGGCCCGGCCAATGGTCTGGATCAGGGACCGCTCCGAGCGCAGGAAGCCCTCCTTGTCCGCATCCAGAATGGTCACCAGGGATACTTCCGGCATATCCAGGCCTTCCCGCAGCAGGTTGATGCCCACCAGCACATCAAACTCTCCACGGCGCAGGTCCCGGATTATCTCGACCCGCTCCACGGTATCTATATCCGAATGCAGATAGCGAACCCGGATATCATGCTCCATCAGGAAGTCGGTAAGATCTTCCGCCATGCGTTTGGTCAGGGTGGTCACCAGAACCCGTTCATTCACCCTGACCCGGGCGTGGATTTCGGACAGCAGGTCATCCACCTGGGTCGAGGCCGGGCGAACCTCGATTTCCGGATCCAGCAATCCGGTGGGCCGTACCACCTGCTCCACCACCTGCCCGGAATGCTCCGCCTCGTAGGTGGATGGTGTGGCAGACACAAAGATCATCTGGGGCGCAATCCGTTCCCATTCATCAAAACGCATGGGCCGGTTGTCCAGTGCCGATGGCAGCCGGAAGCCGTATTCCACCAGGGTTTCCTTGCGGGACCGGTCGCCCTTGTACATGGCGCCGATCTGGGGAATGGTCACGTGGGACTCGTCCACCACCAGCAGGGCATCCGGAGGCAGGTAATCAAACAGGGTCGGCGGGGCCTCTCCCGGGCGCCGGCCAGACAGATAGCGGGAGTAGTTCTCGATACCGTTGCAGTAACCCAGCTCCAGCATCATTTCCATATCATAGCGGGTGCGCTCTTCCAGACGCTGAGCCTCCACCAGGCGGTTATTGTCCCGCAAGAGTTTCAGGCGTTCCTCCAGCTCCGCACGGATCTTTTCCACCGCATCCAGCACCGTCTGCCGGGGCGTGACATAGTGTGACTTGGGATAAATGGTGACCCGGGGCACCCGGCGCAGGACCTCACCGGTCAGCGGGTCAAAATAGCTGAGGTTTTCCACCTCGTCATCGAACAGTTCGATGCGGATGGCCTCCTTCTCGGATTCCGCCGGGAACACATCAATCACATCGCCGCGCACCCGGTAGTTGGCCCGGTGAAACTCGATATCATTCCGGGTGTACTGCAGTTCCGCCAGGCGCTGGAGTATCAGGCGCTGGTCAATATGATCGCCCCGGTCCAGATGCAGCATCATCTTCAGATAGGACTTGGGATCCCCCAGGCCATAGATGGAGGATACCGTCGCCACAATGATGGCATCCGGCCGTTCCAGCAGCGCCTTGGTGGCCGACAGGCGCATCTGCTCTATATGCTCGTTGATGGAGGCGTCCTTCTCGATAAAGGTATCGGAGGACGGCACATAGGCTTCCGGCTGATAGTAGTCGTAATAGGAAACGAAATACTCCACCGCATTGTCCGGGAAGAACTCCCGGAACTCCCCGTACAGCTGGGCGGCCAGCGTCTTGTTGTGGGCCATGACAATGGTTGGCCGCTGCACCCGCTCTATGACATTGGCAATGGTAAAGGTTTTCCCGGAGCCGGTTACCCCCAGCAGGGTCTGGTGTGCCAGGCCCGACTCTATCCCTTCCACCAGCCCTTCAATGGCGGCCGGCTGATCCCCGGCGGGCTGGTATGGTGAGTCGATTCGGAACAGCCCATCTTTGGCAGCACTGGGTTCATTTTTGGCCATAATTGGCGGACAACCTCCGGTCTTTGGTGCAACAGGGCCGGAAACGGCCTCCTGACACCGAGAAATTTAGCGTTATGACAGCTTCATGATACCATCTGTGCGATCGACGGCTGGGTGCAAATCAGCCATCTCCCTTTCTGAAATCCCGGCCGGTCGCAGCCCTATCTGATGCAGCTTTAAGGAGCGCAAGTTTGGACCTTCAACTTTCCAGTCGCGTACAGGCGATCAAGCCCTCTCCCACCCTCGCAGTCACCAGCAAAGCCGCCGAGCTCCGTGCCGCCGGACAGGACATTATTGGCCTGGGTGCCGGTGAGCCCGACTTTGACACCCCCAAACACATCAAGGACGCGGCCATTGCGGCTATTCAGAACGGCCAGACCAAGTACACGGCTGTGGATGGCACCCCTGCTCTGAAAAAAGCCATTATTGCAAAGTACAAACGGGATAACGGGCTGGATTATGAAGCCAACCAGATACTGGTATCCAGTGGTGGCAAACAGAGCTTTTTCAACCTGGCGCTGGCTATCCTGAATCCCGGTGACGAGGTGATCATTCCGGCCCCCTACTGGGTCTCCTACCCGGATATGGTTCTGGTGGCCGAGGGCAAGCCTGTCATTATTGAAACCGCTGCAGATACCCGGTTCAAGATAACACCAGAACAACTGGAAAGCGCCATTACCGAGCGCACCCGCCTGTTTGTGATCAACAGCCCCTCCAACCCCAGCGGCATGGCCTATTCCCTTGAGGAACTGACAGCCCTTGGCGAGGTTCTGAAAAAGCATCCCCAGGTCATGGTGGCTACCGATGACATGTACGAACCTATCCTGTGGACCGGCAAGCCGTTCTGCAACATCCTCAACGCCACCCCGGAACTCTATGACCGCACCTTTGTTCTGAACGGGGTGTCCAAGGCCTACTCCATGACCGGCTGGCGTATTGGCTATGCCGCCGGCCCGGCCCGGGTCATTGGCGCCATGAAAAAGATTCAGTCCCAGAGCACATCCAACCCGTCGTCCGTATCCCAGGCTGCCGCCCAGGCGGCGCTGGATGGCCCCCAGGAATGTGTTGCGGAAATGGTCCGGGCCTTCAAGGAACGTCATGACTGGCTGGTAGAGGCCCTGAACAAGCTGCCGGGCGTGGAGTGCCTGAAGGGCGACGGTACCTTCTATGTATTCCCCAGCTTCCAGGGCGCCATCAACGCCGACAAGGATGCCAGCAACGATGTGGAGTTTGCTGAAAAACTGCTGACAGAATCCGGCGTTGCCCTGGTTCCCGGCTCCGCATTCGGAGCTCCGGGCCATATGCGCCTGAGCTTTGCCACCAGCATGGAAAACCTGCAGCAAGCGGTTGCACGCCTGCAGAAATTTCTTGGATAAAAAGTTCAATCAGGGGGTTGACGGGGCGCTATAGCCAACTTAATATACGCGCCTCGTCACACACGACGACGTTCCCCGATAGCTCAGTTGGTAGAGCAACGGACTGTTAATCCGATTGTCGCTGGTTCGAGCCCAGCTCGGGGAGCCACTCTTCACAAAGGCCGCTGATTCACTGAATCAGCGGCCTTTTTCTTTGCCTGCTGGAAACCTTTAAAAGGCGACTCAAAGAGCCGCCAGGTCTTCCCAGATTCCGTTCAGGGCTGCCAGGGGGTCCGGTGCCTTGGTAATCGGTCGGCCAATCACCAGATAATCACTGCCCGCCCGGATCGCCTGTTCCGGCGTCATCACCCGCTGCTGATCGCCAAGCTCGGCACTTGGCGGACGAATACCCGGAGTGACCAGGGTGAAGTCCTTGCCCATCTGCGCCTTCAGGGTACTGGCCTCCTGCGCCGAACAGACAACACCGTCCAGCCCGCACTTACCGGTCAATGCCGCAAGTCTTGCAACCTGCACTTCCGGAGCATCTGTTATCCCTACCCCGGCAAGGTCCTCCGCCGCCATGCTGGTAAGCACCGTGACCGCAATCAGCAGAGGCCGATCCTTGCCAAAACTCTCCAGGCGCTCCCGGCAGGCCGTCATCATGCGTTCACCACCGGAGGCGTGGACATTGACCATCCAGACACCCAGATCAGCTGCCGCCGCAACCGCAGCGGAGGTGGTGTTGGGAATGTCGTGGAATTTAAGATCCAGAAACACATCAAATCCCCGGCTTTGCAGGGCCTGAACCAGTTGTGGGCCAGAGCGGGTAAACAGCTCCTTGCCTACTTTCAGGCGGCACCGGGCCGGATCGAGTTTGTCAGCCAGCTCCAGAGCCGGCTTTTCAGAGGGGTAGTCCAGTGCGACGATGATTTTCGGGTCGGTAGTGCTTTGCACGCTCAATATCCTGAAGAATGGTCTGTAGGGGTTTATTCAGCTTCCACGCCCTGGATGGGGCGCACGGTTTCCCACTGCTTGCAGCTGGGGCACAGCCAGTGCAGCTGCTGCCCGGAGAAGCCACAGCTGACACAGCGATAGATCGGGCGGTTAAGGAGAATCAGGTGACCGATACGGCTCACCAGCCGGCCCTCATCGGTGGTCATGCCCTTTTCATATCCGGCCATTTCCACCAGGCACAGCAGCCCCCGGACACTGGGCCGGATTTCCAGCTCCTGGCGCAACAGATCTATGGCCGCCAGCCGCCCGGAGGAATGCTCAACGGACTCCACCAGCGCCAGCAGAAGACTGGTACTGGGGTAACCACCATAGAGCTTGCGCAGTTTCTTAACCAGCCGGCCCACATCGCCGTGTTCATGCTCCAGCTTCATCAGCCGGTCAATGGCCTCGGGACCGAACTCGGGATTCTGGTCATAGACCTTGAGGCTCAGGTTGGCTGCCTCCCGGTAGTTACCCTGGCGGATATGCAGGTTCATCAGAATCAGCGTGGCCCGGACACAGGACTGGTCATACTCCAGGGCCTCCCGGCACAGCTTCTGGACCGCCCACCGGTCATCAATACGGAATGCCTCTTCCGCCAGTTCGCAGGTGATATAGGCCAGGATCTTGAACATGTCCGAATCCGAATCACCACGGGTCAAAGTCCTGGCCACCCCCGCAGCCTTGCGCCACTCCTTTTCCTGCTGATACACCTCAATAAGCTGCTGCGCTGCCTTGCGACCATACTCCCGGTCGCCCATCAGCTCGTGCAACAGGGCTTCCGCACGGTCCAGCAGACCGGCATTCAGATAGTCTTTTGCCAGCTCAAGGGTAACCTGGGGAGAATAGCGGGTGGGCAGCTCCGGCCGGGCCAGCAGATTCTGGTGAATCAGAATCGCCCGGTCCGTCTCCCCTTTCAGGCGGAAATGGCTGCCGATGGACAGGTGCAGGCTGACCGTATCCTTGTTGACCGCAAGGGACTGAACGAAATTCTCTACGGCCTGGTCGGAATAGTTGGTAAACAGGAACTGCAAACGGTCCCGCACCGAGTCTTCATCGGCAATGGTGGTCCTGGAACGTCGTCCATTGTTACCAAAGCGCCCTACCGCCCAGCCGGTTGCAACTGCAATGGTCAGAAGCAGCCACTGAAACACTATGTCCATCAAAGAGTCCGGTCGTTCTGAGCTCTGGATTTCTCCAATGCCTGCTCGGCACGATCAAGTCGCTTCTGGAGGGAGCGCCGGGTCACCGACGAACGGACGCTGGCCAGCATGGTCATCAACACACCGGTCAATGCACCAAGAACAAAGGCCAGGATGATCCAGGCGGCAATACCATGGGGGCGGGTTTCAAACAGCAGGAAATTCAGTGGAACTTCTATCTGGTTATTGAGCGAGAACACAAGCGCCAACAGGATAAGAACCAGTACCAACAGAATAAGAAAAATCTTCTGCAACCCTGCCATAGTGATAGCACTCCCGATAGGACCCGGACAGGCCCAGATTATATGCGTTCCCTGAACAAAGCCTAAAAGCCCTGCTTCAAGCTGTCATTCACCTGCTCGCGCAATTCCTTGCCCGGTTTGAAGTGAGGCACGTACTTTGCGGGTAACTCGACGGCATCACCGGTCTTGGGATTCCTGCCGGTGCGGGCAGCCCGATGATGCAGGGAGAAACTGCCAAATCCCCGGATTTCGATTCTCTGGCCATTGGCGAGCGCCTGGGACATATGCTCGATAATCGTTTTGACTGCCAGTTCCACATCTTTAACAGAAAGCTGGGTCTGCTTGGAAGCAATCAACTCTACCAGTTCGGACTTTGTCATGAGGCATTTCCCTCTTCACTTTTATTATGAGCTTATCGGATACCGGATTCCCATGAACTCTAGTTTAGCCAAACCAAAAAAAAACACAAAAAAAACGGGCTCTTAGAGCCCGTTTATTTCTTACCAACCGGAAAAATCAGTCCTTGTTGGCGTTTTGCTGCTGCATCTGCTCCTTGATGAGATCACCAATGGTGGTCGCACCGGAGGTTTCAGAAGCCTTGGTCCGCACATTTTCCAGTGCCTGCTTGTCGTCCTCAACATCTTTGGACTTCACAGACAGGTTGATGATGCGGTTTTTGCGGTCGATGCTGATGATCTTGGCTTCGACTTCCTCGCCTTCTTTCAGCGCGTTGCGTGCATCTTCAACACGGTCACGGCTGATTTCAGAAGCTTTCAGCACAGCTTCAACTTCGTCGTTCAGAGCAACAGTGGCAGCCTTGGCGTCAACAGCAGTAACCTTGCCCTTGACGATGGAGCCCTTGTCGTTCAGCTGTACAAACTCGGCGAACGGATCGCTTTCCATCTGCTTGATAACCAGGGAGATGCGCTCACGCTCGGGATCAAAAGAAAGGATAACGGTTTCAAC